>DAOUBA010000017.1:0-29963 GCA_034432855.1 Anaerolineae bacterium | reverse complement strand
CACAAGAACTGGCCAGCATGGTGCAGGTTCTGATCACTGAGGTTCGGAATCTGAAGCAGCTCATAGAACAGCAGTTGAATCCATCAGTGCATTACTCTCCACCTGTTGCGTCTCTTCAGGAAATCCTTGACCGTATGCCGGGCCTGCTGCGCAACGAGCGACGGCTGTCCGAATCCACCTGCAGAGCCTACAGGGCTGACCTCACGGCATTTCTCGATTTCGTTCAGGAGCGAGATAACAATGGCTTCAAGTCAGATGAGTGTTTGTGACGTCTTCACGCCCCAAAATATGCTGAACTGGAAGATTTACCTTCGTGAACAGGGTTACCCAGAAAGCACCATTGCACGCAAACTACGCGGTGTGCAAACATGCTGGCGGGTTCTGCACCGAGTTCATCTCGTTCCAGTACCGGCCCCTTCGGCGGAAGAGATCGGTATCCCCAAGAAACAACGTGTTTACACCGATTCTCTGAACCAGGAAGAGTTTATCCGCTTTGCCAGCACGCCTCCCTGGCTTTTGGGCTGGGATTACCCATTACTGAACACGCGCGATGAAGTGCTATTTGCACTTCACAATGCCGTGCCCACAAGCGCTCGTGCGATTTGTCGTCTAGATCTGGATGACCTGTACTTGGCAGACGGTGTAGTCAACTTCGATGGCAACAGAATCTCCTTGCCACGTGCTGTGATAACCAAACTGGAAGAGTACATACGAGCCTCAGACAGGCCCGCATCTACAGCCGGCCCCCTATTTCTGTCGCGCACGGGTCAACGCATAGATCACAACGCGTTCCGCAAGGCGTTCCATCGCCATCTCGCCACCTGCAGAATCCCGCCAACTGCCAAAGCCGACATCCTCCAACTCTCGCCAGAACAACGCGCTCTCTTTCTCAGCACGCCGGTCAGTTCCTATTCCATGAGTGACCATGATTTGGAGCGGGCTCAACTGATCTTGGACCTGCTGTGCTGGCTCGGACTGCGTCCGAGTGAGATTCAGAATCTACACAAAGAGGATGTGCGTCTGTCCGGTGAAACCAGGTTGATTCTACGCACAACAAAGAGCAAAGAGCCCCAAGAACTGCCAATACCAGTTGAACTTGCCCCTCGATTGACAAACCACATCAACTCTCTTGATCCTGAAATGCCGGTATTCCAGACATCCACCGGGAAAGCGGTCGACCGACGTGACATTCACGAAATGGTTTGTCAACACGGGCAACACTGTCAAATTGCACTCACGGTTAACCCAAGAGTCTTACGCCGCAGCCTAAGTCGTCTCCTGGTGGATAACGGCGCAACCCAAGAACAGGTGGGACTGCTTTTACGCCATTATGAATACCGCACCACAACCACGGCGATCTCTTACGTTCCCATCCGTGCCCAACACATTGCGCGCGTATTCGATTTTCACCCACTGCGGTTGATCGCCAAAGGAGAGGCGCTCAAGTGACACAACAGCACCGCTCCGAATTCTCCATTTGGCGCCCAAGCCAGCCGTGTAAGCCGGGTTCTGTTCCCTGGCGGAGCCAGGGCGGCGGTCATCTATCTACGACGGCGGTTGCCCGCCGCCTCTAGCGGCCTACCCGGGGCTCGGACGGGACGGGCCGCCCCGTGTCAAGGGCGACCGCGAGGGTCGCTCCCGCGTTGCCCCTGCTTGGCCTTGCTCCCGGTGGGGGTTGCCTAGCCGCCGCTGTCGCCAGCGACGCCGGTGGTCTCTTACACCACCTTTTCACCCTGACCCCCTCCCCGGCGGGTGGGGGCGGTCTGCTTTTCTGTGGCCCTCTTCCGTCGGGTCACCCCGCCTGGGGATTACCCAGCACCGTGCCCTGTGGAGCCCGGACTTTCCTCGACCTGTGCACGGCACAGGCCGCGACCGCCTGGCCGACTTGGGCGCCAAACTTATGATAACACGGTATAGGCGGCTGTCAAGGGGTTGCGCTGCCGGCATTTGCTTCTTCCCGCCCGAAGCGCTGCCGCAATTCCTCTGCCGCCAGGTCTCCCGCCGCCTCGACGACCTTGCCCAGGATGGGGTTGATCAACACAGAGGTCACCGTTCCCGCTACCCTGGGCAGGTGCTTGAGAAACCAGTCGCGCACACGCTGCATCCTGTCCACGTCGGGCTTTGCAGCGATGGCCTCTTGCTCCAGCGCATCCACCTGCGCCTGGGCCTCCTGCACAAGTTCAGGAGGCGCCTCGGCGCCGACCTGGGCCCGTAGGTCGGCGAACAGCCGCTGTAGAGCCTCGATCTCCTCCGCTGTAACTCCCCCTGCTTCCCAACGCTGGATGACGATGTCGCCCTTGCCGGTATGCACCGGACCGCTCACCGAGCCGATATGGGTGTGGAACGTATCGCCTGTGCGTCGCCTGGTCATTGTGCGCCTCCTGTCCATCGTAACAACCTACCGTTCGCGCGGGATCAAGGGGCTGCCGTCTCTCGCGGGACATAGAAGAGGATTTGAAAGTCCGCGCTGCGCCGGACAGTGTTTTCGATCGCAAGCGTCACGCTGTAGGCCCCGCCGGGAAGCACCATGCCGCGCGGGTCATAGTAGGCCACCCAACGTCTTCCTTGCATCCCGGCGCTCTCCACATCCCAGAAGCCCTCCTGTCGCGCGACCTCCTGGCCATTCCGTTGCCACACTGCCGCCCAACTCATCCCATCGCCCATCCCGCTGTAGTCGAAGATGGCGTAGACGACCTTGGTGTTCCAGTCGAAGACGTTGCCAGGGGCCGTGAGGATCGGGGTGCCGTCGGGTTGAACGCCCAGAGCGATGATGATATTGCCGAGGGCGGGAGATGGGGGCATTGCGGTAGCCGTCTGCAACTCCTGGATCAGGAGCGACGTACGGGTCGTCTCCGCACCGGTTACCGTCACCGTCGCCTCGTACTTGCCGGGAGGGAAGGGCTCGCCCTCGGCGGCCTGGAGACTGACCTGTGCGGACCCGGTCGAGGGACCACTCCAGGTTTCGATGCTTCCCTGGAGCCACTGACCGTCTCGATAGAGCGTGTGTACGACTTTCAGCCCAGGGCACATCCCTTCGTAGTCATAGGTCAGATAAAGGACGCGCACGCCGCTGGCAAACTCGGCAGAGCCACGGGTTGGTTCGGGCACGTCGCTCACCCGCAGGTTGGTGATACGCGGGGGTGTGGCGAGAACGCGAAACGAGATTGCTTCCGCGATCTGATCGCCCACAAAGAGTAGCAGGTTGTACTGGCCCGGTTCGACCCCGCCGGGCCCGCCAGTCAGGATGGTGATCACACGCTCTGCGTCCTCCTCTTTCCACGACACGGTTGGCTGGCCGATCACCGTCTTGCCGTCGCGCTGCACCTCCCAGTGCCACGGTGTTCCGGTTTGTACCTTCAATGCGAAGCGGGCAGCGATCTCGGGCGTACCGGCACAGAAAACGTCGGTTGGTATCAACGGGCCATCCGTGGCCGGCATGCCCACCGCAACCTGGCTCACGATGGGGGCCGGCGTGGCGACGGGCCTTGCTTCGGGACCGCCGCGCGCGAGCCAACCCACGGCGGCCAGCCCGGCCGCGATGACGATCGTCGCCGCACCACCGGCGAGGATCCAGTTCAGCGGCGGCAACGGGCGGTGGGACGGGGCTACCGGCGCGTGGATGCGGTCGGGGCCGGGTGGCTGGAGTGTCGTGTCGGGGTAGGTGCCCGTGTGATCGTAGAGCACGTTGCCCCAGAAGCGTGCGAGCGCCCGCAGTTGGCCGCGCTCGGCGGGGTCGGCGATGACGGCACCGGCCTGCCGCAGGTCGCCCAGCAGTAACGCGACGCTGTCCAGAAAAGCCTCGTCCACCGGACCGCGCTTGAGCTGTTCTAGTTTCTCCTGGTGGCGTTTCTGAAATGTGTCCAGCAGCTCGCTCATAACATCCCTCCCAACAGGCGTGTGGATAGTTGCTGTAACTTGTCCACGACGGCGCGCAGTTTGCGGTCGGCCAGGGCCAGGTGGCGGTGACAGGCGCTGTTGAACTCTTCGGCCAGTTCGAGCACACTTGTCGGGCTGGGAGACTCTTCCTTCAGCGCGTCCTCCAGCAGCAGTTGCAGGGCGACGATTTCGACGGCCCAACGTTCTCCGCGCAGTTCGCGGCCTGCTCGCTCGAAAGGTCTGCCAATGTGCTCGATCCCACAGGCAAAGTCCGTCAGCATATCAATGCCATCCTGGCAGGACCGCCAGTTTTGCAAGAGCGCCCGGCACTCGGTGGCGGTAAAGCCATCGGCGCCGAACGGGCCCAGGCGGGCGTGGAAGGGCGCAAAAGCGACCAAGATTTCGTGCAACAGGTGGTGCAACTCCTTCCACTCCGCCATCTGGGCCTGGAGCGTGGTCAGTTCGGCGATGACGGCGCGCAGTTCGACCCGTGCTTCCCCAGCGGCGGGCAGGGCGCGCCGGATCGTCTCGCGCACGCGGTCGGCGAGGATGATGATGTCGCCGCTGCCGGTATGTACCGGGCCGGAAACGTCGCCTACGCGGGTTTCATGGTCACCTACCGATGCTGGATTGCTCATCCTTTTTCACCTCGGATCGCAGATCTTGCAGCCGTCGCTGGCTGATGGCACGCCATTCCGCATCGTGGCCCACGGCCAGATAGCGCTCATAATCGGCGATGGCGCTGGCGGTGTCTCCTAACATCTGGAAAGCCAGAGCGCGGTTGAACCACGCTTCGGCGCGGGCGGGTCTGAGTTCGATGAAGCGGGTGAGGTCGTGCACCGAGCGCTCCGGGTTGCCGAGTTCGCGCCAGTAGAGCAGCCCACGGTCGTAGTATGCCTGAGCGAAATCCGGCGCCAGTTCGATGGCGCGCGTGAAATCTGCGACGGCCAGGCGATGTTCTTCGCGGTCGCCGTGGAGGTTACCCACGAAACGGTGCATTTCCCCGCGCCAGTGATAGAAATGGACCCGTAGCCAGCGACACATCTTGTCTCCGCCGGGCAGGATATTGCTACCCACTGAATTATAGGCCAGACGGCCTGCCTTTACAAATCGGCGCACTTGAGGTAAAATGGTGATTCATAGAACCAATCCATCGGAGGAAGAGAGTTGGCGAACACGAAATCGGCGATCAAGCGACTGCGCAGTGCGGAGCGCAGACGGCTGCGTAACCGGGTTTATCGCGGAGGCGCGCGGACCGCGGTCAAGAAGGCACGCCAGTTGATCGAAGAGGGCCGCTTCGAAGAGGCCCGCGAGGCCGTGCGGGTGGCGGCCAGTGCGCTGGACAAGGCGGCGGAAAAGGGCATCATCCACAAGAACAACGCTGCCCGGCACAAGTCCCGCCTGATGCAGCAGTTGAACCAGGCCCAGAGCGTAACCCGATAATAGACAAGCAGTACGTAGCAAATAGACAAGGATGAGGCAATCCTTGTCTATTTGTTACTTGTCTACCCGTTTACTTTAGAGGGCAAGATGAAACTCTATCGCCTTGGCACCGTTTCCTGGCAGGACTCGCAACTTCTGTATCACGCCCAACCACGCCTGGGCCGTGAAGGGCTGAACCTCCTCTCGCCCGGCTCCCCCTATGTCTGCATCGGCTACTTTCAGGATGTGGAGCAGGAAGTGGACGTGGCGTTTTGCCGCGAGCAGGGTATCCCCATCTTCCGGCGCGAGGTCGGCGGCGGCGCGGTCTATCTCGACGGCGAGCAGCTGTTCTATCAATTGGTGATCCGACGCGATAATCCGCTGGCCCCGACCACCAAGGAAGAGTTCTACCGCGAGTTTCTCCAGGCGCCTATCGCGGCCTACCGCGCGCTGGGCATTCCCGCCGAGTACAAGCCGGTCAACGACATCGTCGCCAACGGGCGCAAGATCTCGGGCAACGGCGTGGCTCAGATCGGCGAGTTCATCGTCTTTGTCGGCAATCTGATCGTGGATTTCAATTACGAGACGATGGTGCGCGTGCTCAAGATGCCGGACGAGAAATTCCGCGACAAGATCTACAAGACGCTGAGCGAGAACCTCTCGACCGTCAAGCGGGAGCTGGGCAGCGCGCCGCCCCGCGAGCAACTGTGGGATCTGCTGGCGGAGGAATTCGGCAAGGTGCTCGGCCCGCTGGAGGTGCAGACGACGGTGGACGATGAGTGGCGCGCCCAGGCGGACAGACTGGCGACGCAGTTCCTCTCCGACGATTGGCTGTACCAAAAACGGCGGCCTGCCGCCGATCGCGCAGTCAGGATTCGCGCCGGCGTCGAGGTGCGACAAAAGGCGTACAAGGCTCCCGGCGGCCTCATCCGCGCCACGAGCGAGGTGCAGGATGGCACGATTGCCACCGTCTCGCTCTCCGGCGACTTTTTCTTCTACCCGGAGGCACGGCTGGCCGACCTGGAAGCGGCACTGGTCGGCGTGGCCGTGACGGATGTAGAAGCCGCCGTTGCCCGTTTCTACGCCGAGCGTGGCATCGAAAGCCCCGGCGTCTCGCCTGCGGATTTCGCGCAGGTATTACAGTGACGGCGCCCGACCTGACCGACTGCGGTTACCACTCATCCTGAACGCGGGCCACTCATCATGGTCGAGCGCCCGGCCTGTGAGTGCGGCGCAACGGCGTTCTACATCGTGCTGTGCGAGCGCATCGAGGTGTGGGATGGGGAGCCGGCGTTCTTCGATGAGGGGGGCGTGGCAAGTGTGCCGCCTTGGGGGCGGGGTTACTCTGCCTCTCTGGGGATGGGGAGTACCTCTCCGATCAACGACCATGGCCCGGCCCAGGTAACGCGCACGTTCGCCAGTTTACCGTGCCAGTCCCGCTCATCCTCGAAAAAAACCAACCTGTCGGTGCGGGTGCGTCCCCACCATCGGGCCTTCTTTTTACCCTCGACCAATACCTCGACTGTTTGCCCCAGTAAGCGCGCGTTGATCTCGCCCACGATCTGCTCCTGCAGGTCGTCGAGCGCCTTGCGACGGCGCTCTTTCTCTTCCGGCGGCACATCGTCAGGATAGCGGCGCGCGGCGAGCGTCTGCGGGCGCGGGGAGTAGCGGGCGATGTGGGCCTTGTCCAGCCGCAGTTCCGCCAACAGGTCGTAGGTGCGTTGGAATTGAGCTTCGGTTTCGCCAGGAAAGCCGACGATCACGTCGGTGGCGATCGAGACACCGGGGATGCGCTCGCGGATGCGTGCGATCAGGTGGCGGTAGTCATCGGTGGTGTAGCCGCGTCGCATATGGACCAGGATTTCATCGTCACCGGCCTGCACCGGCACCTCGATGTGTTCGCATACTTTCGGTAAGGCTGCCACCGCGTCGAGCAGTTCGTCCGTCATCCAGTTAGGATGGGAGGTGAGGAAGCGGAGACGCACAAGGCCCTCGATGTCGTGAAGCCGTTCGAGCAAGTGTGCGAGTGTGCAAGTTTGCAAGTTTGCAAGTGTGCCAGTGTGCAAGTCGAGGCCGTAGCGGTCCACGATCTGGCCCAGCAGGGTGATTTCTTTCACGCCTTGCGCGGCCAGCGCCTGGACTTCGGCGATGATCTCTTCCGGCGGGCGACTACGCTCCGGGCCGCGTCGGTAGGGGATGATGCAGTACGAGCAGGCATGTGAACAGCCGAGGACGGCGGGGACATAGGCGGCAACCAGGCGCCCATGCTCGTGCAGCGGGAGTACCCAATCCCCCTCGTAGAGGCGCCCCCGGCGGGCGGCTTGGGTCGCTTCCAGTGCGCGGGCTCCATCAGCCAGGCCGCGCTCGGTCAGGTATTCCAGCAGCGGCGCCGGCTGTGAAGGGGGCATGAATACGTCCACCCAGGGGAAGCGCTGGCGTAGCGGGGTCGCATCTTTCAGCCCCACCAGGCAGCCCATCACGCCCACGACCATCTGTGGGCGGCGTTCTTTGAGCGGGCGCAGGCTGCTCAGCCGCCCATAGACCTTGTCCTCGGCGGATTGGCGCACGACGCAGGTGTTGAGCACGACTACGTCGGCTTCTTCGGCGCATGTGGCGGGTGCATACCCCAACCGCTCCAGCGCCACAGCCAGCCGCCGCGAGTCGGCCTCGTTCATCTGGCAGCCGATAGTCCAGACGTAATAGTTCACACCGTCATTCTACCGCAGCCTGGCAGGGCGTCAAGAGTGGAGCGAGGCCACCGGATTGTGATCTGGTGGGCATCCTGTGAACTGTCGGAGCGCTACTTGGCAGAACCTGGAAGCGGGATATACTTACGGAAGTTGCGAGTGGGGAGGCAGAATGATGACGAACAAGATTCGCGTGACGGTATGGAACGAGTATCGCCACGAGAAGGAAAGCGAGGAAGTCGCACGCATCTATCCGCAGGGCATTCACGGTGCCATTGCCGGGTTCCTGAACGATCAGCCGGACATCACGGCGCGCACGGCGACGCTCGATGAGCCGGAGCACGGCCTGACGGACGAGGTGCTGGCGAGTACCGACGTGCTCATCTGGTGGGGGCACATGGCGCACGGCGAGGTGAGCGATGCGGTCATAGACAGGGTGCAGGTGCGCGTCCTCAACGGCATGGGACTGATCGCGCTGCACTCGGCGCATTTCTCCAAGATCTTTCGCCGCCTGATGGGCACGTCCTGCTCGCTCAAGTGGCGCGAGATCGGCGAGCGCGAGCGGCTGTGGGTTGTGCTGCCCGGACATCCCATCGTCGAGGGGCTGGGCGAGTATTTCGAGATCCCGCACTGCGAGATGTACGGCGAGTACTTCGATATCCCCCAACCCGACGAGTTGGTGTTCATCAGTTGGTATCAGGGTGGGGAGGTCTTTCGCAGCGGCTGCTGCTTTTATCGCGGGCGGGGCAAGGTGTTCTATTTCAAACCGGGCCACGAGACGTTGCCGATCTATCACCAGCCGGAAGTGCAGCGCGTGATCGTCAATGCGGTGCGCTGGGCCGCGCCGGTCAATGTGGTCGGCTTCCGCAGTATGCCCGAAGCGCCGAACGTCCCGCAGCCGCTGGAGCGTGTCACTATTGAGGCGTGAATGTGGAGACAGGCTTTCTGGCCTGTCCTGGCGGCAGACTGGAAAGTCTGCCCGGCGAAAAACTGGAAGGGTATGAGTGAGCGATGAGCAAGATACGTGTCGGCGTGATCGGCTTGGGTATGGGGCGTTACCACATCGAGGGCTACCGGACGCATCCCGACGTCGCGGTCGTTGCGGTCGCGGACCCCGACGAGGCGCGCCTGCGCGAGATCGGCGAGCGATACGGTGTGCCGAAGCGTTACCGGTCGGGCGAGCAGATGATCGCGCGCGAGGAGTTGGACATTGTGAGCGTGGTGACGCCCAACAAGTTCCACGCGCCGCTCACGATTGCGGCGCTGGAAGCCGGTTGCCACGTGCTGTGCGAAAAGCCGATGGCGCTGAATGCAGAGGAGGCGCGCCGGATGCTCGTCGCCGCCCAGAAGGCGGATAGGCGCATTATGATCAACTTTTCCTACCGCTTCACCGAGCAGAGTTGGGCGCTCAAGCGGCAGGTCGAGTCCGGCATCCTGGGCGAGGTCTATTTCGCGCGCACGGTCTGGCACCGGCGGCGCGGGCTGCCCGGCTTTGGCGGCTGGTTCGGGCAGAAGGCGCTTTCCGGCGGCGGGCCGCTGATTGATCTAGGCGTCCACCGCCTCGACCTGGCGTTATGGCTGATGGGTTACCCCAAGCCGACCTGGGTGATGGGGAGCACTTATAACGCGCTCGGCTCGGCGCTGGCGCGGGAGTGCGAGGCCGCGTTCGACGTGGAGGATATGGCGGTCGGGCTGGTCAGGTTCGAGAACGGCGCGACGTTGGAGATCGAGGCATCGTGGGCGGCGAACATCGGCGAGGCGGAGTTGATGGAGACGCGGCTGTATGGCACGAAGGGAGGGCTGGTGCAGCGCAATGTTGATGAGACCTACAAGTTCGAGGCGGAGATCTATCTGGAACGCGACGGTGTCCACCTTGACATGAAACTCCATCCGCCGTTTCCGCCGACCCCCAACCCGATGTGTCACTTTGTGGATTGCATCCTGAACGGCGAGCCACACGTCGCCACAGGCGAGGAGGGGCTGCGGGTGATGGAGATTCTCGACGCGCTCTATCGGAGTGCCGCCGAGGGGCAGCCGATGAGGGTAGGATAGGAGGTTCTGCGCGAGAGCCGCACGTAGCCCTCGCTCGTCCGCCCCGGCAGTGCGGACATCTCGGACGATTCCCGTTCTGCGCGTCCTGCGACCACCTCAGATTTGCCTGCAAAGGTGGATGTGTTCGTGTGCAAGCGGCGCCCATTCGACCAGGCGCAGTTCGAGCGGCGCGTGGCGCAGGTGATTGCCACCGAGCCGGAGCGCACGGCTTACGTTGCCAGTGCCGAAGACATCGTGCTGGCTAAACTCGAGCGGTTCCGCATCGGTGGCGAGGTATCCGAGAGGCAATGGCGCGATGTGCTGGGCGTGCTCAAGGTGCAAGGGGAACGACTCGATCAAGACTATCTGCGCCGCTGGGCGGATGCATTAAACGTGAGCGATTTGTTGGAGAGAGCATTGAGCGAAGCCGGACAAGGGACAGAGGTTGTTAGATGACCGCTGTGAATGTGTCCAGCCGCCCCATCGCCTCGCGCACCCGCTCCGTCGGCGCGGTGACGGAGAGCCGCACATAACCTTCGCCCGCCGGGCCGAAAAAGAAGCCGGGCGCAATGACGACTCCGGTCCGCTCCAACAACGCCAGTGCGAACGCTTCGGACGATGCCCAGCCCGGCGGAATGCGTGCCCAGACATAGAGCGAAGCGCGCGGGCGGGTCGCCTCCACCCCGGCTGCTATCAGTCCTTCCAGGATGATCTCCAATCTGTCCTGGTAAATGCGATTCCGCGCTGCGATCCATTCATCCGGCAGCGAGAGCGCCTGCACCGCCGCCTCTTGCAGTGGGCGAAAGATGCCCGAATCTACATTCGATTTGACCTGCGCCAGCGCCGCGATTGCCTCTGCGTTCCCCACCGCCATGCCGATCCGCCAGCCGGCCATGTTCGTCGTCTTGGAGAGCGAGTTGAACTCGACGGCGACTTGCATCGCGCCGGGGATTTGCAGCACGCTGGGGGCGACGTAGCCGTCGTAGGTCACGTCGCAGTAAGGCGCATCGTGGCAGAGCAGGAGGTTGTGCCGCCGGGCAAATTCCACTGCCTGCCCCAGAAAGTCCAGGTCGGCGGTCGCGCCGGTGGGGTTATTGGGATAGTTCAGCCACATCAACGCGGCGCGCTCGGCGACCTCAGCAGGAATGGCCTCGAGATCGGGCAGGAAGCCGTGCTCTGGCAGAAGCGGGAAGGTGTACACCTCGCCTCCGGCCATCAGCGTGCCCATCGTGTAGGGGGCGTAGCCGGGATTGGGCACCAGCGTCAAATCGCCGGGGTCGAGGCAGGCCAGCGCCATGTTCACGATGCCTTCCTTCGAGCCGATCAGCGGCAAGACCTGGGTATCGGGATCGAGTTCCACGCCAAAGCGCCGCCCGTAGTAATCGGCGATGGCCTGACGCAACGCCGGGATGCCGCGATAGCCGGGATAGCCGTGCACATCGGGCCGGTGGGTGGCCTGGCACAGCGCCTCGATCACCGATTCGTGCGGCGGCAGGTCGGGGTCCCCGATGTCGAGCCGGATGAGGTCCAGGCCGGAGCGGCGAGCCCTTGTGACGTGGGTTTCCCAGTGGGCGAAGGGATATGGGGGGAGGTTAGTCAGGCGGTTGGCTTTTTTCACTTAGGAGGCTCCTTGCAGAGGGAGTCAGCGATTCAGGTGCTCCAATAATCCCTCTAATCCGAGCAGGTAACTCCGCCACCCAAACCCGCACACCTGCCCCACGCACACCGGTGCGATGAGCGACTTGTGACGGAATTCTTCGCGGGCATGGATGTTCGAGAGGTGCACTTCGACGGTGGGGATGCCTACGGCAGCGATGGCATCGCGCAGGGCAATGCTGGTGTGGGTGTATCCGCCGGGGTTGATCAGGATGCCGTCGGCCCAAGCTACGGCCTCGTGGATCGCGTCAATCAGCGCGCCCTCATGGTTGGATTGCAGGATGCGCAACTCAGCGCCCCGTGCGTCAGCGGCTTCTTGCAGTGCGGCGTTGATTTCGTCCAGCGTCACGCGGCCATAGACCTCCGGCTCGCGGCGGCCCAAGAGATTGAGGTTGGGGCCGTGCAAGACGAGGATTTTGGATTGAGAGGGGTTCATTCTGCTTCGCTCCTGTGCAGGTACGCTCGCGTGGCCTGCTCCGCTACGAGCCGTGGCACGACCCCGCGACTGGCATCGGTGACGTCGTGCAGGTGGTTGGTGGCAGCGATCTGGGCCTGGCGCTCGAGCATGCGCCTGCGCCGCGTCATGCCCAGGCTGCGACGTGTGTCGGCCAGATTTCCTTGCCAGCGGACGAGCCGGCCGGCTACGAAGGCTTGTGCGTCGAGCAGGTCCACCCGCCGCTTCGAGAGCCGCAGGTGCAGGAGGTCGCCGGTCTTGAGGAAACCGATGCCGCCGCCGTCGAACGCCTCCGGCGTCACGTGGCCGATGGCGGCCCCATAGGTGACGCCCGAAAAGCGCCCGTCGCTGATCAGCACGGCCAGTCTACGCAGCGCGCGGTTGGCGTTGATGTGCTGCATCGGCGTGAACATCTCCGGCATCCCAAACGCCCGCGGCCCCTGGCCGCTGATGACCACCGCGATCTTGACGAGTCCCTCCTGTACCAGCCGGTCGAAGAGCGGGCCGCGCTTCAATTGCTGCATCTCGACGGGATTGGGGCTGCCGCGGTTGTGCGCAGCGAGCGCCAGCAGCATCTCCCGCGTGAGCGCCGGGCAGCGCTTCAGCCGCTCCAGCAGATGGACATCCAGCAGGCCGGCGTTGGCTTCCTCCTCGTTTTCGAAGAACAGCGCGACGCACACCTTATCGTCGAACTCGGCCAGTTGCTCGCTCGTCATCCCGCTGATCTTGACCACGGCGCTCTCGAAGAAATTACCGCGCAGCACATCCACGCCGCTGAATGGCCGGCGCGGCTGGCTCAGGATGACCGGGTTTTCGGCGACGCCGGCGGCGCTCAGGTTGCGCGGGTCGGCTAACCGCTCACCCCATGTGCAACCGGCGACGGTGGGCGCGTTGAGCGCCATCGGGATGCTCTGGTTGAGCAATTCGTAGAAGATGGTCTCCATCCCGCGGATCGCGCCGCTGGCACATTGCTGCGCCAGGGTGAAGATGTCGCGCCCCTGCGTCAGGCTATAGTCGAACATATCCGGCACCGGCGGGTTGCAGCGGATGCGGTCAACCGTCCACACGTCCACGTCGTAACCGGCGTAGATCATTGCCGCCACCAGGTGGAGCATCAGATTGGTGGAGCCGCCGGTGGCGCTGTGGACGCGCACCGCGTTGGCGAAATTGGCCGTCACCATTGCCCCCACACTGTAGTCGGGCTTGTTGACGAACGTGAACAGGTCGTCCACCACAAGGTTGACCTGCCCGACCTCTGCCGGCCCGGTGAGCAGTTCGACGGCGGGATGGGTCAGCCCCAGAGCGGCAACGGCCAGGCGACTGGAGTTGCCCGTGCCGTTGAAGGCGCAGATGCCGCCTTTGGCGTCGCAGGTGTAGACGGCCAGCCGCCGCTCATAGTCTTTGTGCTCTGCTGCGCTGATCACACCCTCGCGCCGTGCCCGGGTGAGCACGCCTTGATACGCCGCGTTGGTCGTGCACTGTAAGGGATACGCCAGCGTGTCGCGCAGGTCGGCGGCGATCTCGGGGTGGCCCTGCGCCTCGGCTTTGCACGCCACGGATTCCAGGTCAGCGGCAAGGTCGGGTGGGACGCTGCCGCCGCGCAGCACGTGCGCGGGATGAAACGTGGCGAACACCGGCGCGTCGCCACGACGTTGCCGGACGCGGTCCAGGTACGCCAGGCCGCACACGATGCCCAGCGGGGTCTTGTCACAGCCGCTGAGCACGTAAGCGCCGTGGTAAGCGTGAGCCTCCATTTGACTCACCACCATCTCCGCCACCGCGTTGCGGCTCTGCAGGCTGTAGCACATCCCGATGGTGCTCTGGGCCGTGCCGTCGCACAGCACGGGGATGCTGAAGGTGAACGGCACGCCGCCCTGCTGCCAGATGCGCGCCGCTGCCGCGAACGCCATCTCCAGGTCGAAGAGGTGTGCCGGATGGTCGGGCGATCCGCCGATGATGGCGATGCGCGGCGCGTTCGCCTCCAACCGGTCGTAGATGGCTTCCAGGCTGTAGTCCAGCCCGGCTCCCAGGACGCGCTCCGCACGCGCCAGCAACCCGGCGACGGTGATCGGCTCGTTGGCCTTGCCCTGCACGTTGTCGCGGTAAGGGTTTGTACCGCGTTCAATGGTGATCGGCATACCGACTCTCAGGTTGGATCAGAGCAGATGTGGAGCAGACTTTTCAGTCTGCTGGCAGGCTCGAAAGCCTGGCCCACGCCGGCAGGCCATTGGTGGCTTACATCTGCCTGACCGGGTTGCGCAGGACGCCGATGGACTCGATCTCGATGGTGACCTCGTCCCCGTCTTGCAAAGTGAAACGGTCGTCCGGCACGATGCCGGTGCCGGTCAGCAGCACGGCCCCGTGGGGAAAATCGTTGTAACGGCCCAAAAAGTCTGCCAGTTCCGTGAGCCTCCGGTGCATCCTGGCTGTGCTCGTCTCACCCTGGAAAGCGACGCTGCCGCCGCGACTGATAGTCAAGCGGACGGCCAGATTCTGACCGTCCGCGTCATCGGCCAGGGTGATCACCGGGCCCAGGGCGCAGGAATGGCGGTAGACCTTGGCCTGCGGCAGGTAGAGCGGATTCTCGCCCTCGATGTCGCGGCTGCTCACGTCGTTGCCGGCGGTGTAGCCGACGATCTGGAGCGCGGGGTTTAGCACGAGTGCCAGTTCCGGCTCCGGCACGTTCCAGTGGCTATCCCCGCGCAGGCCGATCCAATCGTTAGGCCCGACGACCTTCTCGGCAATGGATTTGAAGAACAGTTCGGGGCGTTCGGCCTCGTAGACGCGCACGTAGATGTCCTTGGTCTGCGCCTCGCGCACCCGCGCCTCGCGGCTCCAGGCGTAGGTGACCCCGGCGGCCCAGACTTCCTGGCGATCCACCGGCGGCAGCAGATGGGGGATGTCAGCGTCGGGTGCGCGATCCAGATCGGCGTATGGATAGATCGGCAGGGCGGACAGGCTGACCTCTCGGAGCAGGGCCCGGATCGGCGTCGTAAGCGATGCCTGGAGCAGGGCGGCAAGTGAGGCGAAGGCTGGCAGTTCGCTGGCAGTCAGATCGTAGACGCTTCCGGCGGCCCACTGACCCAGGCGGGCGCCACACCCTGGGAGATAAAAACGGCAAATCCCCGACATTTCGCCCACGCAACACAGGTCACAACTGCAGCAGCCGTACCGAATAAATGTCTGGTATCTGTTTGATCTCCTCTAGCACCTCCGCCGGAGCGTACTCGTCTAACGTGAGCGCCATCAGCGCGTCGCCACGCGGCTGCAGACGTCCCAATCCCATGAAGGCAATGTTGATGTCGTGCTTCGCCGTCACCTGTCCCACCGCGCCGATCATCCCCGGACGGTCTCGATGGAAGGCGAGCAGTTGATAGCCACGCAAGACAAAATCCAGCCAATACTCGTCAACCCGCACGGCAAAAGGTTCGCCGTGCATCATCGTGCCGGCGATCAGCCGTTCCTTCCCGGCGTCGTCGAACGCGAGCGTGATCAGGTTGGCGAAATGCCCCGCATCGCCGGTCTTTTCCTCGGTCACACGCAACCCGTGATCGCGGGCAACCAGCGTCGCATTGACTGGCGTGATGCGCGCTTCGACTACGTCCTGGAACAACCCTTTGATGACCAGCGCGCGCAGGAGGTCCGTGTCCATCCCGGCCAGTTGTCCGGCATACGTGATGCGGACCTGGTTCAGGGGTGTCTCTCCCAATTGCCGGGCTGCGCGTCCCAGTCGTTCGGCGAGTTCGCAGAAGGGTAATAACTGCGCCTGGACTTCTGCCGGGATCACAGGCGCGTTGACCGGGTGTTTGGGCGGTCGGCCGGATAGAATGTCTACGACCTGCTGCGCCACGTCGTAAGCAACGGCCACCTGTGCCTCGTGCGTCGAAGCGCCCAGGTGCGGCGTGGCGATCAGGTTCGGGCTATCCAGCAACGTGCTTTCGAAGGGCGGTTCGTTGGCAAACACGTCGAGCGCAGCGCCGGCCAGTTTGCCCGCCGCCAGCACTTCCTGGAGCGCCGCCTCGTCCACAATGCCGCCGCGTGCGCAGTTGATGAGCCGCGCCGTAGGTTTCATCAGCCCCAACTCCCGCCGCCCAATCAGCCCCACAGTGGCGGCGGTCTTGGGGACGTGGACGGTGACGAAATCGGACTGCGCCAGCAAATCGTCGAGCGCGCAGATTTCGATGCCCAGGCTGGCGGCCAAGTCTCCCGACACGTAGGGGTCGTAGCCCAGGACGCGCATGCCTAGCCCGCGCCCACGCTGCGCGACCTCGCGGCCTATGCGCCCCAAACCGATCACCCCCAGTGTCTTGCCGGTGACCTCGATGCCCATAAACGACTTGCGGTCCCATTTGCGTTGGAGAACCAGCGAGGCGTGCGCCTGCGGGATGTGCCGCGCCAGCGCCAGCATCAGCGCGATGGTATGTTCGGCGGCGGCGATGGTGTTGCCATCGGGCGCGTTGATGACCACGATGCCGCAGCGCGTCGCGGCTTCGACGTCCACATTGTCCACACCGACGCCCGCACGCCCGATGACCTGCAACTTTTTGCCTGCCTCGATGATACGCGCAGTCACCTTGGTGCCACTACGTACGACCAATGCATCATAATCACCAATGATGCTGACCAGTTCGTCTTCCTTCAATCCGGTCTTGACATCTACCTCGAATGACTGCCGTAGAATGTCCAGCCCATCCTGGGCCAGTGGATCAGAGACCAATACTTTCATAATGTCCTCCTCTGGGTGGATCGAGATGTCGTCGCACAGGCAACGGTGCTCATTGAACGGCGATTTTAGCACAGAATATGAGCGTCGTCAAGGAGGACTATATCGCTCCCAGGCGGTGCAAGACTGTTCTGACGACTTTTTCTGGTACGTCCTCCACAATCTCGACTTCGCCGATAGCGCGCGGAAGCACCCAGCGCAGGCCGCGTCCCTGCCGCTTCTTGTCGTGCGCCATCGCCGCCCAGAGATCCCCGGCGGCGAGCGGAGGGCAGCGCGTCGGCAGTCCCCACGCTTCCAGAACGGCTTCGATACGGTCCGGCAACGTCGGATCGGCGCGGCCCAGTTCGACCGCGATACCTGCCGCAACGACCATGCCGATGCTGACCGCGTCCCCATGGCGCATCTCATAGCCGCTCAGCCGTTCCAGCGCGTGCCCCGTCGTGTGTCCCAGATTCAGCACCGCGCGGCGCCCGCTTTCGAACGGATCCTCCTCGACTACTGCAACCTTGACCCTGAGGGAGCGAGTGATTAGGGATTGAGGATTAGTGATTGGTGATTCGTTGATTCGCTGACTCGCCGATTCCAATTCGGAAAAGAGCACGGCGTCACCGATGACCCCATGTTTGATCACCTCCGCCATCCCGCAGCGGAACTCGTCGGGTGGCAGGGTCGCCAGCACCGCAGGATCAATCACGACGACGACAGGTTGCTTGAATGCCCCGACCAGATTCTTGCCCTGCGGCAGGTCCACACCGGTCTTGCCGCCAACGCTGGCGTCCACCATCGCCAGGAGCGAGGTGGGAACCTGCGCGAAGCGCACGCCGCGCATAAAGGTCGCCGCCGCGTAACCGGCCACGTCTCCCACCACGCCGCCGCCCAACGCCAGCACGGTCCCGCTGCGATCCAGTCCACCGGCCAGGAATTGATCGTAGAGCGACTTGACCGTATCCAGCGTCTTGTGCTGCTCGCCGTCGGGCATCGTGCAGGCAAATGGTCGGAATCCCGCCGTGTGCAACGATTCCTCGACCTGCCCGCCGTACAGCGGCGCGACGGTAGGGTTGGAGACGACAGCGACGCGGCTTCTCTCCGGCGCGCCTGCCGCGCGTAGCGCACCGCCGATATGCGCGAGTGCCCCCACGCCGATGTGGATGGGATACTCGCCGCCGGGGTAGTGGACGATGAGCGTCTCGAATCCGGCGATTTCGATCACCCGCGCAGCGATCTCTTCGACCGAGAGGCCGGTAGTCTCCACTTGCCAGGGGATCGCCGCATACGCCTCGCGCCGCGCCGCCAGCAGTTCGACGATGCGGGCGCGCGGGTCGGGGACCTGGAGGAGGGGCCGGCTTGCGTCGCCGCCCACGCGGTTCAGGATTTCGTCCGGGCTGGCGACGAGGCAGACGACCACGCCGCTGCGCATCATCGCGGCCCGATTGGCCGGATTGACCAATGCCCCGCCGCCGGTAGCGATCACCAGGCCATCGCGCGCGCTCAATTCCTCGCACAGCGCGGTCTCCATTTGGCGGAAGGCCGGTTCTCCGTCCTCGGCAAAGATGCGGGGGATCGGCTTGCCGGCGTGCGCCTCGATGACCACGTCCATATCCACAAACTCACGCCCCAGCCGCCGCGCCACCTCGCGCCCGACGGCGGTTTTTCCGGTGCCCATAAAGCCGGTGATGACGATATTAATCACACACCCTCTCCCGCGGATGCACTGGTAGCAGTCAACCGCCTGGTCGTAGATGAGGCCATCGAACTGACCAGCCGGCATCGCTTGCGCGGGTACGACGCGGTTCATCTGGCTTGTGCATTGCACCTCAATCGCGCTTTGATCGCATACGACCTGGCGCCTCTCGCCTTCGTGTCGGCTGACGATGACCTCTTGAGCGCCGCTGCGGCTGAGGGACTCCTCACAGATAACCCCAACCGACCCGTGAAAGATGATGCTCGAAATGCAGTCGCGCTGATTCTCACAGTCTCATTGACATTTCTGTCGTATCATCTCCTGTAGGCTATCGCCCCCCATCTTCTCCACCAGCGCCTCGGCCAGCGTCCACGCCACCATCGCCTCGCCGACGACGGAAGCAGCCGGCACCGCACATACATCTGACCGCTGGTACTGCGTCTGAGCCGGCTCCCCCGTCGCCAGGTCTGCCGACTTGAGCGGCGTCACCGTCGTCGGGATCGGCTTCATCGCCGCCCGCACCACGATGGGCATCCCGTTGCTCATCCCGCCCTCGATGCCCCCCGCCCGGTTCGATGTCCGTGTAATCGTGATTCGTGATTCGTGATTCGTGATCAGCCGATTCGCCGATTCGCTGATTCTTTGAAACTCGTCGTGCACCTTCGTCCCCGGCAGCCGCGCATTCTCGAACGCCGGCCCAATCTCGACCCCCTTGATCGCCGGGATGGACATCACCGCTGCAGCGAGCCGCGCATCCAGCCGCCGGTCCCAGTGCGCGTGGCTGCCCAATCCCGCCGGCACGCCTGTAGCCGTGACGACGAATACGCCGCCCAACGAATCGCCCGCCCGGCGCGCCGCGTCAATCGCTGCTCTCATCTGTTGGGCTGCTTGCTCGTTTGGGCAACGCACGTCGCTCGCTTCAGCCCGCGCCCACAATTCGGCAGGTGGCAGATCGGGGATGGCGGCGACGACCTCGCCGATGGCCTCGACGTAACTCCCCACCGCGATGCCGAACTCGGCGAGCAAGAGTTTTGCCAGCGCGCCCACTGCCACGCGCGCCGCCGTCTCGCGGGCGCTGGCCCGCTCCAGAACAGGCCGCGTGTCATCCAGGCCGTACTTGAGCATCCCGGCATAGTCGGCGTGGCCGGGACGCGGCACGGTCAGCCGGGGGAGATCGCCTGTGGCCCAGTGATCGCGCCAGTTGGCCCAATCCCGATTCTCGATGCGCAGCGTCACCGGCGCGCCCGTCGTTTTGCCGGCGATCACGCCGCTCAGGATTTCGACCCGGTCGCGCTCGATCTGCATACGCCCGCCGCGGCCATAGCCTCTCTGCCGGCGGGCCAGGTCGCGGTTGATGGCTTCCACATCCACGACAAGTCCTGCGGGCAGCCCTTCGACGATAGCGACCAGACAGGGGCCGTGCGATTCACCAGCCGTCAGGAAACGCAGCATCTCAACCCTTCAATGCCCGCTCACACACCGAGGTCATCAGTTCGACCGGTGCGGGATGGCCGGTCCACATCTCGAATGCCAATGCTCCCTGCTCGACCAGCATCCCCAATCCGCCGATGGTGTATGCCCCCGCCTCCCGTGCCTGGCGCAAGAGCCGCGTCTCTGGCGGATTGTAGACCAGGTCGAAGACGACCAGATGAGCCGGAACCGGCGCGTCTCCGGGCCAGATCGAGCTCTCGACGTGAGGCCACATTCCCACCGGAGTCGCGTTCACCAGCAAATCGGCAGCGCGGGACGATTCGACGAGATTCTCATCCGTCTGCGGCAACGTGTGCACCGTAGGGGCAGGGCTCGTCCCTGCCCCAGGGCTGCCCATGTCGGCAATAAGCGCCTCGACCTGTCGCGGCGCAATGTCGAACAGCAGGATGTCTGCAGCGCCCGCCTCGAGCAACGCAAACACTGCCGCGCGGGCCACGCCGCCTGCGCCCACAATGACCGCGCGTTTGCCGGCCGGATCGAAGCCGGCCCGCCGCAAGGCGCCCGTGAATCCCCTGTAGTCGGTGTTGTGGCCGGTCAATGTCGCCTTTCCATCTGCATCCCGCTCGACGAGGATGGTATTGACCGCGCCGAACCGGGCGGCGTCGCGGGCGACAGCATCGAGCGCAGGGATCACAGCCTGCTTATGCGGCACGGTCACGTTAGCGCCGCGAAATCCCAGCGCGGCGATGCCCTTCACCGCTGCTTCGACCTGTCCCGGCGCGACCGGCAGCGGAATGTAGCGCCAGTTCAGCCCCAGCGCGTCAAACGCTGCATTGTGCATCGCTGGCGAGAGGCTGTGCTCCACCGGCCAGCCGATCAGTCCCACGATTTGAGTGTGGCCATCAATCATAACTGGCTCCGATCTCCCGCATCGTCTCGACAAATCTAGGGAACGAATCAGCGGCGCAGGCAATATCGTCAATGATGGTTCCACCTTCCGCGACCAGGCCCGCTACGGCTAATGCCATCGCCAGCCGGTGGTCGCCGTGGCTGGAGACGGCCGTACCTTTAAGATGCGTCGGCCCCTCGACCACAAATCCATCCGGCAGCGGCTCGATGTGTGCGCCCATCTTGCCCAATTCCTCGACGACGGTGGCGATGCGATCGCTTTCCTTGGCGCGCAACTCTGCCGCATCGCGCACGACCGTCCTGCCCTCCGCTTGCGTGGCGACGACAGCCAGGATGGGAAACTCGTCAATCATCCGCACGACGGTCGCACCGCCTATCTCGATGCCGTGCAGGGCCGACGCACGGGCGGTCACGTCGGCGACCGGTTCGCCACACTGCTCGCGCGCATTCTCGATCGCGATCTCGGCGCCCATCGCCTGCAGCACATCCAGCAGCCCCGTCCGCGTGGGATTGACGCCGACCCCCGCGACGGTCACTTCCGAGCCAGGCGCCAACACCGCTGCCGCCAGCGGAAATGCCGCCGAAGAGATGTCGCCGGGAACCGCCATGGCGAACGAGCTCAGGCGGTCAATCAGGGCAGGGTTGATCGTCCAGTCTCCGTCATGGTGAGTGATTGGTGATTGGTGATCAGGAACTTGCAGACTTGCAGACTTGCAGATTTGGGCTCTAAGCATTCTTTCGGTATGGTCTCGTGACGGGCCTGGCTCCCGCACCGTCGTCGGGCCGTCGGCGTAGAGGCCCGCCAACAGCAACGCGCTCTTGACCTGGGCGCTGGCGACAGGCAGAGTGTGGTCGTATCCGCGCAGTTTCCGTCCGCGGATGATGAGCGGCCCGTGCCCCTCGTCGTCCTCGATGTTGGCCTCCATCCGGCGCAGCGGCTCGACCACGCGGCGCATCGGCCGGCGCAAGAGTTGCGGATCGCCGGTGAGGATGCTCTCGAACGGCTGCCCGGTCAGAATACCTGCCAGCAACCGCATCGTCGTGCCGGAGCGCACGCAATCGAGCGGCGCGGCAGGAGCGCGCAACCCATGTAACCCGCGCCCGTGCACTATCACTGTGGTCGTGCGACTCCCTTCCCCCTCATAGGGGGAAGGGCCGGGGATGGGGGTCTCAATCTCGACACCTAACATGCGCAAACAGCCGAGCGTTGCCAGGCAATCGCCGGAGAGTAAAGCCCCCGTGATATGGCTCGTCCCCTCGGCTAGCGCCCCCAACAACATGGCCCGGTGGGAGATGGATTTATCGCCGGGGACGCGGATGTGCCCGCGTAACACTTTGCCAGGATGTATAGCAAGTCGGCCCATTGAATCTCCCTATGCAGAATGCGAAGCGTAAAACGCACCTTGCGTCTTACGCTTTACGTTTCTCGTTTCACGGGAACATCTCTTTCCGCATTGCCCGAATCCTGCCCAACATCGCTCTCATTTCACCCTCGTCACCGACCTCTAACAAACGCATCAGGTTGTGGAATTGAGCGTCATACGCCCTGAGCGCGTTCAGCACGTGCTTCCGATTGGTCAGCAGAATGTCCACCATCATCGTCACGTCGCTGCCGGCGACGCGCGAGGTATCACGAAAGCCCCCCGCCACGATTTGCCAGGCGGCGGGATCGGAGGAGGTCGTGGCATCGGCAGTGGCGACGAGCGCGCAGGCGATGACGTAGGGCAGATGACTGAGCGTTGCCACCAGGTAATCTTGCCGGTCGGCGTCGAGCACGAGCGGGCGGGCGCCTGCGGCCTCGGCCAATGCGATTCCCAGCGCAAGCGCGTCCTTTGATGTGCGCGCGAGCGGGGTCAGGATGAAGGTACGCTCGTGATATAGCGTTGGATCGGCGGCCTCGATGCCAGCGAGTTCCTTGCCGCACATCGGGTGACCGCCAAGCGGTTGGATGTGTGCGGGTAACCGTTCCATCGTCGCCACAATTTCGCGCTTGGTGCTGCCCAGGTCCATCACCAGGCAGCCTGCCGGCGCGAGCGTGCCGATCTCTTCGAGTTGCCGGACGATGGTACGCACCGGCGTCGCCAGCACGATCACGTCGGCGTCTCGTACACCAGCGGGCAGGTCAGTTGTAGCGCGATCCAACAGCCCGCGTGCGAGTGCCTGCTCGATTGTCTCCTCCCGCCGTGCCACACCGACGACCTCACGGCACTTGCCGCGCAAGGCGCCGGCGAGCGATGCCCCCATCAGCCCCAGGCCCACAATGACAACCCGTGTATCAATCAGACGTTTCACTGCGTTGGTCTCACACATAACACGTAAAACGCAAATTACGTTTTACGCATTACGTTACAGTCTTCTTCCCACCGCCTCGGCAATGGGCCGCAGGTTGCGCATCAGCGCGGTGAACCGCTCTGGCTTGAGCGACTGGGCACCGTCGGAGAGGGCGTTTTCTGGGTCGGGATGTACCTCGATGGTCAGTCCGTCGGCTCCCGCTGCCACCGCCGCACGCGAGGCCGGCTCTACCAATTCCCACTTGCCCGTCGCGTGGCTGGGATCCACGATCACCGGCAGGTGGGAGAGTTGTTTGATCACCGGCACGGCGCCGATATCGAGCGTGTTGCGCGTGTAGGGCTCAAAAGTGCGGATGCCGCGCTCGCACAGGATGACGCGATGGTTGCCGTGCGAGAGGATGTATTCGGCGGACATCAGCAGTTCCTCGATGGTGCACATCATCCCACGCTTCAGGAGCACCGGGCGTTGCGCTTCGCCCACCGCGTGCAGCAGTGCAAAGTTCTGCATATTGCGTGCGCCGATCTGCAGAATGTCGGCGTAGGTGGTGACCAGCGGCACCATCTGCGGGTCCATTACTTCGGTGACCACCGGTAGCCCCGTCTCCTTACGCGCCTCGGCCAGCAGTTTTAGCCCTTCCTCACCCAATCCCTGGAAACTATAAGGCGAGGTGCGCGGCTTGAACGCCCCACCACGCAAGATCTGGGCGCCGGCTTCTTTGACCGCCCACGCTGTGGTCATCAGCTGCTCGCGGCTCTCGACCGCGCACGGGCCGGCCATCACGACCAACTGCTCGCCGCCGATCTTGACGCCGTTGACCTGTACCACCGTGTCCTGCGGGTGAAACTCACGACTGGCAAGTTTGAATGGGCGCAGGATCGGTACCGTGCGTTCGACGCCTTCCATGCGTTCGATCTGCTCGCGGTCAATCGGGCGCTCGTCGCCGATGACGCCGATGATGGTGCGCTCTTCGCCCGTGGAGATATGCGTCCGGTATCCCATTTGCTCGACGCGGGCAGTGACGTTGGCGATCTGGCGCGCCGTCGCGCCTTTCTGCATGATGATGATCATATCCGTCTCACCTTTCGACATATGGGTTCTCTCTATTCTTCATCCACCGGCGTCGTTGCTGCCGGGTAGGAGCCCAATAACTTGACGAACGAGGAGCGGCGTAGCAGCCCGATCAACGCCGCTTCGCACTCCGGGTCCTGCCAGTGGCCCTCAAAGTCGAGGTAAAAGAGGTACTGCCAGGGGTGATTGCGCCGTGGGCGCGATTCGATCTTGGTCAGGTTGATGCTGCGTTTGGCAAACTCGCCCAGGCTTTCGTACAGCGCGCCCGGCTGGTGGCGCGTGGTGAACACGAGCGAGGTCTTGCTGCGCTGCGAGCGGGGCGGGTCCTCCAGGCCAAGGACGAAGAAACGGGTGTAGTTGAACGAGAGGTCTTCGATGTTGCGGTCGAGAATCTCCAGGCCATATAATTCTGCGGCCAGTGCGCTGGCGATGGCGCCGGTTTCCGGATCGGGGTTCTCGGCTAACTCGCGCGCGCCGCCGGCGGTATCGAATGCTGGCACTGGCTCAAGCCCGTGGCGGGCCAGATAACGCTCGCACTGCGCCAGAGCCTGGGGATGGGATCGCACTCGCTTGAGGTCGCTCAGTTTGGCGCCGGGGATGCCGAGCAGCATATGGCGCACGCGCAGGATCACCTCGGCACGCACGCGCAGGTCGTGCTCGATCAGCAGTTCATAGGACTCGGTGACAGAGCCAGCGACGGCGTTTTCGATGGGCAGCATGGCATAATCGGCGTCGCCGCTCTCTACGGTGGTAAAAATGTCCACCAGCCGCTTGCATGGGACGGTCTGTACCTCCGGGCCGAAGTATTGGCGGATGGCCTCCTCCGAATAGGCCCCTGCGACGCCCTGAAAGGCTACTTTTGTCATATCCTCCTCCTCTGTAGGGCGGGATGCCGTCCCGCTCTACGATATCAGATCGGGGCGCAGATTACGCGCCTCGCCCAGATAGACGTGGCGAACCTGCTCCGCGGGCCGGTCGGTGTTCCACAACACGAGCACGCGGATGCAGCGTGGAAGGCTTCCTGCAACTGCCATTTCCTGTGTGCACAGGAGCGGCACGCTGGCCCAACCCATCTCGCGGGCGGCGCGCGCCGGATAGGCGGCATCTAAATCAGATGTGGCTGTAAAGATGACAGCGGCTATATCCTCCACACGCACACCATTGGCGGCAATGATGCGCTCCAGGAGTTCACGTGTCGCTGCGACGATGGCGCCGGCGTCGTTGATGTCCACACAGATCGCGCCGCGAATACCTCGACAGGGCATTATCCTGGTCTCCTAACAAAAAGAACGTGGAGCGGCTGCTCCACGTTCTTTGCATCTCTCCGGGTTTGTGCCTGCTACTCTACCTGGCCTCCGCCCGGCGTGAAGCAACCGCGCCCCGTTGGGCGGCCAAAATAGAAGGCAAAGTAGTAGGCAAGGCAAACTGGACACCCGTTCATCGTGACTTTCATGATACCCAGGATGGAAGATTTGTCAAGTCTCGATCAACGTCTGCGTCAGAAGACAAACCGCTTGAATCCCTCGGCGTATTCGTAGCCGGCCTTCTCACCCATCTCGCGGGCGAACTTGCGGATACGCTCGGCCAATTTCGCCGTGTCCAACCCAACCTGGCTGGCGTGCCGCCTCAGCGCCCCGATGCGTGCCTCGATGCACGGCGTGATGTCCTCCCAGTAGTCCGCGTTGTCGGTCCAAAAGAGGTACACCTCTTTGACGCGCCACGGCTCCACATCGCCGATCAACTGCTCGGGGAAGATGTACCACTCGCGGGCAGCATAGATCGCATCCAAGGCGGCCTGGCCCGCCGCGCGATGGTCGGGGTGAAGTTGATAGTGCCGCCACGGGTCTATGGTTACCACGATGTGTGGCCGATGCTGGCGGATGAGGCTGGCGATCTGGCGGCGCAGTTCCAGCGTGTTCTCGAGTAGACCGTCGGGGTAGCGCAAAAAGATCACTTGTTCGACGCCCAGGTCTTGTGCGGCAGCGCGCTGCTCCTCCTCGCGCTGCGCTGCCAACCGGCCTGGGCGCAGGTCCGGGTCGTGACTGCCTTTGTCGCCGCTGGTCAGCAGTACGTAGGCGATCTTCTTGCCGGCCTGCGCCCACTTGACCATCGTTCCAGCGCAGCCAAACTCGGGGTCGTCGGGATGGGCAGCGATGACCATCACGCGGTCGAGGTTCTCTTCAGACATCGTGTGCAACCCCAAAGTGATATTCCGGCCCTGCTCTTCACCTGCGAGATAGTACCGCGTATTGCGCTCCCTGTCAAGCGAGACTTTGGTGGCGCGTCAGCGAGATGAGGATAATCACCAGGAAGGGATGTTGACGCCAGACGATCTTTGTGGTATAACTAAATTGTACTGTAATTGTTCAGCCCGGTTGAAATTGCCCTCTTGGGGCGGATCGCGCCAACGCCGACACCACGCATAGGCGCGGCGGTGGGCAGGTCGGCGAAGGCCGACCAAATGTGCCTCGACTGTATGCAGAGTGTGAACTACAGACTGCCGGCTCGGCTTATTCGGAGGAAGCCGCATGCGTCGCCGATTTCGTGTTCTCGCCATTGATGATCAGCCCGAGGCGTTAAGAATGCTGCAGGTGGTGTTGGCAGCCGAGGGTTTCGACGTGAATGTGGCCGAGGATGCCCTCTCTGGGCTGCGCCTGGCCTACCAGTTCCACCCCGACGCCATCCTCCTCGATGTCATGATGCCCAACGTGGACGGGTTCGAGTTGTGCCGCCGCTTGCGGGAGATGACGGACGTGCCCATCATCTTCGTTACCGCCAAGGGCACGATCGAGGACGTAGTACGGGGTTTCTCTGTGGGTGGAGACGACTATGTGGTCAAACCGTTCCAGGACTCCGAATTGGTCAGTCGTCTCCGGGCTTGCCTGCGCCGGGTAGGTGAACGCGCCGATGAGGGTGTCGAGATCCTCTTCCCTGCAGCATCGGTTATGTTGGATTGCGGACGCCACGAGTTGGTGATTGGGGCTCGCACTGTTTATCTGACCCCCAACGAATTTGAGATACTGCGTTTGTTGGCCCGTCATATGGGCAAAGTGCTCAGTGCGGATGCCATTTTGTCCAGAATCTGGGGGCCCGAGCGGATCGGCGAGCCCGACTTGGTGAAGCAGTACATCTACCGGCTGCGCAAGAAGATCGAGCCGGACCCGAGCGCACCCCGCTATCTCCACACCGTGCGAGGAGCGGGGTACTACTTTGACGTGGACGACCTCGCGTAAAACCCCTATCGCACCTCGCCAGCCCCCTCAGCCAGTGAGGGGGCTTTTGTTGTTTTTTGACCTTTCGTTCACCTATCTCACACGACACCGTGCTATATTTCTAATTGTAGGCGCAATCTGTTTGCCAACCTTTTGTCTTGCCTGAGGACCGGACGTGGGTCTGGCCCAGGCTGACGCTGTGACGGAGTAAGAAGCGTGAACGGGAAAGTGTTGGTAGTTGATGATGACCCCGACTTCCTGGCCGTCTTACAGGTGGGATTGGAGCGAGCGGGGTTCTCGGTTGTCGTTGCAGAGGGCGGAAAAGAGGGCATTAGGCGAGCCTACGAGACACAGCCGGACGTGATTGTTCTGGATCTGGTGATCCCCGATATGGACGGCTGGACCGTATGCCAGCGTTTCCGCGCCATGTGTGATACGCCGATCATTATACTCACGGCTAAGTCAGGTCAAGAAGACGTGCTTAGGAGCCTCTCGCTAGGAGCGGATGACTATTTAACCAAGCCCTGTAACTTTGAGGAGTTGGTCGCGCGGATTCGCACGGTTCTGCGACGGGCCGGCGCGAGCGCGAATGGCGGGTGGCGAACGGCTTACGACGACGGGAATCTGTTCATTGACGTGAAAGACGGGGTGGTTATGCGGCGGGGAGAGGTATTGCATCTGGCGCCGACAGAGTTGCGCTTATTGTTGTATCTGGTTAGCCAAAAGGGGCGGATCGTATCTCACAGGGAATTGCTGACCAGCGTGTGGGGGCCGGAGTATGCAGAGGAGTTGAGGTATCTGAGCGTCTATATTCGCTACCTGCGACGCAAAATCGAGGACGATCCCGATAATCCGCGCTATATCCGTACGCGCTGGGGGATGGGATACTACTTCGCGGGCGAGGCCGCTCCGCGAGATTCGGGACAAGGGTAGTTAGGTCCAGGAGGGAGACTTTGGAGAGGCAAAAATGGTGGTATTGGAACTTGGCGCGTCGGTGGTGGTGGCTGTTGGTGCTTGGACTGCTCATCCCGGCAGTTGTCGCTCATCTTCTCCTGGCTCGCCAGCCGGAACTCTACTCGGCGAAGGCGACTCTGATGGTGGGCACCGGTCTCCAGAGTCCCAACCCGGATCCCTGGCAATTGAACACGGCGAATACTCTGGCGGCAGCATACGCCCAGTTAGCCAAGGAGGGCCCGGTATTGCAGGCGGTGATCAATCGCCTGGGGGCCAACCGGGACCCAAAGCAGTTGGCCACACAGGTAACTACCCGCGTCTATCCCGATGCTCAATTGTTAGAGATTCAGGTGGTGGACCCCGATCCACGGGCGGCTGCGCTGATCGCCAATGCGCTGGCAGATGAGTTGATCCGTCGTAGTCCGGTGTCCCAAGAAGCGCAACTCCAGCGGCAGGCTTTTGTCGGGCAGCAACTGGACAGTCTGGAGGCACAGGTCAAGGAGATAGATGAAGAGATCGCCCGGTTGCGGGCCTCCCTGATCGAATTGACCTCGGCTGCCGAACTTGCCGAAGCACAGGAGCGACTGCGCCAGTTGGAGACGGCCAAGGGAGGCATGCAGGCGACCTATGCGAGCCTGTTGGCGTCCTATCAGCAGGAGGTCCCCAACATGGTTTCCCTTTTCGACGCGGCAGTTGAGCCCCAAGCCCCCCTGCCTCGCCGCGACGTTCTGTTCATAGCCGTAGCAGGAGCGGCAGGGTTAGTGCTCGCAGTGGGCGGCGTGCTTCTGATCGAGTACCTGGACGATGCTGTGCGTTGGGAGGGGGATGCCAGGACCAGTCTCCTGGGCATGGCGGTCTTGGGAGCCATTCCCAAGTTGTCAAGTGGAAGTGGTAAAACCCTGGCGGTCAATCCGCTCTCGCCTGCTGCGGAAATGGTACGCACGTTGCGCACCAACATTCTCCTCGCCGTGGCTGACCAGGTCGGTCCTGGCGATCACGAGGAGCAGGGTTTTGTCGGCCGGTCAACTGAAGACCAGCCCAAGGTGTTTTTGATCACCAGCCCGACCTTACACGATGGCAAGACCTTTGCGGTCGCTCAGTTAGGAGCGGTGGTCGCAGCCGGAGGAAAACGGGTCGTTTTGGTGGATGCAGACCTGCGCCAACCCAGATTACATGAGTTTTTCGATCTCCCCAATCTGCATGGCTTGTCTGAATTGCTGAGAAGCCAGACGCCGTTGACGGAATCGGATTGGCCCAAGGGGGTACAGGCGACAGGGATCGAGAACCTGTACTTACTTTCAGGGGGCAGACCGCCATTGGATCCGAGTCTTTCGTTGACCTCGCCACGGTTGCCCGAGGTGGTGAGCATCTTGAAGAAGCAGGCCGATCTGATCTTCATGGATAGCCCGCCGGTCTTGGCAGCCCCTGATGCTGGCATATTGGCTTCTATCGTAGATGGTGTAGTTCTGGTCGTCAGCGCAGGCTCTACGAGTGCTGACAAGGTTGCAAAGGCCAGAGAGCACCTGGCGACGCAGGATGGCGTGAGGCTCTTGGGAGTGGCTTTCAA
>DAOUBA010000016.1:0-3038 GCA_034432855.1 Anaerolineae bacterium | reverse complement strand
TCGCCGTCCACCACATAGAAAAACGGCGTCCCCGGCACTTTGTACGCACGGGCTACCTCATCCTCCCACACCAGCACCGGAAACGCGAACCCCTGCTCCGCCACCAACCGCCGGTTCTCCTCGGCCGTACCCCGCAACACCATCACCACCTGCACATCCTCACGCCCTACACTGAACGCCTGGATGTGCGGATACATCGCCACACAGGCCGGACATTTAGGGCGGTTGCCAAACTCGATTTTCCAATACGCCCGTCCTCCACACACCGACTCCGAGCCGGCCGCTCCCCTGCCCAACCTCACCACTTGCCCATCCGGTCCCTCGCCATAGATCGGAACGCTCCACGGATTGTAGTAGCCCGAACTCATCTCTGTCCAGATGAGAACGTCCTCATCCGCAGCGCCCTGGAAACCTACGCCTTTCCCCACCTCGTGGGGCTGTGGCTCGCCGTCGGGCAGGCGTAGTGTGTAGATGGTGCGGTCACTGGACGACCAGTCTGGATCCCTGTCCCGCTCCTCCTGGTAGGTGAGCACCGGCCAGCGCAAATAGTGCCGGTCGAGCACGGTCAGATCGTCCGCGCTACATATTGCGTCGAACTGCGCCCCTGTCTCCAGGTCCCGGATGCGAATGCACGAGCGCCCACTCGACTCTGAATGTCATAGACCCACAGGTTGTAGTCGCCGTGCTCATTCTCGTATTCCACGAACGCGATCCGCCCTTCGGCAACGAATACGTCGTTCAAGCCCCATCCCAGGACCGTCTGGTGGACCTCCCACGTCTCACCTCCCGCCCGCGCCATCAAGCGGAGATTCCACCGCTCTCCCTCTATCTGGTCGCCAAATTCCTCCCAGATGAGCATCTCGCCGTCGAAAGCGTACGGAGGCATAATGTCCTCGGGAAGCCCTGTCATCTCTGTCCATTCCCAGAGGCTGTCCACGATGGGCATATCGGCGCTTTCTGTAGGTCGTGGTGTGGGAGAAGGTGTGGCTGTGGATGTTGGGATCGTCGGACGGGTGGTAGAAACGGCCGTCGGGACTTCAGTCACGGTGATACCAGGAGTTGGGACCTCATTATGGTCGGCAGTCTGAGGTGAACAGGCTGCCAGTGCAAGAGTGGTAGTGATGAGGGCGGCGCTGGCCGCCCTCAAGCCAGGTTGGTGTATCACTATGTCATCGCCCAAAGTTCTGCTGGCACGCCGTGGTTTATGGCACCCTCGCCACCAGAACCTCTTCCGGCGAGCCGGCTTGCCAACCCGACCGCGCAATCATGATCAGGTCGCCGTGGCACAAGGGTTTCGTGGTGGCGTAGTCGCTATGGCCCAAACACTCTTCATCGTCTGGGGAACGGTAGATAACCTCCACCGGCCCTCCCGGCACCCACGAGCGGATTTCAATAGGGCGGTTGCCAAACTCGATTTTCCAGTACGCCCTGCCAGCGCAGACGGCGACAGAGCCGGCGCTGCCTGCTCCTAACCTCACCACCTGCCCGTCCGGCCCCTCTCCATACACAGGAACGCTCCAGGGGTTGATTTCACCCGACTTCATCTCCGTCCAGACCACGACGCTCTCGTCGGCCGCGCCCTGGAATCCAATACCCTTATGCCCCTCGTGAGGCCGCGGTTCACCGTCCGGCAAACGCAGCGTGTAGATGGTGCGGTAACTGACCGTCCACTCGGGATTCCCGGCCCGCGCCTCCTGGTAGGTGAGCACCGGCCAGCGCAGATACGGCCAATCCAACACGGTCAGATCGTCCGCGCTGCATATTGCATCGAATTGCGTCCCCTCTTCCAGGTCCCTGACGCGGATACAAGAGCGCCCATCCCTCAAGGTCGTGCTCCACGCCAGCCACCGACCGTCGAGCGAGAGCAGCGGCACCTGGTGCTGATAGGGTTCGCCGGCCCACTCTTCAAGAAGAGTATGCTCCCGGCTTCCTACATCATAGGCCCACAGGTTGTAGTAGCCATACCCATGCTCGAACTCCACGAACACGATCCGCCCGTCGGCAACGAACGTGTCGTTAAAGCCCCACCCCAGGACTGTCTGGTGAACCTCCCATGTCTCTTCCCTCGTCCGCGCCATCAAGCGGAGATTCCACCGCTCTCCCTCTATCTGGTCGCCAAATTCTTGCCAGATGAGGACTTGGCCATCGAAGTCGTACGAGGGCATAGTATCTTCCGAGGGTCCCATGATAACCGTCCACTCCCACAGGTGATCTACGATCGCGACATCAGCGTCTTCGGTTGGTCGGGGAGTGGGAGATGGGGTGAGCGTGGGCGTAGGCGTCGCCGGGTAGGCTGTCGGCATAGGTGAGGGGATGACCACCATCGGAGTATCGACCGGAGTGGAGGCAGGGCGAGAAGGTATAGAAGGTTCACCACCGCCGGCCGGCGGGGACACGCATGCCCCTAAGATGAAGGTGAGCGTGAGGGCGGCCAGCGCCGCCCTCACGCTGGATCGTTGCGCCATTGCATTCATCGTCCAAAGTTCTTTTGCGGGTGCGCATCTGTGGCGCTCCACATATTATCGAACGACACTACCCTCGCTCCGGCGGTCTGATTGCCATTCGGTCTCCAGTCCCGCTCGTCGTAGGGCTCGAAGATGGCGATGGTCTGCGTGCCATGGTTGTAACCGCGCCCGGTCTGGTAGTGGCCCCCGTAATCGTCGTACCACAAGTAATTGAAATAGGCTTTCTTGAACCACACGTGTTCGGCGATGGGGGCGCCGTAGATGCCGATGCGCACCTCGTGCTGCGCGACGAACCAGTTCCGATCCCGCCCGGCGACGCTGACGACTGCGTACGCCCCCCCATTACCCGGCATACTCCAGTAGGTGGAGTTGATCGCGCCGACGAGATCTTGGATGTAGGTCAGTTTGTAGATTTCTGTACCCATCACGTTGGCCCAGAACGTTTGGGTGTATACTGCCCGCGGGCACAAACTGCGGTTTTTGGCGCCTCGGCGTAACGTGGTATGATTGTGCCCATGACTATCCAACTCGAGTTCACACCCGAAATCCAAGCGGCCTTAAATTACGAACGGT
>DAOUBA010000015.1:0-19656 GCA_034432855.1 Anaerolineae bacterium | reverse complement strand
GGCGTGCAGGCGATCTTTCAGGACCCGTTTGGAACGTTCAACCCGCTCCGTCGTGTGGATCAGTATTTCTTCGAGACGGTCCATAATTTCAGATTGGCAAGCAGCAAGGAGGAGGCGGTAGAACGGATTAGGGAGAAATTGAATGCCGTGGGCATTTCCTACGAAGAGTTCTCCGGCAAGTACCCGAGCGAGTTCTCGGGAGGGCAGTTGCAGAGAGTTTCCATCGCCAGGGCCTTGCTCACCGATCCTCTCCTCCTGATCGCCGATGAGCCGGTTTCGATGGTGGATGCTTCTCTGCGGATGTCTATCGTCAATCTGTTCAAGCAACTTAAGGAAGAATCCGGCCTGAGCGTGTTGTACATCACGCACGATCTGGCAACCGCCTATTACGTGAGCGACCGAATTGCCATCATGTTCAGGGGAAACATCGTCGAAATGGGGCCTGTGGAGAAAGTGCTGATCACTCCCAGACACCCCTATACGAAACTGCTGAGAGAGTCGATCCCTGAAGCGGATCCCAAAAAGCGCTGGAAGGAATCTATCACGCTCGCCGAACTGGAACATGAAGAATATCTGAGAACAGGCTGCCGGTTTGCCGGAAGATGCCCTGATGCAACGGAGCGCTGCAGGAGCGAGATGCCTCAGGACATCTACATTGACGACGTGCTTGTCAAGTGTCACAAGTACGCCCGGTGAGAGTATCTCCTATAGCGAGGGAAGGGTCAGGAGAGGTCGAACCCCGCCAGCGCCGGCTCTTGTAAGCACGGGGCTTTGATGGAGGAGGTGATGTGCTTAGACCAAGATGGCGTTCGATGTCGAGGTAGTGACCCGCTGGTTTGCCTCGCTACCCCCAATGGGCAGCGGTCAAATGGTTTCCGGTACAAGACCGACGTGGGAGGCGGAGGTGGGGTAACCCCGCCCTCGGAGATGCCTCCTACCGGGGTCTCGTAACAAGAACCGGACAGGAGAGGAAAGGAAAGGAGGACGAAATGTTGCACAAGGGTTTGTCCGTAACGAGAGCCAAGTTTTCTGCCCTTTGCTTGTTCGTGGTGCTCGTTTCTCTTGCGAGTTTCGCGTTCCCACGCGGGCCTTACCGCAATGTGTTTGCGGCGGACCCCGAAATCATCGCCCAGTACGGGTTCGAGGACGGCACGACGCAGGGCTGGGCGCCGCGCGGCGGTGGGGTGACGCTCGCGGCCTCGACGGAGGCAGCCCACAGCGGCAGTCACAGCCTCAAGACCACCGGACGCACACAGAATTGGCACGGCCCGAGCCTGAACCTGCTGGGGAAACTACAGGAGGGCGCCATCTACGAAATCAGCGGCTACGTGCGCTTGGTGGCGGGGCAGCCGCCCAGCCGGTTGATCTTCACCATGCAGCGCACGCCGACCGGCGGCTCGACCGTGTACGAATGGGTCGTAGCCAGCGCGGAGAATGGGGTAACGGATGCCGGGTGGGTCAAGTTGGAAGGGCTGTACACGTTCACAGGCGATGCATCCGAGTTGGTGCTCTACGTGGAAAGCCCCAATGCCACCGCCGAATTCTACCTCGACGATGTCACCATCGTGGATCAATCGGGAGTCAAGAGCGACTTTGAGAGCAATACGACCGAGGGGTGGCAGCCGCGCATCGGCGCCGAGATACTCACGGTGACCGCGGATGACGCACACGGGGGTAGTTATAGTCTGCTGACAACCAACCGGCAGAACGCCTACGACGGCCCCAGCCTGAACATTCTCGGCAAGATGCATAAAGGCTCGAAATACAACATCTCAGTGTGGGTCAAACTGGCGCCGGGCGAGACACCGGCGAACCTGCGCGTCAGCATCGAGCGCCGGCTCCAGGGCACGCCCAACTATGACACTGTGATCGGCAACACGCCGGTGACGGCGGACGAGTGGGTCCATCTGGCAGGCTCCTACACGCTGGTCTATGATGTGGACTGGTTGGCGATCTATGTGGAATCGGCCAGCGGGACTCCATCTTTCTACATTGACGACTTTGCGTTGACCTACGTGCCTCAGCCGCCGATTCAGATGGACATCCCCTCGGTGTACGAGACACTCGCCGATTACTTCGTGGTCGGCGCGGCGATCGAACCATATCAACTCGAAAGCACCCGCCACGTCCAGTTGCTGCAGCGCCACTTTAACAGCATCACCGCCGAAAACGTGATGAAGTGGGATGCGCTCGAGCCGGCCGAGGGCCAGTTCAACTGGGCAAACGCCGACAGGTTGATCCAGTTCGCGCGGGCGAACGGCCTGCAGGTGCACGGCCATACGCTGCAGTGGCACCAGCAGGTTCCGGCGTGGGTCTTCAAGGATGCCAACGGCGAGGACATGCAGCCGACGCCGGAGAACAAGGCGCTCCTGCTGCAGCGTCTGGAGAACCACATCCGCGCGGTCGCCGGTCGTTACCGAGACGACGTTGATACCTGGGACGTGGTCAACGAGGTGATTGACCCTGACCAGCCGGACTGCCTGCGGCGGAGCAGGTGGTACGAGATCACCGGCGTAGACTACATCAAGACGGCCTTCCGCGTCGCGCGCGAGGTGGCACCAGACGCCACTCTGATCATCAACGATTACAGTACGACGGATCCACGGAAGCGCACGTGTCTCTACAATCTGGTGCGCGACCTGCGAGCGGAGGGCGTGCCGATCGACGGCGTGGGCCACCAGATGCACATCAACATCGAGAATCCCTCTGCAGCCGCAATCGAGGAGACGCTCCAGTTGTTCGCCGGGCTGGGCGTGGACCAGCAGATCACCGAGTTGGACATGAGCATCTACACCAACGACACGGATCGCTACACCACCGTGCCGCAAGAGATCCTGATCATCCAGGGCTACCGCTACAAGGAGATCTTCGAGGTCTTCAGGCGCTATGGAGACTACATCAGTTCGGTGACCTTCTGGGGTATGGCCGACGATCACACGTGGCTCAAGACCTGGCCCATCGCCCGCGTCAATCTGCCGCTGCTCTTCGACGAGCAGTTGCAGGCCAAGTACGCCTACTGGGGCGTTGTTGATCCATCGAAATTGCCCGTGCTGATCAAGAAACTGAACGTTCCCAAGGGCATCCCGTTCATTGATGCACGCCCCGAGTTCCTCTGGGACATGCTGCCCTGGGTCCCGCTTCAGGCGACCGAGACGCTTTCGGCCAGTTTCCAGGTCCGCTGGAGCGAGCGCTTCCTGTACCTGTTCGTGGACGTCAACGACCCGACGCGGGACAGGAGCGATGCGGTCGAGGTCTTCATTGACGAGAACAACGGCAAGACCACGTCCTACGAGAGCGACGACCGGCACTATACGTTCAAGTTCGGCGTCCATCCACCCCCCGGTGTCAGGCTCTTCGTGATGCCCAAGCGGGACGGCTATCGGCTGGAGGCGGCGTTCCCGCTAAGCACGACGGCGACCGTCGGCCGGCCAATCGGTTTCGACCTGCGCGTCACCGACGGCAGCCAGCCCGATACCCCGATCGTGTGGAATGACTGGACCAACAGCCAGGACAGCGATACGTCCAAGTTCGGGACGTTGACCCTCATTGACGCGGTGAAGTGGACTCTCGCGGCGCAAGGCACGCCGGTGATTGATGGGGTCAAGGATAGAGTGTGGACGCGAGCAGCCGCGATCACGACGAACGTCTGGGTCATGGGCAGCAGCGGCGCAACGGCGACGGTCAAGACACTGTGGGATAGCAGTCACCTGTACGTCTTTGCCGTCGTGAACGATAGCCTCTTGAGCAAGGCCAGCGCCAATCCCTGGGAGGAGGACTCGATCGAGGTCTTTGTGGACCAGAACAACGGGAAGACGACCAGTTACCAGGCGGACGATGGCCAGTATCGCGTCAACTACGACAACGAGCAGAGTTTCGGCGGCAACGCCTCGGCCGACCGTCTCGTCAGCGCGACGCGGATCGTGCCCGGCGGCTATGTCGTCGAAGCGGCGATCACGCTGGACGCGATCAAGCCAAAGATAGGCGGGCTGATCGGGTTCGACTTCCAGGTCAACAACGACGAAGATGGCGATGGCGATCGGGACAGCGTCGCCATCTGGAATGACCCCACCGGTCAGTCGTATCAGAATACCTCCCGGCTTGGCGTGCTCGTGTTTGCCGCGCACAAGTGTGGCTGGCCTGCATGGCCACCGCTGTTCGTGTGGCCCTGGCCGTGATAGCACGCGGCGGCAGAGCTACGACGATGGGTGCCACGACCGGGAGAAACGTGTCCCGTCTGTAAACCGGATCCCGTGGCCCGCGCAGCAGGTGGCGGGCATGCGCAGCCCGTCATGCCCGCCACCTTTCTATACTTGAGCCCACCAGAGTTGACCAACGTGAGATCGAATCAAGATGAGAAACGGCTTACCGTTATTCGTTCTTCTGGTATTATTTATCTCCGGCCTGGGCCTTGTGGCTCCTGTGCCCCGCATGGCGCAACGCCAACCACAGCCCCGACAGCCGCCGGCGCTTTCTATTCCGGCGAGTACCCCAATCTCTTTGCCGAGTTGTCGGGGAAGAGCGACGCCGAGATTCAGGCCAAACTGGATGCCGCCTGGACCTACCTTTTCTACGGCGACGATGATACTCAGCGTGTGTACTACCCCGTTGACCCTGACATGGCCTACATCCAGGATATCGGCAACGGCGACGTGCGCACCGAGGGCATGTCCTACGGCATGATGATCGCCGTACAGATGGACAAGAAGGAAGAATTCGACCGCTTGTGGAAGTGGGCCAGGACGTATATGTACAATTATAGAGGGGCGCATAAAGGATACTTCGCCTGGCGTTGTACGCCATGGGGGGAAAAATTGGACGGCAACCCCGCCTCGGATGGCGAAGAGTGGTTCGTGACGGCGTTGTTCTTTGCCGCCGGACGCTGGGGTAACGGTGAGGGGATATACAACTACGAAGCGGAGGCGCAAGCCATTCTGCATACGATGCTGCACAAGGCGGATGAAGGCACAGGTGTCGCTACCAACATGTTCGACCCGGAGCACAAGATGGTCGTCTTCGTGCCCAGTTCGGGCCGCGCCTCCCGGTTCACCGATCCGTCCTATCACCTTCCCCACTACTACGAACTGTGGGCGCGCTGGGCGGATCAGGACAACGAGTTCTGGACTGAAGCCGCTCATGCGAGCCGCGAGTTCTTCAAAAAAGCCGCCCATCCGCAGACCGGCCTGATGCCGGATTATGCCGAATTCGATGGTTCCCCCACAGACCCTTGGGGCGGCGGGCACGATGCCTTCCGCTTCGACGCCTGGCGCAACGGCATGAACATCGCGGTGGACTATGCCTGGTTCGCCGCCGATCCCTGGGAAGTCGAACAGAGCAATCGCCTGCTCGATTTCTTCTACAGCCAAGGCATTGACTCGTATGGCAACCCGTATACCCTGGACGGAGAAATGTTGAGCAGCGATCATTCGTTGGGACTCGTGGCCATGAATGCCGTGGCCGCGCTGGCGGCCACGACCGAGCACAGGACAGAGTTCGTGCAGGCATTGTGGGACGCCTCGCCACCCAGAGGAAAGTGGCGTTATTACGACGGCATGCTCTACATGCTGGGACTATTGCACGTCAGTGGAAACTTTAGAATCTACTCGCCTGTGACAGCGTAGCACCGAACAAGACAATGGTAAAAAAAAGAAAGGAGCTTATGGCGAGCGAAAAAGACATTGAGATCGTAGCGGCCGGGCACATCTGCCTCGATCTGATCCCCGCCTTCACGATCGAGGGACCGGTGGACAAGATGACCGACATCCTGGTGCCGGGCAAGATGATCAACATGGGAAAGTGCGTGGTGGTGGCCGGAGGGCCGGTGACCAACGCCGGGGTCTCCATCCGGCGCCTCGGCGTCAAGACCGAACTCATCGGCAAAATCGGCGACGACGAATTCGGCAGGCAAATCCTCAACTGGTATGATGAGCACGAAGGTCATTTCAAAGGGATCAAAGTGGCCGAGGGCGAATCCACCTCCTACACCATCGCGATTTGCATCCCCGGCATTGACCGCTTTTATCTACATCATTGCGGCGCCAATGACACATTCGGTTACGACGACATGGATTTCGACATTGTCGGGCGTGCCAGGTTGATGCTCTTCGGCTATCCGCCGTGGATGAGGAGGCTGTATGAAAACACGGGAGCGGAACTGACGAAAATCCTCGAAAAGACCAAAGAGTTGGGTACCACTACGGCACTCGACCTGTCGCTTCCCGACGTGGACGGGTATGGAGATCACATTGATTGGTACTCGATCATGAAAAATTGGGTTCCGCTCGCGGACATTATGGTGCCGAGCGCCGAAGAGATCTTTTATTTCTTGTACAAGGACAAGTTCCTTGAAAAGAAGGCGCATCTCGGCCCTAAAGAAACCGTACTGGACAACATGACAGTCCAAGAGATCTCTGATATAGGCAGAGACCTGATTGACATGGGCAGTGCGATTGCCATGGTGAAATGTGGAAACCGGGGATTGTATATTCGTACTGCCGGAAAGGATAGGCTGTCCCAATTGGGTGCCGCGGGATGCGCCGACCTCGACAACTGGGCGCACCGCGAACTCTGGTTCCCCGTATACCAGGAAGAAAAGTTCGTGGGAGCCCTGGGATCCGGCGATTCGGCCATCGCGGGATTTCTGGCCGCGTTTGTCTGGGGCCACACGATTGAATCCTGCCTGCGGTATGCCAACGCCGCCGGCAGTATGAACGTCACGGTTCCGGACGGCCTGTCCTGGAACAAGGGGTTCGACGACCTGACGCGGCGGATCCAGGCGGGATGGAAGACCAAAGACATGAAAATCGAAGAGGAAGGTTGGAGGAAAGAGCGCGAGTTCTGGATGGGGCCGAACGACCATGGCAAATGGAAATCCTGAAATCTCGAAGCCGAACCCGCCGCCAAACGCGCGTAGAACGCAGAGAAGAGCAATTGCAGAAGGAGACAGGAGATCCAATATGGCAAGCAAGAGCAGTGTTCGAGATGTTTTCGTCAGTGAAAAAATAGCGAAAATGAGCCTGGAGGAAAAAGTCGGCCAGCTTCTGACGTTCACCCGGCGCGGTGCCATGCTGACGCCGAGCGGAATCGAGCAGATCACGAGACTCCATTGCGGTGGTTTGTGTCTCGAGCCCTACGCGGTCGAGACCTGCAAGAATCTGTACTGGGGCAATTCCCAGATAGACCCGAACTTCCAGGCGCCGGAGGGTTATTTCACCATTTCGAATACCTATTTTGCCGGCCAGCAGTTCGGCGTCAGCATCACGCCGGGCGACTATGCAAAGGACCTGAACCGGCTGCAAAAGATCGCCTTGAAAAGGCCATCCGGCATTCCGCTCCACATGACTATTGATTTCGAAGGCGATTTCAAGAACGACTACATGGCCGGCGGCATCCGGCAGTTTCCAGGCCCCATGGGCATGGCCGCTATCGGCGACGTAAAGTTGACCTACAGAATCGGTTTGACCATTGCCAGACAATTGCGGGCCATCGGCGTCACGCAGATATACTCGCCGGTGTGCGACGTCAACGTCAACCCGAAGAATCCCGAGATCGGCGTCAGGGCGTTCAGCGACGATCCCGAAGTCTGCGCAAAGCACGCCGTGGCCCTGATCAAGGGCCTGCAGGCGGGCGGCCTCGTGGCCACCGCAAAGCATTTTCCCGGAAGGGGCGATTCGGCGACCGACGCGCACGACGTGCTGGACGTTATCAAATCGGACAAGAAGAGGATGGCGGAAGTCGAGTTGGTTCCGTTCAGGGCCGCGATTGACGCTGGCGTGAAGGCCATCATGACGGGACATTCGATCTATCCCGCATACGATAAAGAGTATCCCGCCACGCTATCCGAAAGGATCCTCACCGGACTCTTGCGCGAGGAACTCGGCTTCGACGGCGTGATCGTATCCGACGCCATCGGCATGGCCGCCATTCTCAAACAATGGCCCTTGCCGAGGGCCTGCGTGCTTGCCATCAAGGCGGGATGCGACACGATCCTCCTGAAAGCCGACGACGAATCCCGATCGCAGTGTTTCTTCGGCATCAAGCAGGCCGTCGAGTCCGGCGAGATTTCCGAAGAGAGACTCGACAGTGCGGTCAGACGCCTCCTGAACATGAAGTACGATCAGGGGTTGTTTACCACCGCCGGGAATGCGGATCCACAGGAGGCCCAGTCATTCGTCATCAGCAAATCACTGGGGGATTTTTCCCGGAGCGTGGCACAAAAGGCCCTGATCGTTATGCGGGACGACAAGAAAATACTGCCGCTCACCCCCGAGCAGAGGATCCTGGTCATCGAGCAGCGCATTCCCTACGAGTTTCTTGGAAAAGACCCGTACTGCCATACGCACATGTTCTGCGAGGCGATGGTGAACCACTCGCAAAATCTCATTCTGGCGGACACAGGATTCTGCGCGTTCGAGGAGGAAATCGCAGAATGCCTCGAATTGGCCAAGCAGGCCGACCTGGTGGTGATGACCAACTACTACGCGCGGATCGTCAAGGCAGGGAACAACCAGTTGCTTGCCAAGAAACTCAAGAAAGCAGGGCACACCGTCGTGGTTGTGACCAACACCCCCTACGTCCAGGGCACGACCGAGGAGGCGGACGTCGTAGTGTGCAATTTCAGCGCCACGCCCGATTCCATCCGGGCCGCCGCCGATCTGCTCTTCGGAAAAGTCAAGCCCTCGCCGACGACCCGCTGCCCCGTGAAAATCAAGGGATTGCGGGCCGCTCCGGCGAAAGCGCCAAAGGCGCCGAAGAAGCATCCGTTAAAGTTGTCCTATTGTTAGCCAGGAATGGAATCTGTGTCTGGAGAGTAAGTGCTATGCCCAGGTCTTCCGGTATAAAGACAAGCGACATCTTCAGCATCTCGGGGAGCCAAATATCCGACATCTACGTCAAGCACAAAATGACGGTCCATTTCCAGGGGATGTCGAAAACCCTTCAGTTTCCCCAGACCATCGCGCTGCAGGGAGCGCCCACCTGTTCGATTGGCATTTCCCCGGAGGGTTTGTACAACAGGCTCAACGACGCCGGCAGGCTGATCCTGCTGAACCAGAACGCCATCCAGCTGGGTTCGGCGCCGTTCATTCGCGTGGACGACAAATTCTTCATGCTCACGGCGCGGGACCCCAGGGTGGTCGAAGGGCCGGACGATGTTCCTGCGCTGAAAAATTACTATCACCCCCCCGTTCCAGAGGAGCGGGTCACGATTTCCATCGCCACGCCCCTGGCCGAGATGACATTCAAACTGGGCAAGGTCAGCGTGACCAGAAGATTCGTTTCGCCCCTCTTGTCCGGAAACGACCAGGCCCTGACCCCTGTCAGCGTGGAAGAGTTCGAAGTCAGGAACACGTCGAACCAGTATCGGGAAATCACTTTGGTGATCCCCAGGCCCTCGCTGGTCAATCTCCAGGAGAAGGAACTGAAACCCACGGATCAGGACACGGTCTACCTCTGTGCAACGCCTGTGAAAGGCCACGTGCACGAAGAGTTTCTTGCCGCCGGCATCCGGGGCGTGGTGATGGCGAGCAAGGAATGCGGCGACAGGATGGTCATCGCCGTGCCGGAGATGGAAGGGGTCGAGATTGACGTGCAGCCCTATTTCTGCCTGAACCGGTTGAAGCAGGATCTGCTGTTGCGGGAGGACGGGAGTTTTTACGAGAAAAGAGCTCCCATCATCAAACAGGATTACGGCTCGGCCATCAGCCTGACTTTTCCGTTGGCGCCCAAAGAAACCCAAACGATACCGTTTGTCGTGGTTTTGGACTTTCCCCTCCAGCATTACATTGACGGGAAGACGTTCGAACGCAAGTACGTCAAAGGCTATCCCAATCCGCAGACCAGGGCGGTGGACATGGCGAAGATGGCCCTGGATCAGTATCCCGAATGGCTGAGCCGGACCATCTCTATCCAGAACAGGATATTCGACCGGATACGGAAGAGCTCTTCCTACCGGGGTGACCGGGACGGCGCTTTGAGGCTGACCCGATTGATCTTGAATGAACTGAGTTTTCCGCTGTCCAACGCGTGTGTCTGGGTTCAGGACAAGAACGGGGAGGAAAGAGCTCGCTTTCTCGAATGTTTCGATTACGCCTACATCAATCCCTCGGACGTGGATTGGTACTCCATGGTGCTCTTGATGCTTTTCCCAAACATCGAAAGGGAAATCTGTCAGCGGTTCATAGACTCGATCCGGGCCGAAAACCCGAAACCTCGCTTTTATCACTACCACGCGTCGTTCGTCGAGGCCAGAATGCATTTTGAGGAGTACCCGGAGGAGTACGAAGGCGTTTCGATGACCCAGATCCGGGATGTCTTCAAGGTCAAGGGCAGCATCGCGCATGACCTGGGCGCCCTGCCCAAGGGCCACCCCCTGCGCAACGTCAGTGACTATGCCTGGTATAACAGTAACTACTGGGTAGACCTCTTCCCCAAACTGGCGATGCGCGTGCTCCGGAATGTCAAATTCCTGGACGACATCGAGTTCCTGAAGAAGAATTGGGCAACCCTGAAATTCGGGCTGGAATTTTTGCTGACGCTCGACATTGATGGAGATGGCGTGCCAGAAGGCAACCCCCATGAGGTCAAGAATACCTTCGACAACCTGACGCTGTTCGGCGCGGACGCCTACGACGCCATGACGTTCCTGGCAGGCTGCCAGGCCATGATCCGGATGGCGGAAATGATGAACGATACAGCCGCCAAGAAGCGGATCCAGAAATACTTTGACAAAGCCTATGCGAGTCTTGAGAACCTGTGGAGAGACGAAGTCAATAGCAGAGGACACCGGTTACAGTATTACGTCACCTGCCACGATCCCGTCACGGGTAGAACGAACACGGATGTCTGGACCAACCAGTTGGACGCCCTGTGGTATATGATCGCGATCGGCGAGGAATCTTTCATTCCGGAGGAGAGAATAAAAAAGATCCTCAAGACGATTTACGTGAACAACAAGACCACCATGGGCTGGGCTATGTGCCGTACGGAAGATGGGGAAGCGGTGGAATCGGAACAGGGACAAGACGTGTATACCACGTCTAATTACGTTCTTGCCCAGTTGCTCGACTATTACGGCATGGCCACGGAGAGCAAGGCAGTGTACAAGAAAATGGACAAGGTGGTCTTTGGACATGGCAATTCCTTAATCACTCCGGACAACCTCCGGGCGGAATTGGAGCAAGAAGAGGGAGAGCCTGCACCCGGACCCCATTATATCGTCGCCGCCTATCCACGCCCCGGCGCGGTCTGGACACACCTTGTCCTGGATCACATCAAGGCCGTGCAGGCCAGGACCAAATCCAGGACCGTCAATTCACAAGACCTGGTTCCGTTCTTCCCCGAATTGCTGAACGGGTCAGGAAACAGGGAATAGGGAGCGGGCAGCCATGACGAACGCAGTTTCAGAAGCGGCCATCGAAAAACTCAGACCTTCTACCATCCAGGAACGCATCAAAGAACTCCGCATGGGTTCCCTGACCGTTCAGACCAGCCCAGGCGCAGACGTACAGGTCAAGCAGATCAGGCACGAGTTTCTTTTCGGAACCGCGATCACCAATGCGTTGGCCGAAAGCGATCCTGACGCCATGTCCGCTGCGGACAGGGATATGTTTCTGAAAATCCTGGCCGAAAATTTCAACTATGCCGTTCACGAAAACGCCCTGAAATGGTACGACTGTGAGAAACAATACGGCGTCGTAGACTATTCGGTTGCCGATCGCATCTGGGAATACTGCCACGATCTCGATATTCCGATGCGCGGACATTGCATTTTTTGGGAAAAGGACGAGCACATCATGCCCTGGCTGCGCGAGTTGGACAATGATCGGCTTCGCGCGGCGATCAAGAGACGGGCGATTGGGGTTACCGAACATTTCAAGGGGCGGATCGAAGAATTCGACCTGAACAACGAAATGATCAACGGGGACTTTTTTCGCCGGCGGCTGGGGTATGGCATCGTCAACGAAATGGCCTACATGGCCAAAGCGGGAAACCCCAACGTCACGCTCTTCGTCAACGATTACGGCATTCTGTGTGACGGGGGATTCAACGCCCAAACGTATCGGATCCAGATTCAAAATCTGCTCGACAACGGTGTGCCCATCGGCGGTATCGGCTGCCAGGGGCATTCGGCCACGTTCCTGAACGTCCCCATGTCCGCCGAACATGTACAGGCAACCCTCGACAAACTCGCCCGGTTCGGTCTTCCGATCAAGATCACGGAATGCCTGTTCGACGTTCAGGATGAACATATGCAGGCCGACGAACTACGAAAGATCTTGCCCATATACTTTGCACATCCCGCCGTTGAGGCCGTTCTCTTTTGGGGTTTCTGGGAGGGGTCCCATTGGAAACCCTGGTCGGCTCTTTGGAAAAAGGACTGGACGCTCACGCCTCAAGGCCAGGCTTTTCGCGATCTGGTTTTCAAGGAGTGGTGGACCCAGACTTCCGGAAAAGCGGATGCTTCCGGGCAATTTCAGACGGACGCTTTTTTTGGAGATTACATCATCAGTTCAAACGGCGTTACTCAAAAAGCCACATTGAGCAAGAAGGACAAATCGCTTCACGTCACCTTCAACTGACGCGCAGGCTCTCGGCCTGCCCCGATGGTGGGAGTCGAACCCGGCCCGTCATGACGGTCAGTGGGTGTCGGCCCACCGGAGACACTGAAGGTAGCACCGAGGTGATGGCATAGCCACCCTCGCTTTAGATTACACTCATAGAGAGGAGAATACAAAAAATGGGACTTGTCGATCTGCGTTCTCAAGCCACACGGCGCACACCGGATGAGATGCTGGAGCACCTGAAAAAGTTCAACCTGGAACTCAAGTTTTCCGCCGGTGTCTGGTTCTTCGCCAAGGGCAGCATCCGTTTCCACGAGGCCTACGGCCCCCCGCTGAGCATCGCCGAGCGGCTGGACATCGCTGCAGGACTGGCCGACTATGGCCTGGCCGGGATGGAGGCCCACTACCCCAACGAGATCAACGAGGAGAATCTCGACCTGTGGAAACAGTTCAGCCGCGATACGGGCATCCGCATCGTCACCGTGGTGCCCAACCTGTTCTACGAGGGTCAGTGGGAATGGGGTTCGCTCTCTAACCCTAACCCCAAGGTGCGCCAGGCGGCCATCGAGCGCGTCAAGCGCACGCTGGAACTGAACAAGGAACTCGATACCGACTTTGCCGTTGTCTGGCCGGGCGGCGATGGCTACGAGATCGGCTTTGGGCTGGACATGATGGCTGCCCGCGACCGCTTCGCGCAGGGGTTGGCCGAGGCGATGGACGCCGTGCCCGGCGTGCGCGTGGCCGAGGAGCCCAAGCCCTACGAACCGCGCGGCCACATCCTCTACGGCACTACCGCCGAGGGCATCCTGCTGGGCATGAAGGTCGAAAGCCTGCTGAAGCACCCCGACAACCGCAAATTACTGGAGCAGGGTCACGCGCTGTGTTGCATGAATCCCGAAGTCGGGCACATGCTGATGGCCTACGAAGACCTGCCCTATGCCTTCAGCCTGGCGCTGGAGTATGGCCGGCTGGCCCACACCCACTGGAACGCCCAACCCCTGGGCAACTATGACCAGGACCTCAACGTCGGTATGATCAGCCCGGAGGCGATGGAGGCGGCGCTATACGTGATGAAGATGCACGGCTACCAGGGCTACTTTGGCATTGACATCAACCCGGAGCGCATGCCGGTGGACCAGGCGCTCAAGGTCTCGATGGATGCCCTCCGCGCGGCCAACGACCGCATCAACGAACTCGATCACGAAGCGATCCTGTACGCCACGACCCATCCCAACAAGGCGCAGGGCTGGCTGGAGGCCTACCTGGTACGGGCACGGGCACCCCATCCCGATCGCCTGCCGCCGTTGCCGTCGCTCAAGTAGACCAACACCAGCGTCGAACGAGCACGATGAGGCCGGCACTACACCTGTGCCGGCCTTTTTCGTTCCCTACCCATCTGCCAAGAGGATCCGAAGAGGAGCCGTTTGTGCGTATTGAAGGTAGTCTGCCCCCCGAACCCTTTGCATCATCTGGTGATCTTGAGTGGAGGGAACTGCGATGGAGAGCACGAATGAACCCCTGATTGACCTGCGCGCTGTGGTAAAAGTCTACGAGACCGGCGCGGGCAGGACAACGGTGTTGAAGAACGTCTCCCTCCAGGTGCAGCCCGGCGAGTTCGTCAGCGTCGTCGGCCCTTCCGGCTCCGGCAAGTCCACGCTCCTGAATATGATCACCGGCATTGACCGTCCCACCAGCGGCGAAGTCTACGTCGGCGGCGAGGCGGTACATAAACTGAGCGAGAATCAACTGGCACGCTGGCGCGGGCGCGAGATCGGCGTGGTGCGCGCCATCGGCGCGACGTCGCCTGCCATCGCCCGCCTCTTTGTGATCGAGGGCGTCCTGATCGGAATGCTCTCCTGGCTGCTGGCCTGGCCGCTGAGTTACCCCGGCGCCCTGGCCTTTAGCAACGCGGTAGGCCAGACGGTGATGCACCTGCCGCTCGATTTCGCATTTTCGGTGAACGGCGTTATAATCTGGCTGAGTGTGGTGCTCGTGCTCTCGGCGCTGGCGAGCCTGTGGCCGGCGCTACGGGCAACGCGGGTCAGCGTGCGCGAGGCGCTGGCGTATGAATGAATCGGTGACAGGCGGATGAACGGAATACGCAATGCGTAATGCGTAAAGTTGAGGAGGAAACCTATGACGCGCAAGGCATTATTCATTGGGATATGGCTTCTGGCCTTGGGGGGGCTCACCGGATGTGGGGGAGCAACGACGGCGACGCCCACCGACGTGCCGGTGGTTGCGCAAGGCGGGGAGGGCAGCGTCGTCGCCGAAGCGGTGATCGAGCCGGCGGAGTGGAACGACGTGCGCTTTGACATCCCCGGCGTCGTCGCCGAGGTGCTCGTCCAGGAAGGCGACACCGTTGCCGCAGGCGACCCCCTGGCGCGGCTGGACAGCGCCAGCCTGGAGCGCGCCGTCGCGCAGGCCCAAACCAACCTGCGCCAGGCCGAGATCGCCCTCGAACAACTGCAAGAGCCTGCCGAGGAGGCCGACGTGCGCCGCGCCGAGAACGCGGTCAGCCAGGCGGCAGCGGCGCTCAACGCCGCGCAACTGAACCTGCAGGCGGTGCAGAACAGCGCACTGCTGAACGAAGCGCTGGAAGATGCGCAGGAAGCCTACGACGAGGCCAAGCGGCGCTACGAGATCAGCCTGGCGCGCTACAATCGTGGCGAGATTGACTACTGGTACGTGGACCACGACCGAAAGTTGTACGAGGATGCGGAGTTGGCGCTGCGGCGGGTGCAGCAGCAAGGGGCGGCGCAGCAAACGGCGGCGCGCAACGAGGTGACGCGCGCACAGCAGGCATACCAGGAGGCACAGGATGCGCTGGCGCGGCTGCTGGAGGGAGCAAAGTCATCGGAGATCGAGGCGGCAGAGTTGGCGGTGCGCGCGGCGCAGTTGGCGTTGGCGGAGGCCCAGGACAACCTGGCGCGGGCCGCGCTGACGGCGCCGTTCGCGGGCACCGTCACGGCGGTCAACGTCAAGGGGGGCGACGTGGTGGCGGCGGGGCAGAGTGCGTGCGTGCTGGCGACGCTCGATCAACTACAGGCTCGCACCACCGATCTGACCGAGTTGGACGTGGCGCGGGTAGCGGTGGGGCAACCGGCGACGGTGACGGTGGACGCGCTGCCGGGGGAAGAGTTTACCGGGACGGTGAGCGCGATCGCCCTGCAGGCGGGGGACTATCGCGGGGACGTGGTGTACGCGGTGACGGTGGAGTTAGACGACGCGGGCGACGCGCCGCTGCGTTGGGGGATGACGGCGCTGGTGGAGATACGGACGGAATAGTGGATTGCGGATTGCAGATTGCAGTTGCTGGCGCACTGCAACCCCACGTTGTCGTCCCGGTCGTCGGGATCGTTCCTGTTTGCAGCCGGTACAGCGTGCGTCAACCTGGTCGTCGCCCCACCACACAAAAGGCCGTTCCCTGAAAGCCGGGGCTTTTTCTATGGTGTCCTCGGAACGGCAGTCGCCGCGATAAAGACGACTTCACGGAAACCCAGGGACAGGATCAATTGGCGCACGTAGGTCTCGGCGTTGCGCCGGGCCGTTTCCAGGATGCCGTCCTCCAACGCCGCGTTGGTGATCTCCTGCACTGCAGCCTGACGGGCGGCGGTTTCGAGCGACGGATTCATGCCGATCAGCCCTGTATCCCGGTCGTAGACGTAGGATTTATCGTTGTCTAGCGTGGCGACCAGGATTTCCGGTGGCGGCAGCCTCACGATCACCGTACCATCCTCGGCGACGGCAATGTCGCCCGCGACCATCTTGCCCAGGTCCACCCCGGCGATGACCTGCCCGTGCGCCACCAGGATCAGCCGATCGCCGAACAAGAAATTAAAAGCCCCCTGCCCCGACTCGGCGGTGATGACCTTCTCGATGACGTAGGAGGCCGTCTCCAACCGGCTGAGGTCCTGTACCTGGTGGACGATGGTGACGGGGTCTGGGAGGATGGTCGGGGTGGGATTGACGATCTGTGCGAACTGCTCCTGGAGCCGTCGTTCGGCCTGTTCCAGCGGTTGCGTGATCCGCCGGAGGTAGCCGACCAGCAGGATGCCGCCGACGACAAGGGTGGCCAGGATCAGCAGCAGGATGAAGGTGTTAAGATAGTTGGGTCTCTGATTCATCGCTCTCACTCCTTGCCAACCATTGCACCAGGCCGAGGGTCATGAAGAAGGCAAAAGCCAGGTCAATGATGAAATAAGAGGCATCCACCAGGCCATGGGCCAGGAAGTTGACCATCCCACCCATCAGCCCCAATGCCAGCGCGCGGCGGTTGCGATCGGCCAGGCGACGCAGCGGCAATGCCCGCCGCCAGAAGGCGATCTGCAGCCAGAGCCCCGCCGCCAGGCCCACGACGCCCAGTCGCGTGGCATAATCGAGAAAGATATTGTGGGCTTGAGAGAGATCCGGTTCCTGCCAGGCAGCGGGCATGATGTAACGGCTGCGATACCAGTACAAAAAGTTGTCCGGCCCGACCCCCAGCCAGGGGTGCTCGCGGAACATCGTCCACGCCGAGCGCCAGAGGCTCAGGCGGAAGAAGGTGGTTCCGCCGGTCGTGTCGAGCAGGGACGCGAAACGGGGCGTTTGCAGGAGCAGCGCCACGGCTACGGCAATCAGCGTCACCATCCCCAGCGCGGCCCAACGCCAGCGCCCGCCCGCAAGCAGCCCCAACGCCAGCAGCGAAAGTGGCAGACCCAGGACGAGCGCCCCCTTGGAGAACGTGAGCAGCATAGCCGCTCCCACCGGTGCCACAAACGCGCCGTAGGCCACACGCCGCGCGCGTGACCTGCCGAACAGCGCGACGGCCACGAGCGGCAGCAGCGCCCGTTCCAGGTAGAGGGCGGCGTTGTTGGGCGAACCGTAGACGGAGCGCAGCCGGCGAAAACCCTCCTCGGCGGTGATGATATTGACGCCGAGCGCGTATTGCACCAGACCGATAAAGGCCACGGCGACGGCCCCCAACACGAAGAAATCCACTAACCGCCAGGTGGCCCTGTCGTTCAGGCGGCTCGTGCGCAGCATCAGATAAAAGAGCGCCGGCTCCAGGATGGCGACGCGCAGTTCACGTAGGGCGACGTGGCGGAATTCTGCAGTGCACGTCGAGGCCACGGCCACGGTGATTAAAAAGAGGACGGCGAGATCAAGTGGGGAGATTAGGGATTGGGGGTTAGGGATTGGGGAACGCGATCCGTAATTTCGAGTGTGTAATCTATAGCGCACGAACAGTCCGGCTCCCCAGGAAAGCACACAAAGTAGCGTGGCGATCTCCGCCATCGAGAAGGCTTTACCGAACAGGGGGCGCGGGTGCAAGTAGAAAGGCGCCGTCGCCGCGGCGAGCGCCAGTCCCAGGTCGAGCCGCAGGACGATGAGCGCCGCCAGCCCAAGCCCGGCCACGGCGGTCAGCGGCCACCAGGGCGAGAAGTAGAACACGGCGGCGGCGATGAGCAACAGAGGGAGTTGGAGGTCGGGGACTGGAAGAGTGGGGATTAGGGATTGGGAGTTGGGGAGCGGGGATTCCTCTCTTCGGCCCACCTGTCTCCCTGCCCCTTTGCTTCTCCACTCCCAAACTGCTCCGCCCAGGGTTGCCAATCCCAGCACCGCCGCTGCGAAAAGCAGTTGGCGATACAGAGAGACATCGGGCATGCGACTCACGCTCCAGCCCACCAGCGGCCACTGATCCCAGCCGCGCTCGGCAACGATCACGGCAGTGTGTGGGCCATCTTCCAGGCCACCGGCGACGGGGATGGTGACTACCTGAGTGGCATAGTCGGGTGAGGTGAGCACGAGATACGCGCCGCGCGCATCGCGGGGCAGGCGGTTGGCCGGCAACCCGTCCACCGTGACGTAGAAGTAGCCGCGATAATTGCCGCGCCGCACTCGCAATGCCAGGTCGGTGCCGGTGAAGGGGATCGTCACGCGGTCGCTACCGTCCTGACTGCCTGCTTCGCTGGGGTCGGCGCCCAGCGCGGAGAACTCCCAGTCGCCCTCCCATTCCGCCGTGCCGGAGAGCGGGGTGTAGGGAACCGTGACGATGTGCCGTAGAGCATGCTGCCGTGCGAACAATGCGCTGCCGACCAGCAGCAGGCTTGCCAGCAGGCTGGCGAGACGGAGCCTACTCCTCGTCGTACATATCCTCATACAGCACGTTTTCCAACTTGGTCAACGCCCGGCGCACGCTGCTCAGTTGTTTCAGGTGGGCTTCCACTGCGTCCGGCTGCTGGAATGCCATTTGAGCCAGTTTCGCGGCGGCGCGCAATATGGCGGCGGCACCTTCCTGTGTCTCCGTCTCGGCGCGGCGGATCTGTTCGGCCTTCGCGGCAATCTCGTCCACCACCGGCTTCCAATCCGGCGGTGGCTTGCGTGGAGCGCGCCGCTCCAGGCTGGTCACCGTTGCGGGCTTGCCATCGGGCCCCAGCAGCCGCTCGACAATCCCTTCCCGCTTTTTGAGCCGGTTATAGGTCGCGTTCAGGCTCGAGCGGATGCCGCCGCCGAAAAAGATGCCATACGTGCTCAGATAACCGTCGTAGATGATCTTGTCCTTGAACGGGAGCAGGACGGCCCTGACGAGGACGGGTAGTGGGTGGCCGCACAGTATCGTATCTATCGGCTCGCTCAGAGCCCAGACACCATAGAGGCGCGAGGGCTTGTGGCCGAGGAAGACGGCATAACGCTTGAGATAACGGAGGATGTAGAAATCGTCTTGGACGCGATGTTGCCAGCTGGCAACGATGCTCAACTCGTCGGCAGTCAATCGCTCCGGGTTCTCGGCGATGAATCCCTGCAAGAGTTCAGGGTGCTCGTAGAGCGCGTCGCGAAGTTGCATCCGGTTCTCAGCTGGAAGGAACGGGATATCCTCCTTGTCGGTCTCCTGCTCGAGGATATGCAAATGCTGGTTGGTATACGCCAGCAGCGTCCAGTGGAGTTTGAAAAACAATTCACCCTCTTCACGCGGCAATAACATTATTCCTTATCTCCTCGTATAATATGAATTAGTGGAAGCGGTGTGAGCACCGTCTCCATTTGCCCAATCGGGATGATCCTGGCATACTATCTGTCGCTGGCAGACAGTAGCAGGGACAGCTCTTTTTCTCCGAGT
>DAOUBA010000014.1:0-41626 GCA_034432855.1 Anaerolineae bacterium | reverse complement strand
TATAGTATTGCTCTGTAAAAACTATCTCAATCGCGAAGATTATACAGTTTGCCAGGCGTAGCGGGGAAACTCCTTGTTCCGGCAATAGATAGCGGCTGACATCAGACGTGCGCCGCGTTCGGTCACGCGATACAAGCGGCTGTCCTTGACCTTGACAATCAGCCCGTGACCACGCAGTTTGGCGATCAGACGGGTGACATGGGCACTCCGTCTTCTGCGTTCAGCGAGAGAAGCCGGCGGGGTCGCATATAGCCGTGCCTGAAGGTCTTTATTGCGGAAGCCGTTGAGGGCGTGTTCACCGGCCAAAACCGCTGTGAAGAGGTCACAGTCCTCTCGCGTTACCGGATGGAAGCGGGCATGGCGTTTACCGTTTGCCTTATGCGGATGGCACAAGCAATCCAGTTCGGCGATTGCTTTGCCTGTCGGTTGAGCCCATGCCAGAGCATTCAGGTAACGCATGTTGGCCTGTCGTCCGACCTGTGCCAGACGCCAGAGGTTCGCCACGCCCTTGCCCATCGGCAACCACCGCCGCTGCCGGCCCTCTGGGGTCTGAACGACCCGCAGGACGCGGAACTCGCGCGGATTGTTAATCGTGGTTTCCACTCTGAGGAGACTGGCGGCGTCGTACATCTTCAAGGCGTTGGTTTTCACCCGGTGTTTCACGCGGCGACCTTCAGGACGTCGTTTGCGGTCTGTGGTGATGTCACCCTGAAAGTTGCCGTGTAGTTTGCGGCCCAAGAAACGCATCACGTCTTCTGCGCTGAAGGCAGTCATAGACAACTCGACCAGAGCCGGGAACAGCGCCTCCAACGTGGCGCGGTCACGAAAGAAGACGTCAGTGGCATATTCGGCCTGGTCGGTGACCCAATAGTATCCCCCGAAGCCGGCTGACGGATGAGGGGGAGGAGCGGGTTGACCCGCCGGGCGAAGGCATTGAGCACTCGCGGCCACTTGCGGCGTACGAACTTGTCGCACAACGCCTGGGCGGTGTCCAGGTCGGCGATGTGCAGGAATTTATTGTCGTAGCGCTCGTAAGGGATGTCACGCCGATCGAGTTGTCGGGCTAGCCATTCCCGCCCGTTGATGTAGATTTGGATGTCGAAGGGGAACCAACTTTGGAGGCGGATGTGCATGAGGCCAAACTCGGCATCGAGGTAGTAGAAGTAGAAGTGGAGACACTTGCGCTGCCGGCGCACAACCTCCAGTTTGTGGGTCTCGCGGTTGCCCCGCACGGCAAAAGTAGTGCCGACCTCCAGCACGGAGAAGACACAGACCAGCCCTTCGGTAATACCGTCACGAGCAGCAATCGCACGGGCGAGGTCTTCTTTCGATTGACCACGGGCTTTCGTGGTGGCCGAGGCCAGGTAAATGAATGGCCGGTCGGCTTCTTGCGCGAGACGTTGTGCGTGTTCTTTGAGAGTATGAGTGGCTTGCTCCACGTACTGGGCAAAGTCCTTGAACAACACACTCTGAACAGAGAGGAAGCGACCAAAGGCACCCTGGGGGAAGAGGTGGGTGAGATAGCCCTTGAAGATCATCCGGTCGAACATTGAGAGCGTGCCGATTACGTCGTTTTGGTGTATACTGAGAAATGTGTTCATGGCCTGTCCTGTGGTATAGCGGTTGGTGTAAAGCCTACGGGCTTCCTATAGACGCCCACCCGGGCGTTACTTCAGCCTTCGTTATACCACAGACAGGCCGCCTTTCATAGTTTGGTTGCGGCCAGAGGCCGCGCTATGATTGATACCTATTGGCGTAGCGGAAAAACGCCACATGCAGCGGCTGGTCGAGTCAGGTTAGCCAGACATCCCATTTCGATCAAGGAGCAGGGCTGATGTACAAGAACGCGCGGGTCGGCGTGGTAGTGCCTGCCTACAACGAGGAGAGATTGATCGGGCGCGTGCTGGAAACGATGCCCGATTTTGTGGACGTGGTCATCGTCGTGGACGATTGCAGCCGCGATCGCACTGTAGAGATCGCACGAGGGTACCACCAGCGCATGGGGGAGCGCCTGGAAGTAATCCGCCACGAGACAAACCAGGGCGTAGGTGGTGCCATCATCACCGGCTATAAGCGCGCGATTGCCCTGGACCTGGATGTGATGGCCGTGATGGCCGGCGATGCCCAGATGGACCCGGCGGAACTGGCGCGGGTGATCGAACCGGTCGTTGTGGGAGAGGCCGACTATGTGAAAGGCAATCGCCTCTTCAGCGGCGAGGCCTGGGCGTGTATGCCCCGTCACCGCTACTTTGGCAAATGTTCTATCTATGATGACCAAGGTCGCCTCCGGCTACTGGCACGTCGCGGACGCTCAAAGCGGATATGCCGCCATCTCCTTGCGCGCGTTGAAGGTGCTCGATCTAGATCGCGTCAGCAAGCGTTATCAATTCGAAAACTCGATCCTGATCCACCTCAATGTCTTCAACCTGCCGGTGGTCAATGTGCCTGTGCGCCCGATTTATGGCATCGGCGAAAAATCAGGTATTCGCCTGTGGCGGGAGATTCCTGCGATGTCCTGGTATCTGATCAAGGGCTTCTTCTGGCGCTTGAAGGAGAAATACGTGATCCGCGATTTCCATCCACTGCTCCTGTTCTACGCCAGCGGGCTGATCCTCTGCCCGCTCGGCTTCCTGTTCGGGCTGTACCTGGTCCTGTACCGCCTGCTGATCGGGCCGGCGGCGGCCACCAGCGCGCTGCTCGCCACCTTCCTGACCGTCTCGGGTCTGCAATTCCTGCTCTTCGCCATGTGGTTCGACATGGAGTATGGGCGCAATCCGAGGAACCGATGACGCGCCTGATCCGTATTCCACCGGCCATCTTGCAAAAGAGCGCCGCCAGTGCGGATATGACCACCTCCCTGCCTTACCGACACCCATCCTGGATCGTGCGAGAACTGTTCTGGTCCAGGTTGCAGCGCCTGATCGCGCTCTGCCCACGCGTCGCGCGCGGCCGTGCGCTGGACCTGGGTGGGGGAAGCGGTGTACTGCTCCCCACTCTGGCACAGATGTTCCATCAGGTGGTCTGCCTGGATCGCTTCGTCGGGGAAGCCCGTGCGATCGTGGAACACTACCGGCTGGCAAACGTGGCCCTGATCGAAGGGGACCTGCTCTGCGCAGGTCTGGCCGGCACGGCGTTTGACGTCGTTATCGCCGCCGATGTGCTGGAACACGTCCAGCCGCTGCACAGGGCGTGCCGCGAGATTCATCGCCTGGCAAGGCGATGGTTCCTTATCACCGGTCCAACCGAGACTCTGTTCTACCGGCTTGGCCGGCTGATGTGCGGCTTCCAAAAACCGCAGGACCACTACTACACCTACCGGCAAGTCGAACAATACATCATAGATGCCGGATTTCGCCTCGAGCGGCGCTCTTTCACCCCCGCCAACCTGGGCGAGCCTTTCTCCGCATTCGGCGTAGCCCGTTTCCGCAGACACGACTTTCCTGGGACGTGAGGGTGGGATGAGGGCCAACCGCTCCGACCTGCACATAGCCCTGGCTCTGTTGTGCCTGTTGACATGTCTGTATTGGCTGACGGATAGTGCGCACACCTCCATCGCCGATGAGGAGACGGCGTATGGCGTGACCGAGGGGTTAGTCGAGCGTGGCACATTCGTCCAGCAGGAGGATGCACAAGCCGGTGACGCGCCGCGGGTGGTAGTGCGCGGGCGCGACGGCAACCTCTATGCAGTCACCGGCCCGCTGCAATCTCTGCTCACGCTGCCGCTGTATCTGGTGGGAAAATGGGTGGCACGCGCCTTCCCGCCGCCGTTCTACGGCTACTTCACCCGCTTCTTCGTCTGCCTGTTCAACGACCCGGTGGCCGCAGCGACGGCGGCGCTGCTGTTCGTGTTCAGCGTTGACCTGGGCTACCGGCGGCGGACGGCGCTGTTCGTGGCCCTGGCTTTTGGGGTTGCTACGGTGACCTGGCCCTACGCGCGCACGTTCTACGCCGAAACGTTGCACACGTTCTGGCTGGTGCTGGCAGCCTGGGCCGTATACCGCTACACATACACAGATCGCTGGGGCTGGATGGCGCTGGCCGGGACGGCAGTTGGGCTGGGCACAGCGACCAAGTATGTGATGATCGTGGCCGGGCCTGCCCTTGCGCTGTACCTGGCGCTCGAACTCTGGCGTCGGCCTGGCAAACCAGTGCGCTGGCAGTGGGCCGGGCGGACTGCACTGGCCGGAGGATTACCTCTCATGCTGATCATGTCTGCGTTGGCGACGTTCAACTACGTCCGCTTTGGCACCTTGTTGGAAACCGGCTACACGACGGCAGAAGCCCGCGGCGCAATCACGACATGGGCTTCCTCTGCCACCTTTATGCTGATCAGCCTGTATGGCTTTTTCTTCAGTTCCGGCAAGGGCTTTTTCTTCTTCTCGCCGCCGGCCGTGCTGGCGCTGTGGGGCCTGGGAGCGCTGGCGCGCCGCCGCCGGAACGAGACGTGGCTGCTGATCGGCATCGCCGCGGCGTATCCGTTGTTCTATAGTCTGCTCAATTACAAGGGCACTCCGGTCTGGCACGGCGGTGGCAACTGGGGGCCACGCTACATCGTGTGCATCACACCGTTCGTCATGCTTTTCGTCGGCGCGTTCCTGGAACGGCACGAGGTGCCGCGCTGGCTACGAGTCGGCAGCGCCACCGTTCTTCTCGTCCTCGGATTCTGGGTTCAGGCGTCCACCATCCTGGTCAACTACAGCACCTACCTGTTCAGCGACGTGCCGGCCGAGCGGCAGTTGTTCCAACCCGCAGACTCGCCGTTGCTGGCCCAGTGGCGCTTGTGGCCGCGCCAGGTCGCCGCCTGGCTGCAATATGACCACGCCTTGCGAGTATCCGGTGAATCGTTCTACGTGATTGACGGTGGCTTTTACAATGTCGAAGTACCGGATATGGCGCCGTTTGGCCGCTGGATGGAAGAGACCGGACGGCTGCGCATCTACGCCCGGCCTCGGCAGGCATTGACGATACGGGTGACGTATTCCCGCCCCCGCCTAGCTGACCCGGCAGGTGATTGGCCGGGGTTACATTTTGCGTACGACGGCATGCCCGTCACTGGCGAACGGCAACTGGTGACCCAGGATGAACACGAGAGCCAGTGGATCGAAGCCGTGACCATCGCCGCCAGCGATGTGCATATTTTCCCCGGCACGATCGAGATCACGGCAACGACATGGACACCTCTCGAACTGGGCGACCAGCGTGCGCTGAGCGTCTTTATTTCGCGCGTGGACGTACTGAGCGACAACGCGGCATTGGCAGTCAGACCGGCGAACTTGCCGCGCCCGCTGCCGGTCAGCACGGCGTACCCCTGGAGTTGGGAGGCGATGTTCTGGTTCTACGATCCCCTGAACGCACACCCTTGCGACGTGTGGCCTTGCTACGTGTGGACGAGCGGATTACCCTTGCCACAAGCCCGTACGTTGATTATAATGTTTTCCCTGGTGTTCGGGATTGGCTTCATCGCCAGTGGTCTCTGGTTCACCGTGACGATCAAGAAGAGTCCCTTATGAAAGACAGAATGCCGTGGACGATCCTCGCCTGTTTTGTTGCGCTGGCCTGTGCCTACGGCCTGGTGATTCCCCCTTTCGAGAACCTGGACGAGATCGAACACTTCGGCGCTGTGCGGTATGTCGCCGATACCGGACGCCTGCCAGTGCACGGGATGCCGGCGGCGGAGGAGTATCATTATCGTCAGGAAGCCTCGCAGCCGCCGTTGTATTACTTGCTTTCGGCCGGATTGGTGCGGTTGCTGGGGCTGGACGCCAATGATATGCCCCCATTGCGCTTCAATCCCCGGGTTGCATGCGGGCCTAATGCGGTCAACCTGTACGACAACCGGGCGATCCTGTACCACGATCCGAACCGCGAGGCCTTTCCCTGGCACGGCGCCTTGCTCATGCTCCACGTGTTGCGCGTCTGGTCCACGTTGCTCCAGGGAATTACAGTGCTCGGCGCTTATGCCCTGGGCCGTCTCGCGTTTCCGAAACGCCCGGGGGTCGCATTGCTGGGCATGGCCGTGGTCGCCTTTAACCCCCAATTCCTGTTGGTCGCCAGCGGCGTCAACAATGATAACCTGGTTACCCCTCTGGCGACGGTTGTGCTCTATGTGCTCCTGCGCGCCTGGCGCGATGGCTTTTCGACGTGGCGGTCGCCTGGCCTGGGATTGCTGATTGGGCTGGCCGGGCTATCCAAGTTTAGCGGATGGGCCTTGCTGATCCTCACCGGCGCAGTCCTCCTGTTCCAGGTCAGGGGAGTCGGTGAATCAACGAATCAACGATTCAGCGATTTGAAAGACCGTGTGCTATTCACCATTCATCATTTGTTGTTGATCATTCTGCCGGCTTTGGCCGTCAACGGGTGGTGGTTCTGGCGCAACTGGCGGCTCTACGGCGACCTCACCGCGCTCAAGCCGATGTTGGCATTGGTTGGTCGCCAGCCGTCACTAACTCACCCATTCTCTGCATTCTGGCTCATGTTCCGCTCCTTCTGGGGTCAGATCCCGTGCTCGTTCTATCCGGTGGGCTTTTACGTCTTCTACGCCGTTTTCGTGGCGCTGGCGCTCGGCGGCTTGGCGTGGGGATGGCGACGGCTGGAGCGCGCGGAAAAGGCAGCGGCGGCCATCCTGACCAGCTGGTTCCTGCTGATCGTGATCAGTTGGGCGCGCTGGGATATGCTGACTCCGGCTCCCGGTGGACGGCTACTCTTCCCGGCGCTTCCCGCTGTCGCGCTCGTGCTTGCAGTGGGGTTCGACGGTTGGTCGGAAAGTCTGCAAGTCTGCAAGTCTGCAAGTAGGCAGATTGCCATCTGCCATTTGTCACTTGTTACTGCTCTGCTGGCGATGGCACTGTGGTCCGTTGCAGGCATCCTGCCCGGCTTTTTCGTACCGCCGCCCCGCTATGCAGATGCGAACGCCGTCCATCCACAGCACCCGCTCGATGCCACGTTGGGTGACAATGTGCGGCTGCTAGGCTACGATGTGGCGTTGGAGGATCGCGGCCCAACACTCGATGTGACGCTCTACTGGCAGGCGCTCGCTCCATTGGCCGAGGACTATATCCTGGCGCTACAACTGGTCTCCCCCGTGCCGGGAGATACGACGTTGCGTTTGAACTATAACTCCTGGCCGGGGCGCGGCAACTATCCGACCACGGCTTGGCGTCCGGGCGAGGTGATCGCCGACCGTTATCGCCTTCGTCTGCCGGAGGCCGATTTTCCCACCCAGGTGTGGGACCTGCATCTGGCTCTCTACCACCAGGAGACAGGAGATAGGCTACCTGTGCGGGTGGGGAAAGTGGCTATCGGCGATCATCTGGTGCTGAGCCGACTGCGGGTACCGGGGCGTTTGCCGGATTGCCCAGAGGAAGGAAAACTAATCTCGGAGGTGCGCTTTGATACTTGTACCACCTTGACCCATGCCTGGATCATTTCTGACCGGGAAAGCACCCGTGTGGTGCTATGCTGGAAGGCCCAGGCGGCCTTTCCTGCTGACTATACTGTCTTTGTCCATGCGCTGGATGATGCTGGCGCACTGGTCGGTAGCGGCGATGGCCCGCCGATGCAGGGTGCTTTTCCTACCTCGCTGTGGCGCCCCGGCGACGTGATCTTGGACACCCACTACCTGACCATCGAGCAAGATACGGCGCTCCAGCGTATCACCGTTGGACTGTATAATCTGGCGGATGGCTCACGTCTATCGGCGTCTGTGGACGGCGCTCCCGTTCCTGACGCCGAGGTGACGGTGTGGCCATTGCACCCCTGAACGTGAGACAAAATTAAAGCGGAGGTGATATATGTACAGGAAAGTCTTGTTCAGAGCAATCCCATTGATCGCCCTGGCGATCGTCGGCGGATGGCTGGTCAGAGGTGCCGTTATGGCGCAATCCCAGGACTCGCCCGAACAGACGCTGTCTGTTCAGTCCTCGGCCAACTTGCTGGTCAACGGCAGTATGGAGGGAGATTACCGTTGGCGGTATCCCAACCACTACGTTGCCCCACTCTGGATCCGCTGGTGGATTCACGGCTCCGACCTGCCCGAGTACGACCTTACGCGGGGATCGCGTTCCTACGTATATTATGATGGGGAACGTGCTCAAGTCTATTTCATATGGGGAAAAACGTATACGGCGGGCATTTACCAGGTGGTCACCGGGCTGACGCCTTGTGTGCCTTACCGGCTCACGGCGTGGGCCCGCAATCACTCGCTGGAAAGCGCGCTTCCCCACGCGCGTATTGGGCTGGATCCCCAAGGGACGCAGTTGACCCCCGACACTTACGATTGCGCCGTCAAGACCGGCCTGCCCCCCCTGACGGTCTGGTCGCGGGAGCAAACGGCGCTATTCACTTGGGAGGAACTATCGGTGGAGGCGGAGCCGCTGGGGGACCGCCTGACGGCAATTCTCTACGCTTCCCCCTGGCACCCCAACGACGGGCATGTATACTACTTCGACACGTTTTGGGATGCCGCCAGTCTGACCCAAGTGGGCTTTCCCAACAATCGGCTCCCTGCTCCCGGTTCCTGGACACCCTCCGGTTTCATCACCAACGTGGTCACCCAATCCACTTCGGGCGGACTCGTTGTGCAGTGGGATACTCTGGGCCCGGCTTCGACGCAGGTCTGGTACAATGTGATCACGCCCACCGCTCCCATCACGCCCACCGGCGCATTTACCGTCTACCTCCCGCTGGTATCCAAGTCCACGACGAACTACGTTTTCGCAACGACACTTGATACGACGCCCACCACGACCCATCAGGCCACCATTCCTCTTTCCGGCCTGCCAAGCGGTACCAGGGTTGAGTTCGTGCTTCTTTCCCGTCGCCCACTTGCAAGCGCCTGCGCAACAGAGGTGTACGGGCCGCTGGTGATCATCATCGAGTAGTAGCGCCTTGCGCAAGCAGGGGCGGCTCTTGGCAGCCGCCCCCTCTGTTCTCTTGACCGATGCGTTGTCAGAATCGCGCTTGTTTGCTGGCATTGCTGGCTATCTTTGCCATCTTAGGGCTGACCTATAGCCTGACCACGCCGCTGTTCGAAGCGCCCGACGAGGTGTGGCACTATGCCTATGTGCGCTACCTGACCGAGGAGCGTGCGCTGCCGCCACTCGACGCCGGCACCCCGGCCTACCAGCAGGTCGCCCAGCCGCCGCTCTATTACGCCGTGGCGGCACTGGTCGGCGGCCGCGTGCCCGACGAGGACCTGCAAGACCTGATGTGGCACAATCCCGGCTTCGGCTACCAGGCCGGGGGGACGGTGAACGACAACAAGAATATGCTCATCCACACCGCGCGCGAGGCGTTCCCCTGGCGTGGGGCCGTACTGGCGCTCCGGCTGGCGCGCTTTGTCTCGCTCGCCTTCGGTCTGTTGACCGTGCTGGCTGCGTGGGGATTGGGGCGCGAGGCGTTCCCAGAGCATCCGGCGGCAGCCATTGGCGTGGCGGCGGTGGTCGCCTTCACGCCCCAGTTTCTCTTCATCAGCGGCGTGGCAAGCAACGATAGCGCCGCCGCCGCGCTCGCCACCGCCTCACTGTGGGCCATTGCCCGCACCACCAACCACGGCCCTTCCCTCCGCCGCAGCCTTCTCTCGGGCGCCCTCATCGGCCTGGCAGCTCTGGCAAAGACAAGCAACCTGCTGTTGATTCCCACGGCACTGGTAGCGTTGGTCTGTGCAAGTTGGCAGGTTGGCAGGTCGGCAAGTCGGCGAGGGTGCGAGTCTGCAGGTCGTGACCGGCGATTGGCGATTGGCGATTTGCGATTGGTCATTGGTCATTGGTCATTGGTCATTCTGATCGCTCTGGCGGTCGGCGGCTGGTGGTATCTGCGCAACGGGCTGTTCTATGGTGACCCGTTCGGCTTTAGCGTGCATGCCAATACGCCGTGGGGACGAACCGAACCCGCCTCACTTGCAGCGCTCTTGACCGAACTGCCTGCCGTCTACCGCTCATTCTGGGGCGCGTTCGGCTGGGGACATGTCGAATATCCCGCGTGGGCCTACCTGACGCTGGGAATGCTCGTGGCGGCTGGCCTGGCCGGATGGTTGTGGGCGCTCAAGATACGCCGTCTGCCGGGCCACGGGCGAATCCTGTTGGTGGCGGCGTTCTGGTGTGCGCTCGTATTCGCCGCGCTGCTGGCGTGGATGTGGCGGATCCAGGCGCCGCACGGCCGGTTGCTCTTCCCTGCCCTCGGCGCCTGGGCCGTGCTGCTGGTCGGCGGGTGGTCGTCGCTTCCACGCATCACGCCTCACGCATCACGTATTACGTATTACGTATTACGTATTGCGTGTTCCGTGCCCCTTATCTGCCTGGCGTTCCTCAGCCTTGTTACCCCATCCCTGGTGATCCGCCCTGCCTTTGCGTCTCCCCGTCTGCTCCCCCCGGCCGAGGCCGCCGCGACGGTCGGGGACGCGAGTTTTATCTACGGAGACATGGCCCGCTTGCTGGGGGTTGCGCTCGACCGTCCCTCCGTCGCGCCGGGTGAGGTGTTGGCCGTGCGGGCCTGCTGGGAGGCGCTGGCCCCGATTACATACGACTACACCGTTTTCATCCATCTGATAGGACGAGACAACGCGCGGGTAGCCGAGCGGCACACGTACCCCGGCCTGGGCCGTTTCCCCACCTCACTGTGGCCGGTGGGACGGGCCTTCTGCGACGTCTACCGGTTGCGCGTGGAACAGTGGGCATCTGTCCCCGAACTGTACGACCTGGAGATCGGGCTGTACGACCAGGTCAGCGGCGAGCGCCTGGTCGTTTACAACGTCGCCGGTCAGGTGGTGGAATTCCCCGTCCTAACTCAGGTGCGCGTTGCTCCCGCGCGTCCGCTCGATGTATCGCCGCAGTACCCGCTCGACTACCGGTTGGGCGGAGAGATCGCGCTGATCGGCTACGATCTGTCGGGGCCGCTGCAGAGTGGCATCCCTCTCACCGTCACGCTCTACTGGCGCGCCGAAACACCGCCGCAAGGCTACTATGTCGCCTTTGTCCATCTGCTTGACGAGGGTGGCCAACCGCTGGCACAGCATGATGGCGTGCCGCGTCATGGTCGCTATCCTACTCCGGCCTGGCACGCTGGCGACGTCGTGCCCGACGAGCACGTGCTGGCAATGCCGGCGTTTCTCCCAAGCGGACATTTACACCTGGCGGTGGGGATGTATCGCCAGGAGACGCTGGAACGGCTGCCGGTGGTGGGCCCCAACGGCGCTTTGCCCAATGGGCTCGTGCTACTGCCCGTCCCAGAGCCATAGTCGGCGTTTGACAAAAGACTGTTCCTCTCATATATTCGGTCTCGATGATCGAACTCACCCACCTCCAAAAAGTCACTGGCGGAAGCACAGTGGTGGACATCGAGGCGCTGATTGTTGGCCCCGGTGAGATCGTCGCCGTCATAGGGCTGCCCGGCAGTGGCAAGTCGGCCCTCCTCGCGCTCCTCACCGGCCAATCCCGCCCCACCGCCGGGACCGTGCGGGTGGCCGGTCTTGATCCTGCCCGCGAGCGGGAACGGCTCGGCCAGCGGATTGGCGTCCTCTTCGTCGAGAACGCACTCTATGAACGGCTCACCGCGCATGCCAATCTCGTCTTCCACTGCGAACTACATGGCTTGCCGGCCGCCCGCGCCGATGAGGTGCTGGCACAGGTGGGGTTGGCCGACCACGCTACCGTGCCTGCCCGGCGGCTTTCTCCTGGGCTGGCACGCCGTCTGGCCTTTGGCCGTGCCATTCTCCACCGTCCCTCTGTCTTGCTGCTGTACGAGCCTTTCGCCGGCTGCGATGCTCCTTCAGGTGTCCTGTTGGCCGATCTGACCCGCCAACTGGCCGGCGAAGGCGCCGCTGTGCTCATACTCGCCGCCGAAGCCACCGGCCTGCTCGGCCTGTGCAAGACGATATGTGAACTGGAGCGCGGGCGCATCGTGCGCGCCTACAACCCCCAAAGCGAACAACAGGCCGGCCTCCCCTTCAAAGTGCCCGCTCCACTGGAAGGCAAGGTCGTGCTCGTGGACCCGGCCGACATTCTCTACGCCTCTGTTACGGGAGAGCGTACTTACCTGCACACCGTTGAAGGGCATGTTCCCACTCACTTCACACTGACCGAACTGGAAGCGCGCCTTGTCCGCAGCGGCTTTTTCCGCGCCCACCGTGCCTATCTGGTCAACCTCCAGCATGTCCAGGCCGTTATCCCCTACACCCGCGACAGTTTCACCCTCGTGCTCGACGACCCCGCCCGCACCGAAATCCCGCTCAGCAAGACCGCCGCGCGCGAGTTGCGGGAGTTGTTGGGCTACTGACCTGCGCCACTCACCCCCGCCCCTGCGCCGTTCACCTGCCCCATAAGCCGTTGGGCGGAAAATTGTTGCAATTGGCTTTCCAGGCTGCTATAATCAGGGACGAAAACTGGCGCCAGCCAGCCAATCCTTGTGAGACAGGGGGGCAGCGATGAAACTCTGGCGGAATGCGTGGGCGATCGTGGGCAAGTTCCGCCGCCCATACGTCATCCTGAACGCGGCCTACTATGGCCTGGTCGTTTGTGGAATGGTGTACGTGGCGTTCAATCCGGCGCTGCAACAGTCGCTGATCGAGATGACCGGGCAGACTTTTACCGAAGGGCCGCTGTCGGCAGTCGGCGCGGCTTACGGAGGCGGCAGGGTTCTGCCGGCCATCGCGCTGACCTTCGTGATCAATCTGCTGATCGGGAGCCTGGCGAGCATCACGCTCCCTTCGCTGGTGATCCCCTTCAGCGGCTTGCTGCTCGGCACGTACCGGGCGGTGATGTGGGGTCTGATACTTTCGCCCACCACGCCCGAACTGCGGATCGTGATGATCCCTCACTCGCTCACGCTTCTTCTGGAAGGTCAGGCCTACGTCTTGACGATGCTGGCCGCCTTTGCGCAGGGCCGCGCCCTCTTGTGGCCGCGCAGCGTGGGCGCGGCAAACCGCCGGCAGGGTTACGTCTCCGGCCTGAAGCGCACGGCGCAACTCTATCCGCTGGTGATCATTCTGCTGGCCATTGCAGCCATCTACGAGGCTGTAACAGCAGCCCTGATCCTGCGTTGGATCGGGTGAATGAGGAGGTGGACGATGAACGACACACGCTGGTCTATCATCGCCGTGGCCATCGTCTGGGCGGCGGTCATCCTCGCCACGGCCATCGTGCTGAAGGGCACATCCTATTGGCTGCGGATATTGCCGATCGTGGGTGGCGGCGCAGCAGCGACGCTGATCCTGATGGGCGGACATCGTTGCAGAGCGAGAGGCCGATGAACGCCATCGAGACTGAAGCTCTCTCCCGCGCCTTCGACGGGCGACGTGCCGTGGATGGCCTCACCTTCACAGTGGAAGAGGGTGAGGTCTTTGGCCTCCTGGGCCCCAACGGAGCGGGCAAGACCACGACCGTCCGGCTGCTCACCGGGCAATTGCGCCCGACAGCAGGCCAGGCGCGCGTGGCCGGTTGCGACGTGGTGCGCGAACGCGAGCGTCTTTTGCCACAGATCGGCGTCGTCTTCGAGCAGCAGAACCTGTACGAGCGGCTGTCGGGACGGGCAAACCTGACCTTCAGCGCCCAACTCTACGGCGTAGATGCGCGGCGGGTGGATGAGGTGCTGGAGATGGTCGGGCTGCGCGAGCGCGCCGCCGAGCGCGTGCGCACCTACTCCAACGGCATGAAGCAACGGCTGCTCATCGCCCGCGCCCTTCTCCATCGCCCCCGCCTGCTATTCCTGGACGAGCCGACCAAGGGGCTGGACCCGGCCGTCGCGCGCGACATCCGCCAGATGGTAGCCAGACTGGCTGCGCAGGGGATGACCGTCTTTCTGACTACCCACTACATGGAGGAAGCCGACCAACTCTGTCAGCGAGTGGCTTTTCTCGACCGGGGGCGCATCGTGGCGCTGGACACCCCGGCCCGGCTGAAGGTCGCGCATGGGCAGCGCCTGGCGCAAGTGACGCTCGACGACGGAACACGACTGGATTTATCTCTGGATGACCCCGCCGACGGGCACAGGTTGGGAGAACTGGCTGCAGTCGGTCGCATCCTTACCCTGCACTCTGCCGAGGCCACGCTGGAGGACGTGTTCATCCGACTTACCGGAAGGAGGCTGGCAGAATGAGGTGGCGCATTGTACGGGCGATTGCTCGCAAAGACATCGTGGATGGGATCAAGAACCTGTACATCCTCTTCAGTCTGTTGCTGCCCATCGGCCTGTCGCTGCTCTTTCGTCTGATCTTCCCCGGCATGGACAAGATTGTTACCCTCACGGTTGCCATATATGATCCCGGCGGCTCGCGCCTGGCAACCGGGCTGCGTGAATCGCCCCAGGTGCGACTGATAGAGGCTCTCTCTGCGCAGCAGGTAGAAGACGAAGTGGAGAACAAGGCCATCGGCGGGATCGTCGTGCCAGAGAATCTCGACACTGCCATCGAGTCTGGCGAACGCCTTACCCTCACCGTCTACCTCAACGCCCGGCGCGGCGGCGGTGAGCTACTTGCTTTCCAGAGGTTAGTGGAGCAACAGGTGTGGGCGTTGATGGATACCGAGTTTCCAGTCCATATCGTCTGGACCGACGTGGGCGCGTCGCCAGGGGTGCGCTCTCAAGGTGAATTCAACTTTGGCCGATACATGTTGATCGTGATGGTGGTGATGGCATTGTCCATGAGCGGGACTTTCGTGGTGCCGTTGCTGCTGGTCGAGGAGAAGGAGAAGCACACCTTGCAGGCTCTGCTCCTGTCACCGGCCCGCCCGGCTGAAGTGACGGCAGGCAAGGCTCTGACGGGCCTGGTGTATGCCCTGCTCATTGCCGGAGTGTTGGTTGGGCTGAACCGCGGCTGGGTAGGGAACTGGCCGGTGACTGTCCTGGCGCTGCTGCTAGGGTCGCTGTTCATGATCGCGGTGGGCTTGTTGGTGGGCGGACTCTTCCGCACCACGATGCAGGTGAACACCTGGTCGAGTTTCATCATGCTTACCCTGATGTCGCCGAGTTGGCTTACAGTGTTGAATCCGCCTGCGCCCCTGGAGATAGCCTTCCGCTTGATACCCACCTACTACCTGGTGGAAGCCCTGCAACTGGCGCTGGCCGGGGCGGCGTCGCCGGCGCGGGTTGGCCCCCACTTGGCAGTGCTGGCTGGCAGCACCCTCGTCGTCTTCGCTGTCGTGGCCTGGACGCTGCGGCGGGAAGAGCGCTAGTCCTCGTTTCCGGTACAAAACTGCGGTAAGAGGCGTCTCTGACGTGAGATTCGTCAATTCGTGCCATTCGTGGTGGAAAAAACCAGGGTGTGTCAGGTAACGAAAGTGCAAGATTGTGCCCGTGCCCAGTATAGTCCTCACCGTAAGGGGTTTGGGAACCGCAAGGGCGCGAAGGACGCCAAAGGGGCGAAGGAAACCTCGGTGTTCTTGGCGGTAAGTTTTCTCTGACTTGGGCTTTGCCCCGCCCGATGGTATAATCCGCTCACCGATGAAAGCCCACACTGCACGTGCACTGTCCTGGCTGCAAGGACTCCCCGGCGCGGCAACTGGCCTCTTCCTGGCGCGCGTCGCACTCGAAGTGACCCGCCGCCCCTGGCCGGTGGCCCTTATCTTCGCCGTCGCGCTCGCCGCCGCTGTACTCGCCTGCCTGGTACATCGTTTATTGCATAGCATACATCACAAATCCAATGTCCCAACTCATCCTCAACCCCCAATCCCTAATTCCCAATCCCCAATCCCTAATTCCCAATCCCCAATCCCCAGTTTGTCTCCGGTCATTCTGCTTGTTTACGTCTTCTGGCCCCAGCGCGATTTCCTCGTCGCCGCCGGCGTTGCGCTCCTGGCTGCGTTGCTCCGGCTGTTGAGTGCGCTGCAACACGCCGCCTTACGGCGAGCAGAACTGTGGGCCGATCTTGCTACTTTTACCGTCTCCTTCGTCGTCTACGCCGTGACCCTCGCCCGCGACGTGCTCCCCGCCGACGCTGGCGAGTTCCAACTGGCCGCCGCGCTCCTGGGCGTGGCCCATCCGCCCGGCTACCCGCTCTACACGCTGATCGGCCACCTGTTCATCCGCCTCGTCCCCTGGGGCAACCCGGCCTACCGGCTGAACCTGCTGAGCGCGATCCTGGCGGCGGGCACGCTCGTCCTGGTGGCGCGGGCTGTCCGTCTGTGGGCAGGCCGGTTGGGGGCGACGCCGCTTGTGGCGCTGGCCGGTGGCCTGGCTGCAGTGTTGACCCTGGGCACGGCCACCACCTTCTGGGCGCAGGCGACCATTGCCAATGTGCGTACTCCTGCTGTCTTTTTCGCCGCGCTCGCTCTCTACGCTTTGGCTTGCTTCGCGGTGGCTGTCGAAGCGCGGGATAAGAACCGTGCGCTCTTGCTGCTCGCGCTGGCGCTGGGCCTTGGGGGGAGCCACTATCCGCCGCTGGCGTTCATCGCCGTATTCTTCATCCTCTACCTCCTGCTTACCGATCCGCACCGGATCGTACAGCCCCATCGCTGGGGGAAAGCGGTGCTGGTGGGACTCGTTGCCTTCCTGGTCTCGCTGGCCTACCTGCCGATCCGCGGCGCGATGGGCGCGGTGCTGGCGCCGCCGGGGTTGAATACCCTGCGCGGTTTCCTCTGGCACTTTACCGCCGGCGGTTTCAGCGGCGACATGTTTGCTTTTGCGAACGCTACGATGCTGCCCCACCGCCTGGCGCTTATTCCCACCCTTTTCCGGTTCCAATTCAACCCTATCTTGCTGATAGCGGCGCTGTTCGGCCTCATCGGCCTCGCCTGGCGCGATTGGCGGCTGTTCGTCCTGTTCGCGGGGGGTCTCGCGTTGCACACCTTCGTCACCATCACCTATCGCGCCCCCCAGACCGTCGAGTACCTGATGCCTGCCTACCTGCCGATCGCGATTGCCGTTGGCCTTTTGCCCGCATCGTTCGCTCATCGCTCATCGCTTATCGCATATCGCTCCTCCGCCCCCTCGCTCCCCCGCTCCACTGCCCCCCTGCTCCTCTGCTCCATCGCCCTGTGGGCCGGACTTGCCAACGGCTGGGCGCACGTGCCTAGTTTCGTCGAACTGGCGCGCGACACCAGCACCCGCCAGACCGTCCAGCCGCTCCTGGAGACGGCGCCCGCCGGCGCGCGCATCCTGGCCGACTGGCATTGGGCCATGCCCCTGCAATACCTGCAACAGGTCGAAGGGCTGCGGCCCGACGTCGAGGTGCGCTACGTCTGGCCGGTGGCGGGCGAAGAGTACTCCGAGACCTGGCGGCGGCTCGTGCAGGAGACCGCGCCGGGGCAGGTGCTACTCCTGACCCATTGTTATGACTTTGCCGGCTACACGACCGAGCCGTGGGGGGCAGGCTTCTTGATCCGACCGCGTCCGGTGACCGAGACGTTGGCACCTCTGACCGCGGTCGGCGCGACATTCGGGGACGCAGTGCAGGTGGTGGGATATAGCCTGCGCCAGGAGCATTTGCAGCCAGGGCAGGCCGCCGAGATCACCCTTGCCTGGAGACCCGTCCGGCGGCTGGAACAGACACCCTCCTTCACCGTCCGGCTGATGGACGAGAGCGGTACCGTTCTGGCCCAGGCCGACCGCTCCCTCAGTGCCGATGCTGCCCCTGACGAGATCCGTTTCGAGCGATTGGTGCTGCCGCTCTACCCGACGCTCGCGTCGGCAAGTTACCGAGTCACGCTGGGGGTCTATACCGTGACCGATGCCGGCTTCGAGAATCTGACGACGCCCGAGGGCGAGACTGCGACAACACTGACCGCACTCCAACTCGGCCCGCTCACCTATCCGCCCTTCACCCTGCGCCGCCAGAACGTCCCATTCACTGCCGGGCCGACACTTATCGGCGTGGACTATGACCGCAGCGTGCCCGATGTACTGCGCATCTACCTGCGCTGGAAAGGGCCGGGGGAGAGGCAGAGCATCCATATCCAAGATGCCGCTGTCTCGTTGCCCACCATCCCGGCCAATGCCTATCAGACCGTCACGTTCGACCTGCCAGGCTACACGAGCGGGCCGCTGCAGCTGGCGCTGATCGACGACGCAGGCCGGGTGCAAATCGCCGCCGGACCGTGGGGCTGGCCCCTCCGCAAGGTACGCCTGCCCACCCCGCTGCCGGACGCCAGGTTCGTCCCTCTGGGCGACGAAATGGCCGTGATCGGTGTGCGTGCGCACCCTGCCGATCCGGGCGAGACGATGGTGGTGGATGCCACACTCGTGGGCCTGCGCCCGCTGGTGAGCGACGATGCCATCAGCGTACGGCTTACAGGTGGCGATGGCCGCTGGCTGGACTCGCACGACGGCCAGCCCGCCCTGGGCGCTATCCCCACGCTCAAATGGATCCGCGGCAGCCGGATCACAGACCGTCACCTATTGCACATACCGGCCGATTTCACCGGCGACTCGACGAGCGCCACGCTGGTGGCCTATGAGCGTTTCAGGAACACGATTATTCCGTCGTTGGACGAGCGCTTCAGCGCTGTCCCCTTAGGCTCGTGGCCCCAGCCCTCCGAATCCCTAATCACTAACCACTAATCACCATGATTACCCAAGACTGGCTCTACCGTATCTTTACCTCCCGCCATCGCTGGCTGGCCGTGCTGGCAACGCTCCTATTGTGCCTGGCATTGGCCGCCGCCGTCGGCTACCTCCTGGCCGAGTTCGGCGTCATCATCGCCTCAGCCGGGCTCGTTGCCCTGGTCGCCGGCCTCTGGATGCTGCGTCGCATCGAGATGGCCTATTGGGGCGTCATCGCCATCGTCTGCCTGCTCCCCTTCGCCTCGTTTCCGTTCGACATCGTCTTCACCCCCACCTTTCTCGACGCCGCATTGGGGATGCTCTTCCTTGTCTGGGTGCTCCAGATTGCCACCGGTCAGCAGCGCGAGTTCATCGGCACGTCGCTGGGTATGCCGATCCTCGCCTTTATGCTGATGGCGCTCGGGTCATTCGTCTTCGGGCTGACCCACGCCCCGCCGACGCCCTACATCCTGCGCCATTTCGCCGAACTGGTGCTCAGCATGGCGCTTTTTTTCCTCGTCGTCAACACCGTGCGCGATGAAGGGCGCCTGCGCCGCATCGTTCGCGCGCTGATCGTGTGTGCTTGCGTCGAGGCTGCGGTGGGCATCGTCCTGTACGTGACCGCCGCACACATCTCGAGCGACCTGGTCATCCGCATCCTCTCGGCGCTGGGGCGGCTGGGCTACCCTGTCGGCGCAGGCGTCCTGCGCTACATCCGCGACGACCCCGCACTCCCCATGCGCGCGACATCTACCTCGGTAGACCCCAATGTCTTGGGCAGCCTGCTGAACCTGACGCTGGCCGTTGGCGTGCCGCAACTGTTCGCACAGCGACCCCTTATCCGCCGTCGCTACCTGGCGCCGATGCTGGCGGTGATGGCGTTGTGTCTGGGGCTGACCATCAGCAGGGGCTCGCTGGGAGGAGTTGCCATTGCGCTGGCCGTCGTCGCCACGCTGCGCTACCGCAAGTTGTGGATCGTGTTGCTCGTGGCACTCGTGCTGCTGCTGGCGCTCCCGCAGACCCAGAATTACGTTACGCACTTTATCCAGGGGTTACGCGGGGAGGACCTGGCGACGCAGATGCGCTTCGGCGAGTACAAGGATGCCCTCATCATGATCAGGCGCTATCCCTGGCTAGGCGTCGGCTTTTCCGGCTCGCCCGATATTGACATCTACATCGGCGTCTCTAACGTCTACCTGCTCATCGCTCAGCAGATGGGGCTCGTGGGCCTGGGCGGTTTCCTGGTCGTGATGGCTGTCTTTTTCGGGCGTTTTTGGCGTGCGCGCAGGCTGGCAGCGGCCAGCGCAGGAGTGGAACCGCTATTTTGGGGATTGCACGCCGGAATTGTTGGGGCGTTAGTGGGGGGTGTGTTCGACCACTACTTTTTCAACCTGGACTTTCACCACTCGGTCACGCTCTTCTGGCTGATCGTCGGGCTGGCGACGGCGGCAACGGAACTCGTCCGGCAGGAAACTAACCCCATAACCCGGTCAGAAACTTGACTTTCTCCACCGTCTGATACGTGCCGCCTCCCTCGTGTTCATTATAGGGATAGATACGGATCTCTTTCGGTCCGGCCCAATGGTTGTAGGCTGCATACACGGTGGAAGGTGGACAGATCAGGTCCATCAAACCCACCGAAAAGAGTGCATGGGCCTGGCAGCGGGCAGCAAAGTTGACCCCGTCGAAGTATGCGAGGGTTCTGAAAACGGTGTCAATCTTGTCACGGTGGGTGTGGCAATACTGCTTGATTTCACTATAGGGCGCTGCATCGGAGATCGCCAAAGCGCGACGATAATGGCAGAGGAAGGGCACATCTGGCATGACGACCGTCACGGCGGGTTCCAATCCGCCGACGGCGATGGTCATGCCGCCGCCCTGGCTGCCACCGGTGGCTGCGATGCGCTCCGAGTCCACAGCCGGATGTGAGCGGGCCGCCTCTATCGCCCGCACGCCATCGGTAAACACGCGGCGGTAATAGTAGGTTCTGGGATCGAGGATGCCGCGTGTCATAAATCCGGGGTAGTGTGGACTGGAGCCATCGGGCTCCGGGTCAGGGGTGTCGCCCGGAGACCATGAACTCCCTTGCCCGCGTGTGTCCATCACCAGGTGGGCAAATCCCACGTTGGCCCACAACAGCCAGTCGGTGGGAAAGCCGCGCCCCCCGCCGTAGCCGATGAACTCGACCACACACGGTAATGGCCCGCTGCGCCGACGGGGCAGGATCAGCCAGCCTTTGACCGGTTGGCCGCCATAGCCGTTGAAAGTGACGTCGAAAGTTTCCACCAGACGCAGGCCATAGTCTACCGGCTCGAAGCGCGCGTCCAGAGGGAATTGCCGCGCTTCGGATAGGGTCTGCTGCCAGAACTCGTCGAAATCCGGCGGCTCTTCACGAGGCGGCTTGTAGGTCTGGAGTTGTTCGAGCGGCATATCGAAGAACATGGTCACATCTCCTCTGTCAACAGTATACCACCGCCTCCAACGCCCGCTCCGCTGCTTCCAACCGGGCGAGCACCTGCTCGCGCCCGATTGCCTCCAGCGAGCCGAACAGGGGCGGCGAGACCGGTTTGCCGCTGGTGGCCCAGCGCACGATGCCGAACAACTGCCCGGCCTTGAGGCCCAATTCCTGCACCAGCGCGCGCATCGGCGGCTCGATGGCTTCGGCCTCGAATGAGTCAATGGAGGCCAGTAACTCGCGCACGCGCCGCAAGGCCATCAGGCTTTCCTGCGGCGTCATCTTATCCCCCACGAGTTTCTCTGCCGGGACCGGCTCGATGTCCCGAAACATAAAATCGGTCCACTCTACGATCTCGGTCAACCGCTTGAGCCGTTCGCGCACGAGCGGGACGATCTTGAGCAGCCGGGCACGCTCGTTCTCCGGACACGGGTCGGGCACCAGGCCCGCCTGCTGCCAGAAGGGCAACAGCCGTTCCAGAAGCGTCTCCTCCGGCAGACTGCGGACGTAGACGCCGTTCATCCAGTCGAGTTTGTCGTAGGAGAAGGTGGCGGGCGCGCGATTGACGCGAAACAGGTCAAAGCGCGCGATCAACGCTTCGCGGCTGAATATCTCCTGCTCTTCCCCCTCCCCCGGCGCCCAGCCCAGCAACGCCAGGAAATTGAGCAGCGCCTCTGGCAGGTATCCCTGCGCGCGGAACTCGGCGATGGAGGTGGCCCCGTGACGCTTGGAGAGTTTTTTGCCGTCGTCGCCCAGCACTAGCGGCACGTGGCAGTAGACGGGCGTCTCCCAGCCCAACGCCTGGTAGAGCAGGATGTGCTTGGGCGTGCTGGGGAACCATTCGTCGGCGCGGATGATGTGGGTGATCTGCATCAGGTGGTCATCCACCACAACGGCCAGATGATAGGTAGGGAAGCCATCGGACTTGAGCAGGACCTGGTCGTCTATCGGGGCGTTCTCAAAGATGGCGTCGCCGCGCACCACGTCGTGGACGACGGTCTGGCCGGCGAGCGGCACTTTGAGGCGGATGACATGCGGTTCATCTGGCGAGATAGCGTCGGGAGGCAGATCGCGGCAGTGGCGGTCGTACATCGGCGTCTCTTTGCGCGCCCATTGTGCGGCGCGCACCTGCGCCAGCCGTTCGGGGGTGCAGTTGCAGCGGTAAGCCCAGCCGTTGGCAAGCAACACTTCGGCCACCTGACGATAGAGGGGCAGGCGATTCGACTGGATGTATGGCCCATACGCTCCACCGACGGCGTAGCGTCCGGCGTCCTTCAGTCCCACCCGCTGCAATTCCTCGAGGCCCGGCCCCTCGTCCCAATCCAGGCCCAGCCAGCGCAGGCCGTCGAAAATGCTCGCCAGGCTGTCGGGATGATAGCGCCTGCGGTCGGTATCCTCGATGCGCAGGATGAACCGGCCGCCCATCTTGCGGGCGAAGAGCCAGTTGAACACCACCGTGCGCACGCTGCCGACGTGCAATTTGCCGGTGGGACTGGGAGCGAAGCGAACACGGACACTCATAGGCAAGTCGGTAAAAGGACAGGCTTTCAGCCTGCCCAGACGGCCTGGAAAGGCCATCCCACGCCTGTTTTTCAAATAGTTTTGTAACTGCTCAGGCAGGCGGTTGAAACCGCGCCTGGGAGGGCGCTGTGCGCCGGGCGACCGCCTACGCAGTCGCTGCGGCAGCATCCACGCAGGTGGACGCCTGGCTAAGAGCCCTCAAGAGGCGATTTCAATCGCTGAACGCCAGCGGGCTGAGCAGTTAATAGTTTTTAGTAGGGCGGCTCGGCTGGACCGGTGTAGCCGCACATGCCGAGACGGGGTGAATTGACCAGCGGGAACGGCTCGCCGTAATCCTCGTGCGGATGGTCCTCAACGTGCTTATCGCACAGCCATCCCGGTCGGTCCTCTTCGTACACGCACTCTATGCACAGCCAGGAAGCGGGTTGCCCGCATTCCTGGCATGCGAACTCCGGCATGTTGTTACGTGCCATCAATGCAATGGGATGGGATGTGGTCGGTTTGCCTTCGCGCACGTCCACGCAGGTGATGAGTGTCTCAGATGTGGTGCCAAAGTCGTAGATGTGTGTCAATTCGACCCCCGGCGCAAAGACCTGGTCGGCGCGCCTGCTCATGGCTACCTCGTGCTCGCCCCACCCGCGCCCGTAGGTAAACTCGCTCAGGTGACCACAGCATTCCAGCCAGATCGCGCGCAGATATTCGTCGAGTTTCTTTAGACTGGCGTTGCCGTTCATCTCCAGATCGAGCCAGAACGTGCCGCCCCAGGCATCCTGCGCGCGCAGGTGGTACAGTTTCTGCGTGGCGCCGGGTCTGGCGTCGGCCTCGGCGATGATGGGCTGGCGTCTGGCGCAGACGGGCAGATGTTTCGTCATCCCCGCCTTGGCCATCTCCTGCCCACAGTACATACAAGTACCGCGTGATTGTTTTCTTCTTGGCATAGGACACCTCTCGGTTCTATAGATTACGTCTCCGGCAGCCCCAACTTTTGCCGTATGAAGACGCGCACTGTCTTCATGGCGCGAAACGCCGCCTGCGCATCTTCCTTGATCGCCATCTCACCAGGATAACGGCATTCTACAGCGTACTTGGTGAGGTCCTTCAGCAAGTCCCGCTGCAACTCGAACGTTCCATCATAAGGCAAACAGAGTTCTAACAACTCAACCAAGTCATGGACGAGAGGGAATCGCTGATCCTGTTCCTGCAAATACGCCTTCAGGTATTTTTCCACACATTGCTGGGCATGGAAGCACACCGCATCATAGTTGGGTGCTTTTCTGGCTCGCATCTCACGGCTGGCGGTGTAAAAGTCGCCTTCGGCCTTCTCAATCCACTCTCGTGTCAGGGCGCGCATAGAGCACCTTCCCTCTCTCTGTGATCTCCTGCAGGAAGAAATCGCCCAGCGCCAAACGCTCGGCCAACTGCTGTGGGCTGCGCACCACCAAGTCCAGTCCGAAGTGATAATCTATCGCGCGGGCGATCTGCGCCGCCTGCTCCCGATTGCGCAGAGGGGTATCCATCACGATCAGCAAATCCACGTCACTCTCCGGCCTGGGCTTGCCGTAGGCGTAGGAGCCGAACAGGATGATCTTTTCCGGTCGAAACTGCTCAGCGATCTGCTTCGCCACCGCGCGGATGGCCCGCATGGGGATGCGGCGACGCCGGTCAACGGTTGGTACTTGGAATCGCATCTCGCGCTCCTTTCAGCCTACCCTCCCGCAGGTTCGAAACAAACTTGCAGGGGGGTGATAAACCCATAATCGGACATATCCCACCTCCGACTTCCCTCCCTACTGCTGCCTTGTCTTCTCGATCCGCGCCCACTCGTCCTTGAGCGTCACTGTGCGGTTGAAGACGAGGCGGCCAGCGGAAGAATCGGGGTCCACGCAAAAGTAGCCCAGCCGCTCGAACTGGAAGCGGTCGCCGGGTTTCGCGCCGGCCAGGCTCGGCTCAACTTTGCAGCTGGTGAGCACCTCCAGCGAACGGGGATTGATGACGGCGGTGAAATCTCCCTCCGGCACGTCTTCTGGATTGGGCTGTGTGAAGAGCACGTCGTACAGCCGCGCCTCGGCGTCGAGGGCGTGCGCTGCGGAAACCCAGTGGATGGTGGCCTTGACCTTGCGCCCGTCTGGGGCGGCGCCGCCTTTCGTCTCCGGGTCATAGGTGCAACGCAACTCGACCACGTTGCCCTGCGCGTCCTTGATCGCGCGCTCGCACTTGAGAAAGTAGGCATACCTTAACCGCACCTCGCGCCCCGGCGCCAGACGGTAGTACTTGGGCGGCGGCTCTTCGCGGAAATCGTCCTGTTCGATGTATAGAACGCGCGAGAAGGGCGCCTTGCGAGTGCCGGCAGAGGGGTCCTCAGGATTGTTGATCGCGTCGAGTTCCTCGACCTGCCCCTCCGGATAGTTCTCGATGACGACGCGCAGCGGGCGCAATACGCCCATCACGCGCGGTGCGTGCTTGTTGAGGTCCTCGCGCACGCAGTGCTCCAGGAGCGCGAAATCCACCACGCTATCGGCCTTGGCCACGCCGATGCGCTCGAGAAAGTCGAGGATCGCCGGCGGCGTATAGCCGCGCCGCCGCATGCCGCGCAGCGTCGGCATCCGCGGGTCGTCCCAGCCGCGCACGTCCCCCTCCTTCACCAGCCGCAATAGTTTGCGCTTGCTCATCACCGTGTAGGTCATGTTCAGGCGGGCGAACTCGATCTGGCGGGGCAGCGGGCCGGGGAGGTCGAGGTGCTCAAGAAACCACTCGTACAGCGGGCGGTGAATCTCATACTCCAGCGAGCAGAGCGAGTGGGTGACGCCCTCGATATAGTCGCTCTGCCCGTGCGCCCAATCATACATCGGGTAGATGCACCATTTGTCGCCGGTGCGGTGGTGGGGCACGTGCAGGATGCGATACATCACCGGGTCGCGCAGGTTGATATTGGGCGAGGCCATGTCAATCCTGGCACGCAGCGTGCGTGAGCCGTCGGGGAACTCGCCTGCGCGCATACGCCGAAACAGGTCGAGATTCTCCTCGACGGAGCGATTGCGGTAGGGACTCTCGCGCCCCGGCTCGGTCAACGTGCCGCGATACTTGCGGATCTCGTCGGCGCTGAGATCGTCCACGTAGGCGAGCCCTTTCTTGATGAGGCGTTCGGCGTACTCGTACAACTGCTCGAAATAGTCGGACGCGAAATAGACGTGTCTAAACCGGAAGCCGAGCCACTGGATGTCCTCGATGATGGCATCCACGTATTCCTGTTCTTCTTTGGTCGGGTTGGTATCGTCGAAGCGCAGGTTGCACATGCCGTCGAACTCGGCTGCGATGCCAAAGTCAATCGCCATCGCCTTAGCGTGGCCGATGTGGAGGTAGCCGTTCGGCTCTGGCGGGAAGCGGGTCTGGACGCGAGTGTAACGCCCGCTCGCCAGGTCCTCCCGGACCGCTTCACGGATAAAGTCAGTGGATGGACTGGACTCTTTAGGGCTCATTTGCGTTCAGATTCTTCCTTCAGTTTCAACAGCACACGCAGGTCCTCCATATCCTTGGGACGGCCGGCAGCCTGCTTCATGCGAATCAAGTCGTCCAGGCTGGCGAAATTGGCCGGCGTCTGGCCGATGTGACTTGCGATGCGATTGCACCAGACCTCGTCGAACGTGACCCCTGCCACGAAAGGATGAATGTCGGTCTCGAGGAGGTACTGGCGGATGAGCAACTTTTTGGTCAGCAGGTCTTTGACCGTGATGTCTGTCACATCGTAGCTAACCTCTTGCAGCGCCGCGAGTGTCCGTCGGGCATTCTCCGGTGTAGCCTCGATGAAAATATCTATGTCAAGTGTTGCCCGTGCGTAGCCATGCACAGGAAACGCCGTCGCACCGATCACCACATAACGCACACTATGCGCGTTTAATGATCTCAACAGGCTTTCGGTGTCCATGCCTCAGCAACATCTCGGCCAATTCACGCGATTTACGGAACATCAACTCAAACCGTTCCTGCACCGTCAGCGTGCGCTGGTAGGCCAGTTCGAATTCCAGTTCTGCATCCTCATCTTCTCTACCTGGCTCTTGCTTCAATATCGGCGTCATCTTTACACCCTTACGTTTTACGCTTTACGTTTTACGCTTACCTCCCCATCCTCGCCGCCTTCTCGCGGATTCCGGGAATCGCCTCTTCCATTATACTCCTGACCGCCTCATAGCGGAAGGTGCGTTGCTCGAAGGTGCGGGTCTCGAGCGCCCGCAGGAAACGCTTTTCGAATTCTTCGAAATACGCGCCGTAGATGTGGTAACTGTCGGCCTGATGGACGTAACGGCCCAGTTTGACCTCCTGGCCGGAGAGCGCCGTGATACGCTCGGCGATGCGCACCTGTAGTTGGGCCAGCGCGAACATGTTCATAAAGGCGGCCTTGTAGGCGTCGTTGGAACGGAAGCGCACGTTGGTGTTCAGCACCCATACCTTGTCCTCGCCCGGCAAAAGCCGGCACCAGATAGATTGCAGGCAGGCCGGGTCGTAGCAGAAATTGTCCTCCCAGACCTTCCAGGTGATGGCCTGCGCGCGGCGCGTATGCGGCGCGCGGGCCAGCCGCCCCGTGATCAACGCGATCTGGTCGTACGTCTGATCCAACCCGGGCACCGAGTAGCCGAACAGCCGTTGGTGGTAGGTGTACTCCCAGCGCGTATCGTCGGGGTCGTCCGCCGAGCAGCGCACGCAGTGATCCTTGATGCCGTCGAGCACCTCCATCACGTACTCCTGAAGGTCCTCCAGTCCGCCGGGGAAATCCCTATGGATCATCGGCTCGGCAAGCGGGTCGCGCACCACGATCGTCATCGTGCAATCCTTGCTTGGCGGGTCGTCCGGCTTGTCGTACTCGGTTCTCACGTCGCAGCCGTCGCGGTAGAGGGCAACCAACGACTTTTCCCAGGCCTCGGCCAGGCATTGGCCTTCGACCATCAATACAGGGATATGTCCATTCACCGTATCACCTCTTATTCACGCGAATTCCACGAATCTCCGCCTTGAATCTCCGGAGGGTTCGTGGAATTCGTCCATTCTTGATATTCGTGATGCTCAGAACTCGAGCCGCTTGTGGCGCATCACCACGTTCTCGGCCAGGCCAATGCCTGCCATCGTCGTGAGGAGCGCCGCCGGGCCATAACTGATGAAGGGAAGCGGCAACCCGGCGACCGGAAGCAGACCGAGGTTCATGCCAACGTTGACGAAGAACTGGAACAGAATCATCGCCAGCACGCCGGTTGCCAGCAATCGTCCGAAAGCATCCGGCGCGATCAGGATGACGCGCAGTAGCCGCCAGAAGAGCATCAGATACAGTGCGAACAAGAGCAGCGCGCCAATGAATCCCATCTCTTCGGCGACGACGGCGAAAATGAAATCGGTATGGCGCACTGGCAGGTAGCGCAACTGGCTCTGCGTGCCGTGGCCCAGCCCTTGCCCCCACATCCCGCCGGAACCGATGGCGATGAACGCCTGTCGCAGTTGATAAGCCGTGTCCGATGCGCCGGGATTGAGGAAGCCCAATATGCGCTTGTGCATATAGCCAAAACCCAGCACCTCGATCAGTCTCCAGATCGGGTACAGCGAGGCCAGGCCCACGACTGCCGTCAGCACCAGGTAGCGCGCCGGCACGTCGGACTCGAACAGCACGGCCAGCCACATAGCGATAAGCACCGCAGCGGTTGCCATGTCGGGTTGGCGGAACACGAGCGCCGCCAGCGAGAGCGTCATCCCGGCGGAGACCAGGTAACTGGTGAAATCGGGGCGCTCGGCGGTGGTCTCGACCATGCTCGTCTTGGGCGCCCCGAAAAGGGGAGGGTTGGCCGTGGAGCCGCGTTTGCGCCGCCGCCGGCTGAGCGTGGTGGCGACTGCGATCGTCAGCAGGATCATCGCCGGGAACGCAGGCTGGAAGTTGAGCGAACCCAGACGCAGCCAGCCGCGCACGTCGCCGATCTCGCTTTGACCGAAAAAGAGCACGAGCACCAGCAAGGCGGCGGCGATGAGATACGCCAGCCACCAAAAGTCGCCGAGCCACTGGTAATCACGCGGGAAAGCGGCTAACAGGAAAATCACGCCCACCCCGGCGGCTCCCAAAATCGCCTGCCGCCGCCACAGTCCTTGCAGGCGTGGATCGGGGCTGGTGTGGGTGGCGCTGTAGATCATCACCACGCCGTAGAGGACGAGGAGAATGGTGGTGATGAGCAGGACATAGTCAAAGTGTCGCCAGACGCGCGCTCCGTTCATTCCACGTGCCTTCGCCTTCGCCCGGCCAGCGGGATATCGGCGACCAGGCGGGATTCGCGCGCGGTCTGGGTAAAGGTCACCTGGACGCCATCGGCATCAATGGCGACGTGGCGCGAGATCACGCCGATAATCTCGTCTTTGAGCGTGTCCAACAACGCCGGCGAGATATTCGCGCGGTCGTGGGCCAGCACCAGCCGTAGCCGCTCCTTGGCGACCGCGCCACTCGATGCTTCACGACGGCCTAACAAGCGGTCAATGATCTTCATGGTTCGTCTCCCCCAGAGCGCATAAAGCGGAACAGTCGTTGGAGCACGCCCGGCTCACGCAGGGGGAGGAACGGCACGTCCTCGCCGCGCAGCCGGCGCGCGATATTGTGGAAGGCCTGGCCGGCCAGGGAACTGTCAACCGAGAAGGCCAGCGGGCGCCCGCGGTTGGTCGAGACCAGGATTGCGGGCTCTTCCGGCACGATGCCGATGAGGTCAATCGCCAGCAGTTCGAGCACGTCGGGCACATCGAGCATCTCGCCGCGCTGGACCATCTCGGGCCTGACGCGGTTGATGATCAGCCGGATGGGGCCCTTCTCCTCCGCCTCGAGCAGCCCCACGACCCGGTCGGCGTCGCGCACGGCGGCCACCTCCGGGTTGGTGACGACGAGCACTTCGTCGGCGGGGGCGGTGGCGTAACGAAAGCCCTGCTCGATGCCGGCGGGTGAATCAATCAGGATAAAGTCGTGCTGCTCGCGCAGTTCGTCGCAGATGCGCACCATGTCCTCGGGGCGCACGGCGCTCTTGTCGCGGGTCTGCGCGGCGGGCAAGAGGAACAGTTCCGAAAGCCGCTTGTCGTGCACCAGTGCCTGGCGCAACCGACAGCGCCCCTCGATCACGTCCACCAAGTCATAGACGATGCGATTCTCCAGGCCCAGCATCATGTCGAGGTTGCGCAAGCCCACGTCAGCGTCAATCGTCACCACGCGCTGCCCCTGCATGGCCAGCGCGACGCCCAGGTTGGCGACGATCGTTGTCTTGCCAACTCCACCCTTGCCAGAAGTGACTGTCACGACTCTTGCCGCCATTTTGGCTCCTTCCCCGCCCTCGTTCAACCACCCCACGGCACGGCCACGATCTGCCCATCGCGCACGGAGGCCATCTCCGGCGTCGGTTTGCGTCGGCGTTCCTCCGGCGAACGCGCGATGTACCCGGCGATCCGCAGTTGCGTGGGCGCCAGGTCCAGCGCGCAGATCACCGCATTCTCGTCCCCCAGGGCGCCGGCGTGCACCAATCCGCGCATCTTGCCCCACACCACGATGTCGCCGCCGGCCATGATCTCGGCGCCGGGGTTGACGTCGCCGATGACGACGACGTGACCGGGATGGCGCAGGCTCTGCCCGGAGCGCAGCGTGCGCCGCACCACCACCCCTTCGGTGGACGGCTCTTCGGCGGGCTCTTCAGGCACGGTCCCAGCAGCGGGCGTGCGTGGTTGGGGCAGCCCCACACTAATTGCCAGCCCCAATTCTTGCGCGGCCCGTTCGGTAACCGGGTTCGTGCCGATCACCGCCCACAGATCAACTTGGTGGCGGGCGAGCAGTGCCCGCGCCTGTTCGATCTCGGCGCGACTCAACTCGCGCGTTCCGAGGTCGAGCGCAACGCGCCCCCCGCGAAAGAAGGATGGACTGGCGCTCAGGCGTGCTCCCAGGGCGTGCAATACTGCCTGCCAGTCCCCTTCTCCCAACGTGACGAGCAACCCCTGGCGGATGCCCTTGATGGTGATCGCGTCTGATCCCATGCGTCCCTCTCGTGGCTTCCAATGGAAATTATAGCATAGGACACGGGATTGCGAAACTTGAGGGCAACGCAAGGTGTCTCTGGCTATAACCGCGCTATGGAAAGCGGACGACGTTCATCCCATCAAGGTGTGGCCGGCTGGCTGCGGCTAAAGTAATACTCCAGAATCTCACGCGCCACCGGCGCCGCCTTTACTGAGCCTTCGCCGCCATTGTAGAGGAAGACGATGACCGAGACCTGCGGATTCTCCACCGGCGCGAAGGCCACGAACCAGGCGTGGGTCGGTTGAGCATAGCCTGCACGGCAGATGCCGAGTGCGCGCGCGATGTCGTCGCAATACTGCGCCGTGCCGGTCTTGCCGGCAATGCGGATGCCCTCGATCTTGGCGCGCGTCGCGGTGCCATAGGCTACGGTCCCTTCCATCCCCTGCTGGATCAGCGTCCAGTTCTCCGGACTGATGGGCAGGGTGGCGCTGCTCTCGGGCGTAAATGGCCGGATGATGTTCCCCTGCGCATCGGTGACGTGATGGACGACGCGCGGGCGGTAGAGCGTGCCGTCGCTGGCGATGACATTGACGGCGTTGAGCATCTGCAAAGGGGTAACCTCGAGGTAACCCTCACCGATGGAAAGGTTATAAGTATCACCGGTAGACCAGGATTCACCGTAGGTGAGCCGCTTCCAGGTCGGGTCAGGCACGTGACCGCCAGATTCGCCGGTCAGTTCCACGCCGGTCGGCTGGTCGAAACCGAACATCCGCGCGTAGCGGGCAATCCGCCCCGGCCCCAGCCCTGCAAAGCGATCTGGCTCGTATCCGCCGCCGATCTTGTAGAAGAAAATGTTGCACGATTGGGCGATGCCACCTACTACGTCGAGATAGCCATGCCCGGCGTGGTTCCAACAATAGAAAGGCGTGGCTCGACCGGGATCGTTGGGGTAATACTTGTTGGGGATGACGATGGTTCCCGGGCAATTGAGGCGCGTGCGTGGGGTCAGTACCTCCTCCTGAAGCGCCGCCGCAGCCACGACGACCTTGAACGTCGAGCCGGGCTGCAAGTGGTCGGCGATGGCGTGATTGAGCAGCGGGCGATGGGGGTCTTCGCTCAACCGCTGCCAGTCGGCGGCCGAGATGCCCTGAGTGAAGAGATTGTTGTCGTAGGTGGGCAGGCTGACCATGGCCAGAATCTCGCCAGTCTGCGGGTTCATCACGATGGCCACGCCGCGCGGTGAGTTGGCGTTGGCCATGCCGCGCCGCAGCGCCTCCTCGACGGCCTGCTGCAAGTCGAGATCGAGCGTCAGGTAGACGTTGCCACCGGGCACTGCTGCAGCCTGCTCTTCGACGACGCGGATGAATCGTCCTACAACGTCTTCCTCGATCAGCCGTTTACCTTTCTGGCCGCGAAGGGTGTCCTCATAGGTGTACTCGACGCCGGCTATCCCGACGCGATCCACGGCCGGATCGTAGCCACGGGCTTTGTACGCCTCCTCGTATTCTCTGGGGATGGGCAACATGTAACCGATCCACTGCGACACCAACGCGCCGTAGGGATACTCGCGCCGGGCGTCTATTTCGACCGAGACGCCGGGCAGGCCGATGCGTTCCTGGGCGATCAACAGCGCAGTGTCTCGTTCGACGCCCTGCTTGACCACCAATGGGCTATAATATGCGCCGTTCGCTATTGCCTGGATCACCATCTCGCGCAGGCCCGGCTCAGGCGGCGCCCCACCGCCGTGCACGCCGGCCGACGTGTAGGGCACGTCGAGCAGCACGGCCAGACGGATGAGGACGTTTTCCGCCTCGGGGCTGAACGTTACCTCAACGGTATCCTTTTCGCCGGGCGAGGATGCGCGGATGATGACCACGTCGTAGTCCGGGAGGTTGGCAGGGATGATGGTCACCTTGAAACTGGGGATGTTGTGCACGAGCGGCGTGCCATTGCGGTCGTAGATGATGCCCCGCGCCGTAGGAATGTCCACAACGCGCAACCGCTGCCGATCTGCCAGCGTGCGGTAATACTCGCCCTGCACGAACTGCAGATGCCACAAGCGCCAGCCAAAGACCGCGAAGAGACACAGGATCAGCAGGCCCAGCGCGATCACCCGCGGCGACCTTCGGACGAGTATCCAGCGCGCCTGCCATTTGCTCTGGACGGCCGGTTGTGGGATCTGTTGTTGATTCATCGCAAGAGGCCCTCCCTTCGAGTCTTGCGCTCCAGCCAGGCCAGCACTGGCCGGACGAACGGAGCCAAGGCTACGTTGAGGAGCGTCGAGGGGAGCGCCACGCGCCACAGCGAAAAGCCCCACGCCACCGTGTGCCCGGCAGTCAGGGCAATGAGCAAGACCAGGTAATAGGCCAGGGCGCCGGCGAACGCCAGGAGCAGCAGCCGCACCACCGAAGAGCCGAGGCCGTGTCCCCACGGCTGCCCGGCCAGCAACGCCGCTGCCAAGAGCGCCAGCGACGAGCCGCCCAGCGGCCCACCTGAGAGCAGGTCAACGAGCAGCCCGCCAATGAACCCCCACACCAGCCCTTCGTCCAAGCCGCGCACCATGGCCCAGAGCATCACGATCAGCAACATCAGGTCGGGCCGCGCTCCCCACAGGCTCACCCGCGAGAACAACACGCCCTGTAGCAAGGCCACGACGGTCAGAAGAGGGATGGTCAAATAAAGATTCATCTCACACCCGCGGTTCGCCTTCCACGCATCACACGATCGCCTCCTGCGTCTCCTCGACGATGCGATCCACCACCGCTCGCAGATCCCCCATCTTACGGTAGACGGCCAATTGGCGGTCGGCGCTTGAGCCCTGGCGCAGGATCGTGGTAGCATACTCGACCTCTGCCCGGCTATGCAGGTCATCCACCACATCGTCCAGCCAAGTCAACAGGAGCTCGACCAACGCCTGGAGCGGTCTTTCCTGCTCCTCGTGGAAATCAATCAGCCTCCCCTCGATGCCGTAGCGCAGTGCGCGCCACTTGTTCTCGTCGAGCAGGTGCCGCCGATACAGTGGCCACGGTTGGCCGGCCTGCTGCAAGCGTACCAGTTTGGCAGTAATCGCTTGGACGAGCGCCACCAGACACACCGCCTCGTCCACGCGCGTAGCCATGTCGGGGATGCGTACCTCCAGCGTGGGGAAGCGCTCGCTGGGGCGCACGTCCCACCAGATGTGGGTTGGCTCGGCGATGCTGCCCGTCTTGAGCAGCAGGGTCACGTAGCCACGATAATCGGCATAAGAGTCGAAGCGCGGCGGGATGCCGGTGCGCGGCAGGCTTTCGAACAGCACGCTGCGGTAGGATTTCAGCCCGGTATCGCGGTTGTGCCAGAACGGTGAACTGGTCGAGAGCGCGAGCAACAGTGGCAAGAAATAGCGCATCCGATTCATCACCTGGATGCGCAGTTCGGCATCTTCGATGCCGATGTGCACGTGCAGGCCAAAGATCAGCAGTCGCCGTCCCACGTCCTGTAGGAAACGTGCCAGTTCGGGGTAGCGGCCATAGGGCGAGATTTCCTGCTGTGCCCACGAGGAGAACGGGTGCGTGCCTGCCGCTGCCACCCAGAGTCCTTCGCTTTCCGCCAATTCCCAGATCGAGCGGCGTATGCGCACCAGTTCGCTGCGCGCCTCCTGCACGTTCCAGCAGATGCGTGTGCCGGCCTCGACCTGCGATTGCAGAAACTCGGGGTGAATCTGATTGGGCAGCACAGTCTGGCCGCGCTCGAGAAAGCGCTGTACGTAGGAGCGCAATTCCCGCGTCGCCGGGTCAACGATCTGGTATTCCTCCTCGATGCCGATGTTCAGGGATGGAGTGGGCATGCCTTATGCTTTAGGACTGCTGCTAGCAAACATATAGCCGATGCCGCGCATGTTCACGATGTACTTGGGATTGGAAGGGTCGGCCTCCATTTTCTTGCGCAGCCGGCGGATGTGCACCCGTACGATGGCGCGGGCGCCCCAGGCGTCGGTTTCGTACCCCTGAGCATATCGCACCAGTTCCTGCGGGCTCCATACCCTGTCGGGGGTCTCCATCAGGCAGGCCAGCACCTTGAACTCGGTCGGCGTCAGGTCGAGCGGCTGCCCCCGCAGGGTGACGATGTGCTTCTGACGATCCAACACCACGTCACGGATCCGGATGAAACGCTCGGCCTGGGCAATTGCCGGCTCCTCGGCCGCCTGCGCCCCCTCTACCGTAGCCAACTCGGAGAGCGTCTGTTGTAACTGGCTGACCAATTGCCGACGCTGTCGTTCCTGGCTGCGCTTCGCCAATCCCTTGCGCACACTTTCCAGGATCTCGGGAATGGGGCAAGGCTTGAGCAGATAATCGTGTGCCCCCTTACGGATGGCCTGGATCGCCGTCTCCAGCGTCCCAAAAGCGGTCAGCAAGATCACCACCGTGCCCGGTGATTGCTGTTGCACCGCCTCGGTCACCGCCAGCCCATCCATCCCGCCCATCTTCAGATCGAGCACCATCAGGTCGAAGGGCTGGCTCTTGTTCAGCAGACTCAGCGCCTCTTCGCCGCTGGCGGCGGTAGCGACCTCGTAGCCTTCAAGCCGCAGCACCTCCGCCAGGGAGATACGCGCCACGGCCTCGTCGTCTACGACCATGATGCGTGCGGTTGGGTTTTGTTCTACCATCGCGCAACCTCCTACAAGTAGGGATGCAGCACCGCAACGGCCCTACCGTGCGGTGGATTTATCGCCACCCCCTGCACCAACCGGGTGCACGGGCAACTTGACGACGAACGTCGTTCCCTGGCCCGGCCGGCTCGACACCTCGATCGTTCCGCCGTGGCGCTCGATGATCCCATAACTGATCGCCAGCCCCAACCCTGTTCCATCCGCCTTGGTCGTGTAGAACGGCTCGAACAGATTGGCGATCTGTTCCGGCGACATGCCCATGCCGGTATCGCGGAAACTCACCAGCACCCACTCGCCACCTTCGGCCAGTCGCGTCTCCAGGTGCAGATCGCCGCCGGATGGCATGGCTTCGATAGCATTGATGATGATATTCAGGAACACCTGGCTGATCTGGTCGGCGACTATGGGCAGCAGCGGCAGGTCAGGACTGAGCAGGGTGTGCACGCGCACCTCGCCGTGCTGTAGCCGCTTCTCGGCCAGCGCAAGCACGTTCTCCACAACGCTGTTGACATCTGCGGGGGCCACGCCACCGCGCGAGGGCCGGTAAAAGTCCAACATGCGCTGTACAATCTCGATCAGGCGCTGAACCTCGCTCTGGGCCATACTCAAATATTGCGCCCGCTTCTCCTCGTCCAGCCCACGGTGCAGGCTCAGGTGGAGGCTGTTGTGGATCGCCTGGAGCGGATTGTTGATCTCGTGGGCGAGGGAAGCGGCCAGCCGCCCGATAGCCGCCATCTTTTCCGCCTGCACCAACTGCGCCTGCGAGCGCTCCAACTCCCTGGTAAATTCGGCCAATTCGGAGTAGAGGTTGGCATTTTCCACCGCTGCGGCAACCGAGGCTGCCATGGCCTGCAAGAGTTCCAGGTCCGCGCTGGTGAATTCGCCGTCGAGTTTGTTGATCACTTCGATGGCTCCAAGCACTCGCTCGTGGATCGTCAGCGGTGCGCACAGGATGGCGTGGGCGACGATGCCGGGTTCCTCGTCCGCTTCGGGGGAAAAGTGTGGAGCGCGCGCCACGTCGTTGACCAGTTGCGGCTCGCCGGTACGCACCACGTAACCGACGATGCCCTCACCCGGTTGGATGGTGCGCCCGCTCATCCAGCCCTGCTCCGGACTGAAGGTCGTGCGAAAGACCAGCCGGTCCGCCTCCGCGTCTACCAGCACGAGCGACCCGGCTTCGACGCGCAGGATTTCGCGGATGCCCTTCATCGTCGCCCGCAACACCTCGTCCAGATCGAGACTGGAGGTGACCATGCGGCTGATCTCGACCAGCGCAGCCAGTTCCTGATTGCGACGGCGCAGCGCGCGTTCGCTGCGGCGGACGCGCATCACGGCGTCAATCCGCGCCAGCAACTCCTGCGGCTCGAACGGCTTGGTGATGTAATCATCGGCGCCCATCCCCAAACCTAACGTCTTGTCACTGACGGAGGTGAGGGCGGTGGTCATAATGACCGCGGTGTTGCGTAGCAGCGGGTCGGCCTTGACCCGGGCGATCACCTCGTAGCCATCCATCTCCGGCATCATGATGTCCAGCAGGATCAGGTCTATCTCGCGTCCGGCCTCCGCCTCCCGACGCAGCAGGGCCAATGCCTCCTCGCCGCTGCTGGCCGTGAGGGCCTGGCAATGCACCACTGCCAGGATGCTCCGCAGCAGTTCGGCCATTTCAGGGTCGTCTTCGGCGATCAAGACGCGGGGAGGAATCGGCTGCCGTCTTTCACTCATCTCGCCTCGCTCTTAGCCCTTACTCCACCCCCTGCCCCCTCCCCTCTCCCAAGATTGGGAGAGGGGAGGGGGTGCGGCGAAGCCGCTGGGGGAGGGTGAGGGGCTACCGCGCTACCACGCTCAACGCGCCGAATTGGATCGCCGGGACAACGTGCGTGCCACCGAACGCGCTGAGCCGTTCCGCCTCGTCGCCGATGGCGACAATATCCTTCAACGCATCGTAGGCGTTGCCCGCCAGCATCACGTCCTTCACCCGCCCCACGACCTCGCCGTTCTCGATCTTGTAGCCCAGTTGCACGTTCACCGAAAACTCGCCGCTGAAGGGGTTGCCCTGCCCCAGGCCCATCACGTCATAGACGAGCAGGCCCTCCTTGACACTCTTGAGCATCTCTGTATAGGGTGTATCCCCCGCTTTGAAGACCCAGTTGGTCGGGTTGCAGCCCACGCCGTGGCCGGTGGATTTGGCGCCGGCGCGGCCCGCCGTGTCCAGGTCGTACAGGAAATTGCGCAACACACCACCTTCGATCAGCGGCGTGACCTGGCGCGGCACACCCTCGTCGTCGTACGGGCCGCTGCCACCGCCGTAGTCGAGCAGCGGGTCGTCGGTGAGCGAGAACCGCACATCGGCGATACGTTCTCCCAACTTGCCCGCCAGCGGCGACGAACCCAGGACGACGTGCTTGCCGTTGACACCGAGCAACAGCGGCAAGGCCACGACGCCCATCCCAAACGGCGTCAAGATCACCGGCATCGCCTGCGACCGGATCGGTACGTTGCGCTCCGCCATCTTGAAACGCTCGATCAACTCCTGGGCGATGGCGACGTGGTCCACAGTGCGTTTGCGCCAGCCAAAGCCGTGCCCGGTCCAGAGAATGTCCGTTCCCCTGACCAATTGCCCGGAGACGCCGGTACTGAAATCCGTGCTTTCGACGGTGAACGCGATGCCGGCAGAGTTGGCGAACTCGCGCCGGCCTACCTGCTTGTTCACGTTGGCGCCGACGACGATCGCGGGGTTATACTCCTTGATCAGGTCTATCATCTCCTGGCCGATCTGCACCATCTCCGGCTTGGTGACCGGCAGCACCGCCTCGTCGTAGACCAACACTGGCGCGCCCTCCTGCGGGCCGGGAAATTGGAAGTGGGCGGGGCTGCCAAACGCAGCGGCCTCCAATGCCCGCGCCACCACGCCGTCCAGATCGTTCACGTCGGTGGTGTTCGACGTGCCCACCCTGCCGTCCACGATGACCTTGACCTCGATTTCGGTGCGCTGTGCAGACTTGGTTGATTTGAGTTTATCGTTCTCGAACGTGACCTCGGTGGATTCACTTTGCCGCAGACTGGCCTGTGCCCCCTGCGCGCCCTTCATCGCCCGCTCAATCAATTGCGCTGTGATCATTGCCGGCCTCCTACGACGACGTTCTGGATGCGCACATGCGGGCCGCCATCTCCCACGCGCAGGCCCTGTTGACTGAACTTGCCGCAGCCGCCGGGGCCGCCCGGCTCCCACTCTACCTTGTCGCCGAGCATATCAATGTTCAGCAACGTCTCGAAGACATTGCCGGTCAGCACCACGTCGCGCACCAGTTCCGCCACCTGCCCGTCGCGGATCATATAAGCGTAGGCGGCGCTAAAGGTGAACATCTCCAGCGCGGTCTGCCCGCCGATGCTGTCAATGGCATAGACGCCGAGTTTGATGTCGCGGATCATGTCCTCGAAGGTGGCGTTCCCTCTGTCAATGTAAGTATTGGTCATACGCACGATGGGGGGATACTGGTAGCCCACCGCGCGGGCGTTGCCGGTGGGCGATTCCCCCATCTTGGCAGCGGTCTCGCGCGAGTGCAGCCGTCCCACCAGGACGCCGTCTTGGATGAGATAGTTCTTGCGTGTGGGCACACCCTCGAAATCGTACCTCTGCGTGCCCAGTTGGCCCGGGGCGGAACCGTCGTCTATGATGTTCAAAAAGCCCGGACCGAAGCGTTTGCCCAGTTGCATCAGTTCCCTCATCTGCGAGTTCTCGTAGATGAAATCGGCCTCGCTCAGGTGACCGAACGCTTCATGGGCGAACACCCCCGCCAGTCGCGGGTCTATGACGACGGTATACACGCCGCCGGTGACCGACGGGGCGGCGAGCAAATCCACGGCCCGCCTCGCTGCCTCTTCCGCTTTGGCGTGAAAGCCCTCGACCAGTTGAAAGCCCGTGCTGCCGCCGTTGGATTCGAAGGCGATCTGGACGTTGTCGCCGTCGCGCGCCGTCGCCATCGCGAACACGTATACATCGGGCTGCTCGTCGGCGATGTAGGCCCCTTCCGTGTTGGCGTACCAGACACGGCGGAAGCGGTCGCCGTAACGGACGTTGGTGGTGACGATGCTCTTGTGGTAACCGAGGATGAGGTCGTTGTATTCCTCGATCACCGCCTTTTTCTGCGAGAGGGGTACCTCACGGAAATCCTTTTGCAGTGTGGCCTGTATCTCGTCCACCACCGGCGCGACCGGCGCGAACCGGCTCTCCTCGCGGCCCACCAGCCGCGCCGATTCACACGCTTCACGGACGCGCGTGCCCAAATCGTCCAGGTCGTTGAAGGTGGTGTAGCCCCAGCCCCCTTTGACCAGCGCCCGCACGATACCGCCGACGGTTTTGGACGAGCCGATGCTGTCAAGGTCCTTACCCTTGAAATTGACCCATGACGAGGTGACGTCCTCGACGCGGATGTCGGTGTATTCGGCGTCGCTCTTGCGCAGTGCTTCTTCGAGTCGGTCTCTCATATCGTTTGCTCCTTTGTATCTGAATAACGTGGGGTTGAGCGCGTGCGTGATAGCATCCGCACCTATTCTTTGTATGGCAGCGCTTCCTGACGAACCTGATCATCCAGCGCCTCGTATTCGGGATCCTTGTGCACCAGGATCGCAGATGAGCGCACGGCAACGGACATCGCTACTCCGGCGAGGCTCCAATCCGTTCAACCCGTTCGCCAAAGATGGCCCGTCCGATGCGTACCATCGTCGCGCCTTCTTCCACAGCAACCTCAAAGTCGTCGGTCATGCCCATCGAGAGGTGGCGCCAGTGGCGCTCCGGGAAGCGCTCACAGAGTGCGTCGCGCAAAGCCCGCAGGCTGGCGAACACAGGCCGCACGCTCTCCGGGTCGGCGGCGATGGGAGCCATCGTCATCAGCCCCTGCACGTCCAGCCCCGGCAGCACCAGGATCTCGGCGACGGCGGCGAAGAAGGCTTCGCGTCGCGCAGCGTCCCGCTCCCAGCCCTGCAGGTCGAAGCCGAACTTGGTCTCTTCGCCGGAGACATTACACTCCAACAGCACGGGTAACGTCCGTCCGGCGGCGCAGGCGAAATCGCTCAACCGGCGGGCGATCTTGAGCCGGTCTACGGAGTGGACGAAATCAAAGTGCGCCACAGCCTCCCGCGCCTTGCGGCTCTGTACGTGGCCGACCATGTGCCAGGTCGGTTGCGGGCCGGAGAGAGCCGCGTGGACGACGGGGATTTTGGCTTCCCCTTCCTCGACGCGATTCTCGCCAAAGTGGCGCACGCCAGCCTGGTACGCCGCGACGATGGCTTCCGGCGGGAAGGTCTTGGAGACGGCGATCAGCGTGACCCCGGCGGGGTCCCGCCCGCTCCGCAGCGCCGCTTCAGCGATGCGCTCCTGTACCCGCGCCAGGTTGCGTGCGATCTCGTCTATCCTCGCGCTCATTTCGGGACGGTTCGTTTTCCAGATGGAATTGGTTTACACGTTCGCGGCCCACCCCATCATTTCCACCCGAAACGCTTATGCAGTGTCTCGCGGAATTCCTCCATCGCCTGCTGTACGTGCGGATAGGCCAGCCAGACCGTTGCCAGGCCGAACAGCGAGCCGGTGAGCACACGCAGAAGCGGCGCGCTTTCGCGAGTGGGGAACCTGACATAGAAGAAGTTGATGAGATAGGAGAGCCACTGAGAACCGCCGTCTATCAGCATCGGCAGGGCCAGAAGCGCATACCCCCACAGGTGCAGAGGGCGCACTTTGGCCCCCAATTGGCGCAACACTCCGAACACCAACCCCGCAAGAAAGATCGTGCCGTAGATGGCCGTATCGCGCTGACATAGGGCAACCTTGTAGCCGACCTCGGCATTGCCGATGAACCCGCTGGCCCAGGGATACCCCGGCAAGTTCTCCACTCCCACGCGCGCCACCAGTTCCGGCAAGGTGTAGGTCAGTTGCGGGCCGAACAGAAAGAAGGAACGCTGGGGGTATTGATGACACAGCCGCCGGTAGACCGCGTGAATGACAACCGCCGGCTCTTGTACGCCCGAATACATCAGCACGGCGGCCAGAATGGGCACGCCCACATAGAGCAAGGCGAGGGCGTTGAAGAAGGCCAGCCAGTGCTTGGTGAGCCAGAAGATGAAGCGGTCGGCCAGGATGACCAGCCGGCGTTCGGAGTTGCTCATTGCGCGTGGGGGGGTAGCGGCCCGTCGCCGCTCCACCTCGGCCAGCACTTCGGCGGTCGTGGGTTGTATAGGATCGGTATGCTGTTCCATATTATGACCTTGCGAAGGCGTGTGAATCGTTCGCCCAAGCCTGCGCAAGGCACGATTATAGCACAAATGGCGTGTGCGGCAATGATTTCCCCCCGATCCCTCGGCAGCTGCGCCGCCCTTGTTCCCCCTCCCGGTGGGAAAGGGAAAGGGGGCAGAGATTAGTACCTTGAGAATGAAATCCTCGCACGTTGGGCAAGAAAATTCACCACGAAGGACACAAAGTCACACAAAGGAAATAAAGGAATTCCTTCGTGTCCTTTGTGTGCCCTTCGTGCCCTTGGTG
>DAOUBA010000013.1:0-2650 GCA_034432855.1 Anaerolineae bacterium | reverse complement strand
CAAGTCACGTGGGCCGCGACGGGAGGCCTCATTAGCCAGGATGGCCTTTTCACCGCCGGCAATGTGCTCGGCGATTATACCGTGACTGCCACCGCGAAAGGTTCGCGCCGGCCAGCGGAAGCCATCGTGCACATCGTTTCCTGTGCGCCGACGGCCACGCCCCCACCATCCCCGACCCCCGCGCCGACCGGTACGCCGACGCCAGAGCCGGGTGCGATCCCGCCCGCCGATGCCCAGGGCGACGTGGGCGCCTACGATAGCGGCGCGCCGGTCGCCGGCGCCCCCGCCGGTGTGGACATCAGCGCTGCCAGCATCGCCCCCGATCTGCGGGTGACACTCCAGCCGGCCGAGTTGCCGGGGGCGCTTGCCGGTTGGGTGCAACCCGGAGAAGTGGTGTTGTGGGTTGCCCTCTACGAACAGATTCCCAACCCGCCAACCGTGTACACGGACTGGATCGTCGCACTGGACGTGGACGGGAGCACGGCGACCGGCCGCGCGCCCGGCTCGGTACGCATCAACCCCGACCTGGGCGACGACGCGGTGGTTGGGGTCAGTTACAACACGACCTCTGGCATATACGAGCCTTACTTCTACGTATGGAGCACAGCGAATGGACGACTGGTCGAGGGGACAGGCACAGCGCGCTACTTCATAGACAGCACACGCACCCTGGTTGCGCTCGCCCTGCCACTGGATGCGCTCACCCAGTCTGTGGCACAGGCCTCCGGCGTGACAGTTGTGCCGGAGGCAGTGAAGGGCCGGGCGGCAGCGGTCTCTTACGTGGGGGAGCAGAGGGTGATTGATTTCTACCCCGACCGGCCGCAGTAGGGGCCGGGTAACCCCGCATAGGCGCGAACCGGCGACCCAGTGCCTATCCGATGCCGGCTTTAACCTCTCCCTTACCCTCCCCCTCCCTCTCCGCCACGGAGAGGTAAGGGGAGGGTTGGGGTGGGGATGGGTGAGGTAGGCCGCGCACGGTTCAGCCTATGGCGCATTTTTGAACACCCCCGACAGATACCGGTTGTTGAGCGTTACCTCGATCTGTAACCTATCCCCATCAGAGCCTGGCAGGTAAAACGTCTCACTGACGGTCAGCAATCTGCCATGCTGCTTTGTGTAAATAGCCCAGCGGAACGGGCCGGTACCAAAGTCTTTTTGCGCAACCCACCAGGTCTTCCGGCCTATGTTGTCCTTCACCTCGTCGAATTCCCCGCGCCACCCTTCCACGTCGTGCCAGCCGTTCAAGGCATCCTGCCATTGCACAACGGTCCAATGTTTAACAACTGCCGGCCAGGCACGTAATTCGATGACTGCCACAGGCGGGGTCGTTGGCGCCGGGGCCGGTGCGCAAGGGGTCGGCGTGGGCATAGGTATAAGCGTCGGTGTGGGTTGAGCGGTGGTGGTAGGGCGAGGCGGCAGAGCCGGCGCAGCAGCCTGCGCCGGTGCATCGCCCCAAGCCACCGACAAAGCGGCGCTCAGGACGATGATAACCAGACAAACGTACCACAGCGAAGTGTCACCCCTTTTCATTTTTTACACCTCCAGATTGGATTGGTCTTGCGTTCAGGGCCTTGGCGGCAGATTGTTTTCCTCGCCGGGCCGCTGGCGGCCTTCCCCACGAGGCGGATCATCGTCCCTCAGGAGCGACGATCCGCTAACAGAGAGGGTGCAGGTAATGTTGTTATAGGGTCCGCCTGTGATTTCGTGGTTCTCCAGCACAGCGCCATAGGTCGTCAGCGCACTGGCCGAGTCCACCTGCACACAGATTACCGAATTCACCGGCAAAGGCCACGCCATATCGCTCAGTTCCGGCCAGTAGTATGGATCATTGACCGATATGGTCAGGGTGATCACACCGCCCACCGGCAGCGCCGATTGGGTCACGCCCCAGACAACGCCATGCGCCGAGCGTCCATCTTGCCAGACCTGATTGACGCCGGTAGGCGGCGGGTTCGGATTGACGTACAAGTCAACCCAGAATTCATTGTCCGGGTTTCGGGCCAGCGGCATTGTTCCCTGGTTTCTGATGACGACCTGAATGCCATCGCTCGTAGCGATGATGCTGTGCACCGCCAGGTCAGGCGCATCGGGTATCGCCTGGCGCACCACCAGAGGCAGAAAGACCTTCGTGATCTGCGCCTCGTAGGCGCCCATATCCACCGTCTCCACCCCGTCGTCGTTTCCATCGGTGATACGCGGCCGTCCGTCCAGGTCGGTGGTGACGCCGGAGGGGACGGCGCTGTTGTCCCCGGCGTCAATCGCCGGCGAGGTCAGTTGCAGCCGCAGGTTGCCGCCGGCGGCATCCACAAAGCGCGGGTCGGCGTCTATGTTGCCGCCGCCGTCCGTGCCGCAGGCGGATTGCCACCCCGCACCGGAGCCGCCGCAGCCCCGGATGTCGCTGTAGGCGATGGTCGCGGTGCTGTTGTCGTTGGCGATTTCCGGTCCCGTCGGGGCGCTGTTGCCCCACAGGATGGCGTTGGTCAGGGCGAGGGTCGCCCAGAAGTTGTACACCCCGCCCCCGGCGTTGCCGGCGCTGTTGCCGTTGAACGTAACATTGACCAGCGTCGGGTTGCCGTAGTTGGCCATCCCGCCGCCGTAGGTGCCGGCGCTGTTGGCGCTGAACACCACGTTGCTCAGCGTTGCACTGCCA
>DAOUBA010000012.1:0-14092 GCA_034432855.1 Anaerolineae bacterium | reverse complement strand
ACTCGGAGAAAAAGAGCTGTCCCTGCTACTGTCTGCCAGCGACAGATAGTATGCCAGGATCATCCCGATTGGGCAAATGGAGACGGTGCTCACACCGCTTCCACTAATTCATATTATACGAGGAGTTTACCGATGAACGAAGCAACCCGTATCATACAGTATAGCACATTTCCAACAACTTTGTATCTGGCCTTCGAGCTGGGCAACAAGCAGTGGAAGTTGGGCTTCACCATCGGGCCCGGGCAAAAGCCTCGAGAGCGCGTCATTGCCGCCGGCGATCTCCTCGGCCTGGAGGAGGAAATCCGCCTGGCCAAGAAGCGTTTTCATCTGCCGGAGGACGTGCGTGTGCTCAGTTGTTACGAGGCAGGGCGGGATGGTTTCTGGCTGCACCGCTATCTGCTGGCCCAGGGGATCGAGAACCTGGTGGTGGATGCGGCGAGCATCGAGGTGCCGCGGCGGGCAAAGCGGGCCAAGACGGACCGTCTCGACCTGGGCAAGCTGCTGGGGATGCTGATGCGTTACGACGGTGGGGAGCAGAAGGTCTGGAGCGTAGTGCACGTTCCCAGCCTGGAAGTGGAAGACAAGCGCCACTTGCATCGGGAGTTGGATGCACTGAAAGCGGATCGCACGCGGCACAGCAATCGCATCAAAGGGCTGCTGGCGAGGCAGGGGGTGCGCATGGCGCTGAAAGCGGATTTCCCGGCGCGGCGGACGAGGTGCGGCTGTGGGATGGGAGCCCCTTACCGCTGGGACTGCGCTCCCGGCTGGAACGGGAGTATGCCTGCTGGCGATTCATCGGGGAACAGATCAGGGGACTGGAGGCAGAGCGGTGGGAGCTCATCCGCACTTCAGCGGACCCCAGTGTGGAGATGGTGCGCCGGCTGCTGCGGCTACGGGGGATCGGGGAGAACAGCGCCTGGGAGTTTGTGATGGAGTTTTTCGCCTGGCGAGACTTTCACAATCGCCGTCAGGTAGGGGGGCTGTCGGGACTGACGCCGATGCCGTATCAGAGCGGGGACGAGGCGCGAGAGCAGGGGATCAGCAAGGCAGGCAACCGCTCTATCCGGGTCAAGGCGATTGAGATAGCGTGGGGCTGGCTGCGTTTTCAGCCGGAGAGCGAACTGAGTCGCTGGTTTCAGCGGCGTTTCGGGCGTGGCAGCAAGCGGCTGCGCAAGATCGGGATTGTCGCCCTGGCGCGCAAGTTGCTGATTGCGTTGTGGCGCTACCTGGAGTACGGGGAAATCCCGGCAGGGGCGCGGTTGAAGGCGAGGGTCGGCGGATAAGAGCGGACGGCGGGCAGGGCGCAAAACCTGGCGCGCCCTGCCCGCCTCAAACGGCGACCAGGTCGGTCTTGATTCCCGGAGACGGGGGGCGGACTGCACACCGCTATGGGGTTCTCATGCCGGGCCGGTCGTGAGCGTGCCGTTGCGCGGGCGGGTTGCCGCAAGGGACCGACCGTTAGATGGAGCCGCTCACGAAGGGGAGCCTTCCCCTGGGCGAATACAGTATGGGGTGTCCGGTCGTCGAACCGGCACGGATAGAAGCGAGTTCAGAGCGGGATAAGCCGAACGCGGGAGGTCAGCACCGGCGGTAAGGCGGCGAGAGGCCCAAGCAAGCGGGGAGTTCGCGCTTGTCGTCACGCCGGGGGTTCAGGGAAGAAAACGGCCCGCAAGGGCCGGGTCTGTCTGTGCGCCTGTAACCAGGAGCTTGACAAAAGCGACAACATAGAAGCCCGCTTTAGCGGGCGTTGCACCCGTAGCCTGGCGATTTATCGCCAGGCGGCAGGCGCAGATACGGGCAGCCGATTTTTCAAGACAGCTCAAAGTGTAAACCGATTTTGGGGCGAAGATGAACCTTCCCCTAGATCGGCCGGTGAATTCACTGGTCGGCAGGCCGCACGGTTTTGAGGAATGGGCATGCGCCCCAGGATTCTGAAACGAAAACCTCGCTTCACCATCAGGCTCAACACCTGGGCCTTACCTGCAGCAGTGGGCCTGCTGCTGGTGCTGCAACTCATCAGCCCCTACACGGGTTGGGTCGTCTTCCTGGTGGGGCTGGGCGGCGCGTGGCTGATCGCCTTCGTCTGGGCCGTCCTCCTGGCGCGCAGGCTCAGGTTCACCCGCGAGATGCGCCTGGGCTGGGCACAGGTGGGGGACCGGCTGGAAGAACGTTTCACGTTGACCAACGACGCGCCGCTCCCCGCCCTGTGGGCCGAGATCGTTGACCACTCCACAGTGCCGGGGTATCTGCCTGGCTGGACGACCGGAGTGGCGGCCCGCCATACACGGAAATGGAGCGGATGGGCCGTTTGCAGTCGCCGCGGGCTGTTTACCCTGGGCCCGACTACTCTCTTGACCGGCGACCCCTTTGGCCTGTTCACGGTGAGCCTGCACTACCCGGGCTCCTTGCCCTTCCTGGTGTTGCCACCCGTCCTTTCATTGCCGACCATCTGGGTATCGCCCGGGACACGCTCGGGCGAGGGGCGGCCGCGCCTGGATGCCCGCGAGCGCACGGTCAGCGCGGCCAGCGTGCGGGAATACGTCCCCGGCGATAGCCTGCGTTGGGTCCACTGGCGTACCTCCGCACGCCACGATGCGCTCTACGTGCGGCTCTTCGACGGCACCCCCGCCGGCGATTGGTGGATCCTGCTGGACGTCGAGCAGCGCGTCCAGGCGGGCGAGGGCGACGACGCGACCGAGGAGCACGGCGTGATCCTGGCGGCGTCGCTCGCCGACCGCGGGCTGCGGTTGCAGCGGGCTGTGGGACTCGTGATGCACGGCCGCGACCTGGTCTGGCGCCCGCCGCAACGGGGGGACCTGCAACGTTGGGAGATCCTGCACAACCTGGCGCTGGTCTCTCCTGGCACGCGCCCGCTCACCGACCTGCTGGCACAATTGCGGCCTGCGCTGGGTCAGGAGGCCAGCCTGATCGTCATCACGCCCAACGTGAGCAGCGATTGGATCGAGGCGCTGGTCCCGCTGCAACGGCGGGGGGTCGCGCTCACGGTGCTGTTGCTCGACCCGGCTGCTTTCGGCGGGAGCGGCGACGTGAGCCCGGCGCTCGATTTCCTCTCGGGCCTGGGGGCGCTCTGCTACGTCATCACTCCCGATCTGCTCAACCGCTCCCGAGTCCAGCACGTCTGGCAGGAGCAATGGGAGTGGCAGGTTCTCGATACCGGCCGGGCGATCCCGGTCCGGCGTGCTCCCGATCTCGCCTGGAGGGTGCTGGCGTGACACGGGTATTGGCCTGGGCTTTTCCCCGCTTCGAGGGGCACGCACTGCTGGCGCTGGCGCTGCTCCTGGTGCTGCTCTTCTGCGTGGCCCTGGGGATCGCAGAGACAGCGCGCGAACTCGACGCGCCGTTGGCGTTGACCGTCGCCACGCTGGGGCTGCTGGCCGGATGGGCGCTGGCGTTGACGCGCCTGCGCAACTGGGCCACGCTCGTCCTGATCGCCGCGCTCGGCCTGGGAGGGGTGTTCCTGCACGTCGGAGGATTGGGCGGGAGACTGCTGGCGCTCACCCAGGCGCTGGCCGGCGTGGCCGGCGACGTCTGGCGCTGGTTGCTCTCGTTGAGGCAAATCCGCGACTTGCTGGTGCTACCCGTCTTGGACTGGAGGCCGACTGCGCTCGCCTGGGTGAGCATGTGGCGCACGGCTGCTGCCTTGCTGGCCCGCGTCGGTGGCTGGCTGGGGGCGCTGATCGCCCGTGAACCGGCCTTCGACCCGGTAGCCGCCGCGCTGATGTGGGCTCTGCTCATCTGGGGCGTGAGTGCCTGGGCTGGCTGGGCTGCCCAGCGGCTCGGGCGTCCCTTGATGGCCACTGCGCCCGCCGTCACCTTGCTGTTGGCTGTCTACTCCTACGCGGCGGTCGAATCCCGCGCCGTGATGGTCGTGGCGTTGGGCATGGTGTTGCTGCTGTTGGCCCTGATGGCTTATGACGCGCGCCTGCGGCGCTGGAAGGCGACGGGCGTCGGCATTGACCCCGTCAGCCAGGGGGGCGACACGGCCAGAGTCGTCGCGCTTCTGTCATTGGCGCTGATGGTGGTGGCCGCAGCGGCGCCGTCGCTTTCCGTGAACCGGATCGTCGAACTCTTCCGTGGCCGGGAGCGGGACGTGGTGGACGATCTGGCCGAGTCGCTGGGAGTGGAACAGCCGCCGCAACCGACCGCAGAGCCGTCGCCGTTCGGCGAGATTCACGCAGCGACCCTGCCGCGCAGCCACCTGATTGGCTCGGGGGCTGAACTGACGCAATGGCTGGTGATGTTCGTCAAGACCGACGACGCCCCACCGCCGCTTACCCCGGAGGACTGGGGACGGCTGGAAGGAGACCTCCCCCGGGTTCCTCGCCACTACTGGCGCAGCCGCACGTATGACCTCTACAACTCCTCCGGCTGGTATACCGGCCGGGTGGACATCATCGAGTACGCGGCGGGACAGCCGGCGATCACACCCACCCTGACGGTGACGATGCCGCACAAGGTGTTGCAACAGGACGTGCGCATCGTGGGCAATCCGGATGGACTGCTCTACGTCGCCGGGACGCTGGTGACGGCCGATCAGGACTATACCGTCGCCTGGCGCTCACCCGAAGACGCCTTTGCCGCCACGATTGAGGCAACCACTTACCGCGCCGAATCGCTGGAGCCCGTCTTTACCGTGCGGGAACTGCGAGAAGCCGGAAGCGACTATCCCGACTGGGTGCGCAGCCGCTACCTGTACCTGCCCGACACGGTCCCCGAGCGCGTGTTGACGCTGGCGCGCGAATTGACCGCCGCCGCGCCTACGCCCTACGATCGCGCCTATGCCATCGAGACTTACCTGCGCGGCTTCACCTATACGCTCAACGTGCCGACCCCTCCGCCCGACCGCGACATGGTGGATTATTTCCTGTTCGACCTGCGGGAGGGGTACTGCGACTATTTTGCGTCGGCCATGGTGGTGTTAGCACGGGCGGCGGGCCTGCCGGCCCGCTACGTGGCCGGTTACGCCAGCGGCTGGTACGATTATTCACTGGGCCGTTACGTCGTCACCGAGGCACAGGCCCACGCCTGGGCCGAGGTCTATTTCCCCAGCTATGGCTGGATCGAGTTCGAGCCGACCCCAGGCCGTCCGGCCATCGAGCGTCCCCTGGGGGAGGGCGCTGAGCCACCCGCGCCTCCACCTGTGGTGGCGGCTGTACCGGAGCCGGTCGCCGTGCCGTGGTGGCGTCCGTCGCGCTGGCCCTTGTGGCTGATTGGGATGGGCGGGCTTGTCTTGCTCGCGCTGGCGGGCTTTTTGTGGTCGGCTGCCGATGCCTGGCGCTTGCGTCGCCTGGAACCTGCGGCGGCGCTGGCGACGCTGTACAGGCGAGTGCGGCGGCAGGGGCGGCGGCTGGCCGTGCCGATGCGGACGAGCGACACGCCCTACGAGTTCGCCACGGCATTCGCTCAGTGGGCGGTGGATGCGGCGCGGAAGAACTGGTGGGGCGATTGGTTGCAGCCCGCCATGGAGGACGTGCGTTACCTGGTTGACCTGCACGTGCAGGCGAACTATGGCCCTCATCCGGTGTACCCGCCTGAGCAACGTCAGGCGGTACGCGCCTGGCGTAGACTCCATCGCCACCTGTGGACGGCGCGGGCCAGGCAGTGGCTGGCCGATCACGGGTTGGAGTAACGCAGAGACCGCCTCTTCAGTTCTCCGGCCGCTCATCGAAGGCACGTGGTTCGAGTTCTAGAGCTGGCGATGGGACTCGAACCCACAACCTACTGATTACAAGTCAGTTGCTCTGCCGGTTGAGCTACGCCAGCATTTCGATTATACCATAGCACGGCAAGGCTGCAACCGAATCTAATTCCGATTGACCGCGCCGCCGTGAACCGACGGCGCTGGAAGCGTTTCCTTACAAGGCAACCGCGTGCCGGCTCCGCACATAGAACCGCCATGGGACGGTCCGCGCCCGCTCATCGCCACGCACGCCCACACGCGGCCCGGCGATAACGGCCTCGTCGGGCACATGGACATCCCGTTCGATGAACAGAAGTGCATCCGGCGCGCACAGGTCGGCGCCATCGAAACGCCGGTCGATCGCTAGCGCCTGGCACAAACGCGCCGGGCCGTTGGTCAACTGCCCATCCGGCGCGCCTCTGCGCCACAGCCGCATCATCTCGCTCCCCTCCAACGGCTCCAGTGCGCGGATGAGCACGGCCGCCGGGAACTCTTCCCGGTCGGTGACGACATTAAGGCAGTGGTGCATCCCGTAGATGAAGTAGACGTAGGCGTGGCCCGGAGGGCCATACATCGGCGCATTGCGTCGGGTGCGTCCGAAGCGGGCGTGCGAGGCCAGGTCATCCTCACCGATGTACGCCTCGACCTCGACGATGTGCCCCGCCAACCGCTCCCCGTCCAGCAGTCGCACCAGCCGCTGGCCTAGCAGGGCACGGGCAACAGTGAGCGTATCGCGGGCGAAGAAAGCGCGGTCCAGGCGGTTCATCTTCTTAGCCAGAACACGGGGCATCCTGCAAAACGGGGAGCAGCCTCGCAGCCACCTGGCGCAACTGGCTAAAGCCGATCGGCTTGACAAGCACCACGTCGGCTGCGCCGTAGTCGAGGGCGTCGGCCATTTCGGTGTCGGCGGTGGCAATGATCACCCGCGTCTTGACCAGCCGTGCGTCGTCGCGGATACGGCGCAGGATATCCATTCCTGCCACGCGAGGGAGGCACATATCCAACACCACGAGGTCTGGCGTGGAGGCAGCCAGATGCGCCAGCGCGGCCTCGCCGGAATAGGCGACCTCTGTATTGAACCCGGCCCACTTGAGCGCCTCGGAAAAGATGAAGGCGGAATCGAAGTGATCGTCAACGATCAATGCAAGAGGCCTACCCATCACAGCCACACCTGCGTTGTTCTGTTCTCAACAGCGAAAGCGCGGGTCTTGCTCCAGTGTCAGACGCAACCCTTCCAACAAGCCCACACGCGGCTCATAATCCAACAGCCGGCGTGCGAGCGAGATGTCGGCGCAGAGGCGCGAGACGCCGCCACTCTCGGCAGGGCTGCGCAGCACCTCTACTTCACGCCCCACGGCTTCTGCCACCAACGCAGCCAGTTCGTTGACGCTGGTCTCGTGCCCGCTGCCCACGTTGATGATGCGGCGATCTACATCAGGCGCGGTCGCTGCCGCCACCAGCGCCTCTACCACATCGTCCAGATAGACAAAGTCGCGCGTCTGCCCGCCGCCGCCAAAGATGACCAGCGATCCACCGCGCAGCGCCTGATGGAGGAAACGCGGCACAACCGGCGGGTGCGAAGGCGGCAGGCTCTGGCCCGGCCCGTAGGCGTTAAAGATGCGCAGGATGACCGTCTCGATGCCCCACAGCGCGCCGATGGTACGAACGTAGTACTCGGCAGCCAGTTTGCTCACCGCGTAGGGGGATTGAGGATTGGGAACCTGATCCTCGCGCACCGGCTGCTCGGCCTGCTCGCCATAGACCGCGCCGGAGGAGGTAAAGACCACACGGCGTACCCCGGCATCGCGCATTGCCTCCATCACGCTGACCGTGCCGCCGACGTTGACGTCGTTGTACTCGCGGGGATAGAGGATGGATTCGGAGACCAGCACGCGAGCCGCCAGGTGGTAGACGCAATCCACGTCTTGCAAGAGCGTCCACAATTTCGGACGGTCGGCGACGTCGCCGCGAGTGAACAACACGCGCGCGTCCAGCCGGGCCGGATCGCCCGCGCTGAGGTCGTCGAGCGCGCGCACCTGATGCCCATCGCGGGCCAGCCGGTTCGCCAGCGCCGCGCCGAGAAAACCCGCCCCGCCGGTGACCAGAAAACGCATAGCCAACTCCCGAAATGACAAATGAGCAATGACCCAATCTGGTGGTATTATAACACGATTTTGGGCAAATGGGCGAATGACTCCGTGCGTTGACACTCCAACCCCGCAGTAGTATACTGGGCGACAATCTGGCCAGACCCGGAAGGCCCATTGCAAACGATGAGAACCGTTCGCGCCGCCACCTATCGTCCTACACGACGACACTGGCCATCTGCCTTCGCCGCGATGCGTTACCGCAACTACCGGCTCTGGTTCTTCGGTCAGGCCATCTCGCTGATGGGCACATGGATGCAGAACGTCGCCCAGGGCTGGCTGGTCTACCAGATGACCGGTTCCGAGTTCGCTCTGGGCGCGATTTCTTTCGCCGGATCGCTCCCTACCCTTTTCTTTATGTTGCCGGCGGGCGCCCTGGCCGACCGTTTCCCACGGCGGAGGTTGATGCTCATCACCCAGACCGTCATGATGACCTGCGCCTTCGCCCTGGCCGCGCTGGCAGCAACCGGTATCTTGCGCGTCTGGCACGTGGGGGCACTGGCGCTCATAGCGGGAGTCGCCAACTCGTTCGATGCACCGGCCCGCCAGTCACTGGCCGTCGAAATGGTCGAGGACCGGCGCGACCTGATGAACGCCATTGCGATGAACTCGCTGATGTTCAACCTGGCCCGCGTGGCCGGCCCTGCCATAGCCGGCGTAGCGTTGGCCGCTGTGGGACCGGTGTTGTGTTTCGCCCTCAACGGGCTGAGTTTCCTGGCCGTGCTTGCGGCATTGCTGGCGATGCACCTGCCGCCGCTCACATACAAGCCGCAGACCGAGTCGCTTGCAATCCAGGTCGCCGCCGGACTGCGCTACACCTGGCGCAGCAAGCCGATCCGCACGATCATCATGCTGCTGGGAGTTTCTTCGCTCTTCGGCCTCTCCTACGCCACACTGATGCCGGCCTACGCAGTAGATGTGCTGCACGTGGGAGAGACTGGCCTGGGATGGCTGAGCACAGCGGTGGGGCTGGGCGCCCTGGCCGGCTCCCTGACCCTGGTCTCAGCCGGCCGCCTGCGTCGCAAGGGTCTGCTCATGACGGCAGGCAGTCTCCTGTTCCTAGGCGCGCTCATCGCCTTTGCCATGTCGCGCTCCCTACTGCTCTCCATGGCCTGCCTGGCCGTGGCCGGTTTCGGCTGGGTGACGCAGAACGCAACGAGCAATACACTGGTCCAGACACTGGTCACGGACGAATTGCGCGGACGGGTGATGGGAGCCTATACGCTCATGTTCTTTGGCACCTCGCCGTTCGGTTCGCTTCTGGCCGGCTCCCTGGCCCAGGCGCTCGGACCGACAACTGCAGTTCTCATCGGCGCGGGGGTGACGCTGATGTTTGCCGTAGGGCTGCTATTTGGCGCACCGACACTGCGGCAGATGGAGGCATGAACAGAATCAACCAGTCAACGAATCGGCGAGCAGGAAGGAGAGGAAGGCGAGTGTGGTGGCTGTTGCTGGCAGCAATGGCCATTGTAGTGGGCCATCCATTGTGGACACTGACGCTGCGCTATCGCAGGATCATCTATACCGATGCGCAGAAGGTGCCGGAGCGCCCGGTGGCACTGGTCTTTGGCGCAGGCTACTGGCCCGACGGCACGCCCAGCGACGTGATGAAGGACCGCGTCGAGGCGGCGATTGACCTCTACCGGGCCGGGCGAGTGCAGAAGGTGCTCTTCAGCGGTGATAACCGCTTCGTGGATTACAATGAACCGGCCAAGATGCGCGAATACGCCCTGAGCCTCGGGCTGCCCGACACGGCCATCGTCCTGGACTATGCCGGCCGCCGCACCTACGATACCTGCTACCGCGCCCGCGACATCTTCGGCCTGCGCCAGGTGGTGCTCGTCACACAACGTTACCACCTACCGCGCGCACTGTACACCTGTCGGGGACTGGGGTTGGACGCGGTAGGCTATGTCGCCGACAAGCGGCCCTATGTGCACATCCGCGAGTATTGGGCGCGCGAGTTTCCCGCCGTCTGGCTGGCCTGGTGGGACTTGCGGGTGCGCCATCCCGTTCCCGTGTTGGGAGAGCCGATCCCGATCTTTTGACAGGCTTACGCCATCGCCTTTGACAGGCTTGGGGGACAGACTTTCCAGCCTGTCCGGACGACCTGGAAGGGCCGTCCCACATAGCCGTCGTATACTGAAAGTCCTGCTTTGGACCTCGCTCTTTCCAACAAGGCGTTTCTGTTTGACATAAATATGACCCACGATTACCTCACCGAACTGCTGACGACCTACTGGTTCGCCCCACCGGTGGCATTGTGGCGGGCCGTGGAACTGCGCACGGCGGCAGAGGAGACCTACGAGCGCCCACTGCTCGATTTGGGCTGCGGCGACGGACTGATCGCGCGTGCGCTCTTTGGGCCGGACGCAGCGGTAGATGTGGGCTTCGACCCGTGGCCGGAACAACTGCGTCGCGCCGCCCAATCGGGGATGTACCGCCACGTGGACCTGGCACGCGGCGACCACATGCCCTACGCCGATGGCACGTTTGCCACCGTGTTCAGCAACTCGGTCCTGGAGCACATCCCTGACCCGCAGCCGGTGGTGCGCGAGGTCGCACGGGTGCTCCGCCCTGGCGGGCGCTTCATCTTCACCGTCCCCTCTGACGCCTTCCGCACGCTGCTCGATGGCTATGTCCGGCGTATGGCAGCGGGCGATGCCCCCGGCGCCGAAACCTACGCCCGGGCGATTGATGTCCGCCTGGAACATCACCATTACCACACACCGAAGGAGTGGAAGGCGATACTGGCTTCGGCAGGACTGAGGATGCTGAAGGCGCGTTACTACATTCCCGAACCGGTCGAACGGTTCTGGGATCGAATGAATCAGCGGTATGGCATCGGAAAGCACTCGCCGTGGGCCATCCTGGTCTCGCCCCGCTTACGGCCGCTTGCTTATCAACTGCTTCTGCGGTGGTGGGTCGTGCGCTGGCTCGGTCGCCGCTGGAGAGGGTACTATGAGATGGATGTAACGCCGGGCGAGAAGGGCGGCGGGTTGCTGATCGTGGGACAGCGTCAAAGGTGATCGCCGTTGACAAAAGCCAGGACGTGGTGTAAGATGAGTATAGCGCAAGGCGCTGGGAGGAGAGCAAATGGGAATCGTGACTCTCGAAGGAATCGTTGATCACGGAATCATCCGGCTGATACCCGAGGTTAAACTACCGGACAGGACAAAGGTGTATGTGATTGTTCCCGGTATTCACGTTGAACGCGTCGCACGTGTCTTCAGCCCACACCTGGCACATCCGGAGCAAGCCGATGATTTTCGGATGGAAATCATAGCGGAGATACCGGATGCCGGAGTATGACACGAACCAGTTCAATCCACCCGCCCCACTCGCCAGTGTCACCCTGCGTAACCCGGATACAGGTGCGACGTGTTCGGACGTACCCATGCTGTTGGATTCAGGTGCAGACATCTCCTTGATTCCTCAGGCTATCATCCCGAAACTTCAACTTACGATTATCCCCGAACGTCAGTACGAACTGATCGGATTTGACGGGAGTACCAGGCTGGCTCAGGCCGTCCGGGCGGAACTGGTGTTTTGTCGTCGTGTCTACCGGGGCCAATTCCTGCTCATTGACCAGAGCTGGGGCATTCTGGGTCGCAATATCCTCAATGCTGTATCGTTGCTCCTCGATGGCCCACGGCTATTGTGGACAGAGCATTGTCCAGCATAACCTCCCTGCTCAATTCGGTCCCCCCGTCGGCGTGGGACGCATGCGTTGCCGCCCACCCCGCTGCCCACATTCTCCAGACCTCGCCGTGGGGCGCACTCAAGGCGCAATTTGGCTGGGAAGACGAGCGCGTGGCATTGACCGACGGCGACCGCATCATCGCCGGCGCGCAAATCCTGTACCGCCGCCTGCCGTTCGGTCTGGGCCGCCTGGCCTATGTCCCCAAAGGGCCGCTGGTGGATTGGGCCGATGCGACCCAGGTGCATGCACTCCTTGCCGCGCTCGACCAGGCGGCGCGCGCACGCGGCGCCATCGCGCTCACCCTCGAGCCGGACCTCCCCGACGAGGCACAGCACCACGAGCGGCTGACTGCTCTGGGTTTTCGCCCCGCTCCGCTCAACAGCGTACAGCCGCGCCGCACCCTCGTCGTGGATATTTCCGGCGATGAGGAGACGATCCTGGCCGCGATGCGGCAAAAGACGCGCTACAACGTGCGGCTGGCTGCGCGCAAGGGGGTGACCGTGCGCGAGGCGAGCGAGGCGGACCTGCCGACTTTCTACGCGCTCAACGCAGCCACGGCCCGGCGCGACCGCTTCGGAGTGCACGAGCCTGCCTATTACGAAGCGGCCTACCATCTTTTCGTCCCGCGCGGCTGGGCGCAGTTGCTGCTGGCGGAAGTCGAAGGAGAGCCGGTCGCCGCACTGATGGTTTTCGCGCTGGGGCGACGCGCCTGGTACTTTTACGGCGCCTCCGGCGATGCGCATCGCGAAAAGATGGCACCCTATCTCCTGCAGTGGGAAGCGATGCGCTGGGCCAAGTCCAGGGGATGTACCGAGTATGACCTGTGGGGCGTGCCCGACGAGGATGAGGCAACGCTGGAGGCCCAGTTCGAGAAACGTCAGGATGGCCTATGGGGCGTCTATCGCTTCAAGCGCGGCTTTGGCGGACGGCTGGTGCGCAGCATCGGCGCCTGGGATCGCATCTACCGTCCTGGGCTGTATCGCATCTACCGCCGGGCCGTGATCCTTCGGCAGAGTGTGATGTGACAACTCCACACGTTACGCAACACGCAACACGCAATACGCAGTCGGTATTTCGTATTGCGTACTCCGTATCCCCTGCCGATTGGAACTCTGCCCTTTCCTCCCTCCCCCACCCCCACGTCCTGCAGAGTTGGGAATGGGGCGAGTTCAAATCGCGCCACGGCTGGCATCCGGCGCGGTATCTCTGGTACGATGGCAACCGCCCCTGCGCTGCTGCCTCGGTGCTCACCCGACGTCTGGGGCACTGGCCCGTATCGGTGATGTATGTCCCCAAAGGGCCGGCGCTCGATTACGGCGAGGGAGGGCTATTTGAACGCGTGCTTGCCGATCTGGAGGAAAGCGCCCAACGCGCGCGGGCGCTGTTCATCAAGATTGACCCCGATGTACGCATCGAAAAGACCGCCGTCGTCGAAGCGCTGCGTCACAGGGGTTGGGTGCCTTCAGGTGAGCAGGTCCAATTCCGCAACACCGTGCTCATAGACCTCACTCTCACGCCCGAAGAGAGACTCGCGGCCATGCACCAGAAGACGCGCTACAACGTGCGTCTGGCCGAACGCAAGGGAGTGACCGTGCGTGAAGGGACTCTGGCCGACCTGCCGCTCCTTTACTGGATGTACGCCGAGACCGCCGCCCGCGATGGATTTGTCATCCGCCCGGAAATGTATTACCACGACGCTTGGGGCACGTTCATCGAGGCCGGCCTGGCACAGCCGCTCATCGCCGAGGTCGCGGGAGAGCCGGTGGCCATGGTCATCATCTTTCGCTTTGCGGATCGCGCCTGGTATATGTACGGTGCCTCGCGCTCCATCCACCGTGAAAAGATGCCCAACCACCTGCTCCAGTGGGAAGCGATGCAATGGGCGCACGCACAGGGCTGCACAGTCTATGATATGTGGGGCGCGCCGGACGAGTTGAACGAATCCGACCCGCTATGGGGCGTCTATCGCTTCAAGGAGGGATTCGGCGGCGAGTTCGTGCAGCACATCGGTGCATGGGATTTCCCGGTCTCGCGTCTGGGCTATTGGCTGTATAGCGTCGTAATGCCGCGCATGCTCGACGCGATGCGCCGGGTGTATTGGCGGCGAAACACATCTGCCGCCGACCCGGTTCCCGCCGAAACGAAGACTTTCAATGGATGACATCTTCATCAAGGAAATACTCTCTCAACCCCGGGTTCTGCACACCATCCTCGACCACTACACGAGCGACTTGAGCCCGCCGCACAAGTTGGCCCGCCCAAAAAAGAAACACAATCTGATCCTGCTCACCAGCATGGGATCCTCGTACTTTGCCCTGCACCCGGCGTGCATTCACCTGAACGAGCACGGCGTGCCGGGCCTTTGTGTTCGAAACCTCTGAACGCATGAAGGCAAAAGTGACACGTGGGGCAGGCTTTCTAGCATCAGGTTTGCACGCAAGTTTGATATACGCACAACTGAATTCCGCGCATAGCTCCTGAGACCCTGAATGGGCTCAACTGGCGGCCAAATCAGCCCAAATCCGCGCAGAAAGTGCCGGA
>DAOUBA010000011.1:0-22605 GCA_034432855.1 Anaerolineae bacterium | reverse complement strand
AGGCAGGCGGCTTTGGTGGCCTAGGCCGAATGCGGAAGCGAGTATTCCTGAAGAGCCCGGTGCGGGAAAACTGCACGCCGGGATCTGTGCGGGGGCTGTCGGGTAACTGGCAGTCCTACCGCGATAAGTGCACTACGACCGACCTTTTATCCGGACAGTATTGCTTCGAGGCATACCGTGAGGATGGGAGCGGCGGTCCTTATACCCTGATGCATGGCGGGGTGCTGGTTGGTAGGCAGATCTACCTGCCGGTAGTGTGGAAGCCATAAATGACCGACCACCGGAGGAGTGACCGGCGTTGCACCCTGGCCGTTCAGCCGTGTGACGTGCAGGGACATGATGACCGACAAAGAAACGATTAGGGCGGTGGGCCTGCTCTCCGGCGGGCTCGATAGTACGCTGGCCGTGCGGGTGATGCTCGAACAAGGGATCGGGGTCACGGCGCTGCATTTTCGCACCGGCTTCTCCTACGAGGAGCGCGAGGGCATTGCCGGGAATAGATGCCCAGGCTACACCGAAGCCGAACGGGCAGCAGCGATGCTGGGGGTCCCGTTGGAGATCATTGACGTCTCTGCCGAATATCTTCCTATCGTGCTTCATCCCCGCTACGGCTACGGCTCCGGGATGAATCCGTGCATAGATTGCCGCATCTTCCTCTTGCGCCGAGCGAAGGCATGGATGGAGGAACACGGCTATCACTTCGTCTTCACCGGTGAAGTGGTGGGACAGCGGCCCAAGAGCCAGATGCGCCCTACACTCAACACCGTCGAGCGCGAAAGCGGACTGCGGGGCTATCTGCTCCGCCCCCTCTCAGCCAAACTCCTGCCGCCGACCATCCCCGAACAGCGCGGCTGGGTGGATCGTGAGAGGCTGTATGCCATTAGCGGGCGTGGACGCAAGGAGCAGATCGCGCTGGCCAAGCAGTTCGGCATCACTGAATACCCGCAACCTTATGGCGGGTGCTGCTTCCTCATTGACAAGACCTACGCGCGGCGTCTGCGCGATTTCCTGAAGCACGAGGGCGAGGCAGCGTTGACGGCGGCCCGGGCGCAACTCCTGGCCGTGGGGCGGCACCTGCGCCTGCCTTCTGGGCGCAAGGTCATCGTCGGGCGGCACGAGCAGGAGAACGCCTACCTGGAGACCTGCCGTGAAGAAGGAGTCTTGCTCACGACGGTGGACTATCCCGGCCCGACGACACTGATGGTGGGAGAATCCGCCCGCGAGGAGATCGAACTTGGGGCGCGTATCACCGCCGGATACTCCGATGGCAAGGAGAAGACCGCCGTGTGCGTTGAGATACGCCGTGACGGGATGAGCGAGGCGCTGGCCGTCGCGCCATTGGCGCGGGCAGAGATCCAGGCATTGACCGTGTGAGGCCATCACGGTTGGCCCGCCGCAGTGTGATATGGCGGGTTCCCCGCCGGTAGCGCCGACTGAAGTCGTCCTCTTTGGGCTTCCAGCCTCCGGTCGGCCTTCGCCGACCGGGAAAAGGTGTCGGCGCAGGCCGACGCTGGGCGCGAAAGCGCCCAAGCAGGCCGATTTCCAATCGGCGCCCCCGGCGACGGACAGCCCGGCGCTCCGTTAAGTTAGCGCCAATGGGAGTTATCCCGCCCCTAGGGATTTGCCCTCGGCAAAAGGATGGGGTATAATAAACAACGTAGGCGGGAGAAGGGAGAATGCGATAGTTGGCACCGGTCCACACCATCTTGCTCACTGAAGGCAGAAAACCAGCGACAGAACGCCTATCCCCGATCCTGGACGACCCGGGGTACAGCATCGTCACGGCCCACACACGCAGGCAGGCATTGGCCTTGGCCCAGAAGATGTCCCCGGCGGTGATCGTGCTGGACTCTCCCTCGTTACGTTTTGATATTCGGCGGTTCTGCGAAGCTCTGCGGGATACCGTCCCCGAGATCCCCGTGTTGATACTCCTTCCGGAGGGGGCAGAGATCGATCGCAGCGTGGGTGCGCGTGGATACCTGCGGTATCCTTTCTCCGCCAAGACGCTGCTCAATCGCATCGCCCGGCTGCTGCCGATCCCCGACGACGAGGTGCTGCGCGTCGGTGATGTGACCCTTAACCGCAAGCAGTGCAGCGTCATCTGCGGTGGACGCGAGACCCATCTCACTCCCAAACAGGCCCATCTCCTCGAAGTCTTTATGCACCATCCGGGCGAGATCCTGAGCCGCGCCTTTCTGATGAAGCAGGTGTGGGACACCGACTATCTGGGTGACCTGCGTACCCTTGAAGTTCACGTCCATTGGGTACGTAAGGCGATCGAAGACAACCCCACGTCGCCGGTTCGTCTGCGCACCATCCGCCGGATCGGCTACCGCTTCGAGGTGCCGGAGAAGTAGGGCCTCACGGCAGATTGACCAAATTCCACTTTGTGGTACAATCACATCCGGGTTCACGCCCAATACACACGCCTCCTGACCATAGAGACCGTGCCGGATGGGCAGCCAATCCGGCCTCTCGATGGAACGATGGAGGCGGAGGATCACAACGGATTAAGGAGGTTCCTCTATGGCTGTCATTTCCATGAAAGCACTCCTGGAAACCGGAGTGCACTTCGGTCACCGCACCCGGCGCTGGAATCCGAAGATGAAGCCCTACATCTTCACCGAGCGCAATGGGGTGCACATCATAGACCTGCAACAGACGATCACGGCGATCAACCGGGCTTACGAGATGGTGCGCGACACCGTTGCGGGCGGCGGCACCGTCCTCTTCGTGGGCACTAAACGGCAGGCCCAGGAGACCATTGCACAGGAAGCGCAGCGCTGTGGCATGCCCTACATCACCCAACGTTGGCTGGGCGGCACTCTGACGAACTGGCGTACCATCCGCAAGCGCATTGACTACCTGCTCAACCTGGAGGCCCGCCGCGACCGCGGCGATTTCGAACGCCTGACAAAGAAAGAGGCGCTGGGCCTGCAACGCCAGATCGAGAAACTGAACGCCCGGCTGGGCGGCATCCGCGAGATGCGCGAACTTCCGTCGCTGCTCTACGTCATTGACGTGCGCCGCGAGGCTACCGCGATCAAGGAAGCCAACAAACTCGGCATCCCCATCATCGCGCTCGTGGATACGAACTGTGATCCCGATCCCATTGACTGCGTGATCCCCGCCAACGACGACGCCATCCGCGCGATTAAACTCATCACCTCGAAAATCGCCGATGGCGTCCTGGAGGGGCTGGCACAGCGCAAGGCTTACGAGCCGGAGGTCCCCCAGGTGGAGGAAATCCGCGTCGAGGATGAAAAGTACCTCAGCGCCGCCACACTGGCACGCCTGAGGGAATTGACCTTCGAAGAAGGGGAAGCACTCGAGGAAGAACTGGCAGGCGAGGGCTTTGAGGACGAGGAGGTGGACGACCTGGAGTTAGGGTACGAGGAGGAAGAGGAACTCGCCTGAGTCCTTTGCACAATAGCCGAACAAGGAGAACTAGGTTGGAAATCACCACTGCAATGGTCAAGGAACTGCGGCAGGCGACCGGTGCCGGCGTGTTGGACTGCCGCAAAGCATTGGAGACTCACGACGGCGACATGGAGAAAGCCATCGCCTATCTGCGTGAAAAGGGATTGGCCGCAGCGGCCAAAAAAGCCGGCCGCCAGGCCTCCGAAGGCGTGGTCGAGGCCTACGTCCATCCCGGCAGTCGCGTCGCCGTTATGCTGGAACTGAACTGCGAGACCGATTTCGTCGCCCGCACGGCCGATTTCAGGACCCTGGCGCATGATCTGGCGCTGCACATCGCTTTCGCTGCCCCGCGCTACATCAGCCGCGCGGACGTGCCGGAGAAAGTGATCGAGAGCGAACGGGCAATCTATCGCGCTCAGGCGTTGGAGGAGGGCAAACCCGAGCACATCGTAGATCGGATCGTCGAAGGGCGGCTGGAGAAATTCTACCAGCAAGTGTGCCTGATGGAACAGCCCTTTGTGAAGGACGAAGAGCGCACCGTGCAGGATCGGATCAATGAGGCCATCGCCAAACTCGGCGAAAACGTCGTCCTGAGCCGCTTCGTCCGCTACCAGGTGGGCGAGAGCCTGGAGTGATCCGCTAGGAAGGGCAGGATGGCCGCGAAGTACAAGCGCGTCCTACTCAAGTTGGGCGGCGAATCGCTCGCCGGCCCCGGCGGCTTTGGCATCAGCCCGCACATGGCAGAGGAGGTCGCTGCCAAAGTACAGGCGGTGCGCAACCTGGAGGTCGAGGTCGCCATCGTCCTGGGCGCCGGCAACATCTGGCGTGGGCGCGATGGCCTGGCACATGGGATGGACCGTGCTACTGCCGATCACATGGGCATGCTGGCGACGATCATGAATGCCCTCGCCCTGGCCGACGCGCTGGGGCGTATGGGCATCACCACCCGCGTGCAGACCGCCATCGAGATGCGGGCGGTGGCCGAGCCCTACATCCGCCTGCGGGCCATCCGTCACCTGGAAAAGGGGCGCGTGGTCATCATCGGCGGCGGCACCGGCAACCCATACTTCACCACCGACACCGCCGCCGCGCTGCGGGCGATGGAGATCAATGCCGACCTGCTGATCAAGGCGACTAAAGTGGACGGCGTCTACACCGAGGATCCGCACGAGAATCCTGACGCTCAGCGCTTCGATCACCTGACCTACATGCAGGCACTGGAGATGCGTGTCGGCGTGATGGATGCCACGGCGATCTCGCTCTGCATGGAGAACGACCTGCCTATCATGGTGCTCAACCTGTGGCAGCCCCATAGCCTGGAGCGCGCTGTGATCGGGGAGAACATCGGGACGTTGATCTCTAGGTAGCGATGATCAAAGACCTGCTCCGCGAAACCGAAGAACGCATGCGTAAAGCCATTGACGCGCTGGAGAACGACCTGCGTGCCATCCGCACGGGCCGGGCTTCTCCGGCGTTGGTCGAGCGGGTGATGGTGGACTATTACGGGACGCCAACCCCGCTCGTCCAGTTGGCGGTCATCGCGGCGCCGGAGCCGCAGTTGCTCACCATCCGCCCTTACGATCCGGGCTCGCTGGCCGATATCGAACGGGCCATCCTCAAGTCCGAACTGGGCCTTACGCCCTCCAACGACGGGCGCATCATCCGTCTGCCTATCCCACCCCTGACCGAGGAACGACGGCGCGAGTTGGCGAAGATGGTACGCCAGCGTGTCGAAGAAGGGAAAATCGCGTTGCGCAACATCCGCCGCGAGGCGCTTGACGACCTGCACGAATTCGAGGACGAGAAACTCATCTCCGAGGATGAGTTCTACCAGGGCAAAGACGATCTCCAGGACCTCATCGATCGCTACTCCGAGCAGATGGACGAGATCAGCGACCGCAAGCAGCGGGAGATTATGGAAAGTTAGCACATCTTCCCGCCTTCGTAGTGACGGCTTCAGTCGTCCTCTACTGCCAACCTTGACCAACCTGCAATAATGCCCCAATCATCAGATGACCCGCGATACCCACCCCTGGAGCGGGTGCCCCGGCACATCGGGATCATCATGGACGGCAACGGCCGCTGGGCCAGGGCGCGTAATCTGCCCCGCTCGGCCGGACATCGGGCGGGCACAGAAAACCTGCGCCGCGTGCTGCGAGCGACGGTTGAGTTCGGTGTCCCGATCTTGACCATCTATGCTTTCTCGACCGAGAACTGGGCTCGCCCAGCGGGCGAGGTCAGGGCACTGCTCTCGATACTCGAGGGGGTGCTCGACCGCGAGTTGCAGGAATTGCACCAGGAAGGCGTCCAACTGCGTCACGTAGGCCGGCTGGAACGGCTGCCAGCGCGACTACGCAAGAAGGTCCGGGATGCCATCGAACTGACCAGGAACAACGAGCGCCTGATCCTCAACGTGGCGTTCGACTATGGCGGGCGGGCGGAGTTAGTGGACGCCATCCGCCGTATCATCGCCGATGGTGTGCCTGCCGAGCAGGTGGATGAAGCGCTGGTCAGCCGCTATCTCTACACGGCGGGCTTGCCCGATCCGGACCTGATCATTCGCACCAGCGGGGAAATGCGCATTAGCAACTTCCTCATCTGGCAGGGCGCCTATGCCGAGTATTACGTGACCCCGGTCTTTTGGCCGGACTTCGACAAGGGCGAGTTATATGCAGCGCTGTGGGCCTACAGCCAGCGTGAGCGCCGCTTTGGCCTGTTGGGCGAGCAGGCTGCCGCGTAGTAGGTTGCAGGGCCGGATTTGATATCCATCGCTGGAATAGTCCTCCGCTTGAGTTTTCTTGGGCCGTGTTGCGCACGCGTCTACTCACTGCTGCTGTCTTGATCCCGCTCGCTATTGGCAGTATCTACCTGGGTGGATGGCCATTACTGGCCCTGGCGGCGCTGCTACTGACGTTGGCCGAGATCGAATTCTGTCGGCTGATGGCCCGTGACGGTTTCCGGCTGGCCTACGTCTTTGGGATCGGACTGCTGTGGCTGCTCCTGCTGGACGCTCAGCGTCCAGAGTGGGGGGTGCTCAAACCCGGCCTGACGCTGATCCTGCTGGCTTCTCTCGCCTGGCAACTATTCCATCGCCAGAGGTGTCCGGTCGCCGACTGGGCCATGACCGTGACCGGCGGCCTGTATCTGGGACTGTGCGGGGCCTGCGTCATCGCGCTGCGGGCAGTGCGTCCGGACGGCCTCTGGTGGACATTGACCGCCTTGCCTGCCATCATATTCGCCGATACCGGCGCCTTCTTTGTCGGCAGGGCGCTGGGGCGACACAAACTGGCGCCTACCCTGAGCCCCGGCAAGACCTGGGAAGGGTATGTGGCGGGTGTAGTGCTCGGCGGGTCACTGACCGCGCTGTTGGCTGCGTTCTGGCGCCGTTATGCGGGCGCAGAGAGCGCCATTGGTTGGCAGCACGGCCTGATCTTGGGGCTGACAATCGCTGTGATTGCTCCTCTGGGCGACCTTGCGGTCTCGATGTTCAAGCGGCAGGTTGGGGCGAAAGACACCGGCACCATTATCCCCGGCCACGGCGGGGCGCTGGATCGAGTGGATAGCCTCCTGTGGGCGAGCGTCATCGGCTACTATTACGTGTCGTGGTTCACGAGGTAGCAAAGGCGTGGTACGATGAACAAGGAACGCCTGGTACGCGACATTTATCACAGAGGCGTTATCCTCTGCAAGCCCGATACCCCGCTGCACGAATTGGTCAGGATCATGGCAGACGCCGGGATTCATGCCGTGATGGTCGCGGAGCACGAAGGGGAAACGCCTGTCGGTATCGTCTCGCACACCGACGCTATCGCTCACTATGGGGAGGACCTGGCGGCCTTGCGCGCCCGCGACGTGATGACGACCGGCGTGATCAGCATCTCCGAGAATGAACCGGTAGCGGTGGCGATCGAGAGATTACTCGAGAAAGGTATCAACCGCATGCTGGTCGTTAGCGAGGATGGGAAACCGCTGGGCATTCTTTCGACGACAGACATTATCCGCGATATGCACGATGCCCGTTGGGTGTGGTATCTGAGGTGATCCACAGGGCAGGCGTATGGCCCGCCGGCAACTCATGTGATAAGGAGAGAGCATACCGTGAACGAGATAGAAGAAACCGAAAAGAGCGCGATCAGCGGGATCGAGATGGCGGATCTGGAGGCCAAGACACTGGCCGAGTTACGCGAAATGGCCAGGGAGTGGGAGATCTCCGGTCTTAGCCGGCTCAAGAAGGAAGATCTCATCCTGCGGCTGTTGCGCGCCAAGGCGGAACGGGAGGGTTTCATCTTTGGCGGTGGCGTGCTGGAGATCGTGGACGATTCCAAGGGCTATCTGCGTTGCGCTCACTACAAGCCGGGGCCCGATGACGTCTACGTCTCGCAGTCGCAGATCCGCCGCTTTGGGCTGCGCACCGGCGATATGATCATCGGGCAACTGCGCCCGCCGAAGGAGAGCGAAAAGTACTATAGCCTCCTGCGCGTCGAGGCGGTCAACGGGATGGACCCGGAAGCGGCCAAGCAGCGGCCCGCGTTCGAGTCGCTGACGCCGATCTTTCCCAACAAGCGCTTCAAATTGGAGACCACCCCCGACAACCTGACGACGCGGCTGTTGAGCATGATTGCGCCGATTGGCAAGGGACAGCGCGGGTTGATCGTGTCGCCGCCCAAGGCCGGCAAGACTACCGTGCTCAAGCACATCGCCAACGGCATTACCGCCAATCACCCGGAGGTGCATTTGATGGTTGCCCTCATCGGCGAGCGGCCCGAGGAGGTCACCGACATGGACCGTTCGGTGGATGCCGAGGTGATCAGTTCGACCTTCGACGAGCCGGTGCAGAACCACACGCAGGTGGCGGAGATTGCCCTGGAGCGCGCCAAACGGCTGGTGGAAAGCAAGCGCGACGTGGTCATTCTCCTCGATAGCATCACCCGCCTCTCGCGCGCGTACAACCTGGTGGTACAGCCCAGCGGTCGCACGCTCACCGGCGGGCTGGATCCGGCAGCCCTGTACCCGCCCAAGCGCTTCTTCGGCGCCGCACGCAACATCGAGGAAGGCGGTAGCCTGACCATTATTGCGACCTGCCTGGTAGATACCGGCTCCCGGATGGACGATATGATCTACGAGGAGTTCAAGGGCACCGGCAATATGGAATTGCACCTGAGCCGCAGGTTGCAGGAGCGCCACGTCTTTCCGGCGTTCGACATCGAGCGCTGCGGCACACGCCGCGAGGAACTGTTGCTCGATGAGGCTACACTGCAAAGCATCTGGCTGATGCGCCAACGCTTTCTGGAGGCGCAATCACCAGTGCAGGCGATGCAGGAACTGCTTCAGGTCCTGGGACGCACCAAGAACAACGCGGAATTTCTCGCCCTGTTCGCACGCATGGCGGAGATCGAGGGCCGTTAGTTTCCGGTACAGAATGCTGTTAGGAAGGGCTTTCCAGAGCCCGAAATTGGCGTCAGAGACGCTTCCTGAGAGCCAGTCCGCAGCGCGACTGAAATGAAACGCGCCCATTTGAAGCGCACTCAAGTGATTTGTCCAAAGGGGCAAGTGGTGGTAAAATAATTTTGCAAATAGGACAATTCCCGGTGGTTCTTGGGGGCTCGTCTAAGGGTAGGACAGTGGACTCTGGATCCATATGTGGGGGTTCGAATCCTCCGCCCCCAGCCTCAACATCTCATTAGGGATGAAACACTATCCTGACAATGCCCTCTGTTGAGGGCTTTTTTGTTCATTGTTCTGGCCCAGTTCACCGGTTGTGAGAGTACCGGTTTGCACAAAGTCGCGGCTTGGTATAGTTTCCGGTACAAAACGCCGTAGGAGGGCTCTTCAGAGCCCGAAATCGGCGTCAGAGACGCCTCTCACCGTAGTTTTGTACCGGAATCTGGTATAGTATTCGATGGGATAGCATTGGGGAAGGAGGCCGCAATGATCGTCGGAGTGCCGAAAGAGATCAAGGACAACGAGTATCGTGTCTCGATGACGCCAGGGGGCGTGCGCCAATTGGTCGAGGCCGGACACACCGTCCTCGTCGAGACCGGGGCTGGGGAGGGCAGTTATTTTCCGGACGAGGATTACATTCGCGCCGGTGCCCGCATCGCTTCCGCCGACGAGGTATGGAAACAGGCAGAACTGGTCGTCAAGGTCAAGGAGCCGTTGCCGCCGGAGTACGGCTACCTGCGGCCGGGTTTGGTGCTCTTTACGTACCTGCACCTGGCGGCCGACGAGTCGCTTACCCGCACACTGCTCGCAAGCGGCATCACGGGCATCGCCTACGAAACGGTGGAACTGCCTAACGGCACGCTACCGCTCTTGACGCCCATGAGTGAAGTCGCCGGGCGCATGGCGGTGCAGGTGGGAGCGCACTACCTGGAGCGACCAGGAGGGGGGCGCGGGAAACTTTTGGGCGGTATCCCCGGCGTGCGCCCGGCCAATGTCGTCATCATCGGCGGCGGCGTGGTGGGCACGCACGCGGCGCGCATGGCGTTGGGGCTGGAAGCCGCTGTCACGCTGCTCGACATCAACCTGGATCGCCTGCGCGCGCTGAGCGAGATGCTCCACGGTAACTTTGTCACCTGGGCAGCCAATCCGCTCAACATCGCCCGCGCCGTACGCTTTGCCGACCTGCTGATCGGAGCCGTGTTGGTCAAGGGCGCGAGAGCCCCCAAACTGGTGACGCGCGAGATGGTTTCCACGATGAAGCCGGGAAGCGTGATCGTGGACGTGGCTGTGGATCAGGGCGGTTGTGTAGAGACGACCCGCCCCACCACACATTCCAACCCGACCTTCGTTGTGGATGGAGTGGTGCACTATTGCGTGGCCAATATGCCGGGTGCCGTACCGCGTACCAGCACGTATGGCCTTTCTAATGCCACGTTGCCCTATGTGATGGAGTTGGCGAACAAGGGGTTTGAAGGGGCCGTAAAGTCCGACAGGGCGCTGGCGCTGGGGGTCAATATCCATCAGGGCAAGATCACCTACCAGGCCGTAGCCGAGGCCTTCGATATGCCCTACACTCCATTGAGCGCCTGTGGTCTGTGACCCTGGGGAGCATTGGGCAGAACGCGGGGCGCTTTTGGACCACCCAGCCGCTGAATTGCGCGGCGCACGGTATCCACCTCAGGGTTGTGCAGGGCATAGGGCGGGGCAGGCCGGGCACCGGTAACAATGGCGACGGTGCCCGTATGGCAGGGAATCGCCAGGTCCACCACGTAACGCCGGCCTCCCTCGCGCACGCTGAACTCGCGTTCGGGGTAGAAGCCCGCCTCCTTGAGAGTGACGAACAGGCCGTCAGCACCGGAGGCGTAGAGGTCGTTGATCTCCTCGGCAGCCAGAAAGCGATCCCACGTCGTCTCGATGAATGTGATGCGTCGCCAGCGCAGGCTGGGGATCGGTCGCTCCAGTCGCATCAATGGCCCCAACTGCATCTTGTAGTACATCCTCTTGGCGCGGGGATGCTCTGGCTGGTCGGGAAACAGATCGCAACGGCGCACCAACTCGTGGCCACGCACAGGGGCGTACCAATGGATGGCCCATTTCTCTTGGCCGAAGGCGCGGGTAAAGTAGAGTGCCAGGACGACAGCCTCGGTGATGCTCTTGGGCGCATAGTCCACAGGAACGCGATACCAGGATTCATCCCGCGCGATGTCAAAATCACGCCGGCTGTTCATAATCGCGACCAGTACCCTGTCGGACGAGTGGAACACTTTGGCGCTCCCGGGAACGTCATCGAACGCGATAAGGATTGTATACTATCTCGCCTGTGCATGCAAATCCGTATGCGCGGGGGCTGTTAGCCGTGGGGGCGGACAGAGAGGATTGTCTATGTGGAGCGGCTTTGCAGGCGGCTGCGCGGGTCGCGCACCGTCCAGCGCAGCAGAACCAGGCTGACCGTGCCGATGGCGGATGCTACGGCAAAGAGCGCCTGGTAGCCTATCGCCCCGGCCAGCAGACCCCCGATCAGCGGCACGACGGCCGATACGACGCCGATGATCGTGTTGCTCAAGCCGATGTAGGTCGGGCGCAGATCGGGCGTGGTGAACTCGAACACGATCATGATGCCCGAGAGGATAAAGCCAGCCATGCTGGCGCCGCTTAGCGCAAAGACGGCGTAGAACCAGACCGGGGCAGGCGCCACGCTCGCCAGGCCGATGGACAATACGCCGCATAGCGTCGCCATCTCCAGTACCAGTTTGTGCCCCTTGCGGTCGGCCAACACCCCGAACAGCAGGTTGCTGAGCGCCTGGCCGATCAACAGGCTGGTGGTAAAGCCGCCGGCCTGGCTATCGGAGAGATGCCAGCGTTGCACGGCATAGACGGTCACAAAACCTCCCGCCATGCCGCCGAGTGAGGAGACGATCTGGCTGATCAGGTAGCGCCGAAAGTTCAGATCGGCGCGCAAGATGGCAGGCAATCGCCTCAGATATTCGCGCTGTGAAACCGGCGGCTCACGGCTGGGCTGTGCCGACTCACGAGTGAGTGCGATAAAGATCCACGAGATAAAGATCAGCACTGCTGCTGCCGCAAAGCAGAACACGTAACCGGTGGGAAACTCATAGTGCGCTAGTAGCCAGGTTGCCGCAGTCGCACCCAGCACCCCGGTTGCCGTCCCCCCAAAGTTGGTAATGCCCAAGAACCTCCCGCGCCGGTCGCGCGGGATGATCTTGGCAATCAAATCCTGCCAACTGACGGCCACCGTGCCAGCCCCGAACACATGCCAGGCGAAGCATATAAAGAACGCGATCAGTGCCAGTGACGGTGAGTCGGCAAACAACCACGCCGTTAGCGCCATCATCAGAATAGGCAGCCGCTCGGTGAACAGCCCGATGTTGACCACGCCGAGTTTTTTGCGCGGCAGCCGTTGCACCCAATTGGCCGTAAACAATTGGGGCACGAGCCAGCCAGCAGCGGAGATCGTCGAAAGCAGACCAAGCGCCAGCCGGCTGTCGGTGAAGCGGCTGACATAGAGCGGCAGGATGGTGCGCGCGGCAATGAAACTGGCGCCAAACCAGAAGAACATGCCGTCCAGCACGTTGACCGCCGCGTTGAAATGGTAGTTGCGTTCGATTTCGCACTCAATTGTCGAGTCGGTCATGGAGGCTCAGGATGCGCGTCTGACCCGAATCAGATGGACGGCACGTTCTCCGTGTTCATCGTCTGCTTTCCTGGAATTGGCCCCTCCCTCATCGCAAGAGAACTATTATACATCCTTCCGCCCGGTATAGCAACCCACTTAACTTAATGGACCGTCCTGTACCATTCGATTGTCTGCCGTATCCCTTCCGCAAAATCAATCGTCGGCCGATAGCCCAATGCCCGCTGCGCCGCACCGATATCAGCCTGCGAGTGGCGCACGTCGCCGGGGTGTGAATCCTCGTGAATCGGCGCGACGGCGGTACCCAGGACATCGTTCAGGATGCGGATCAGGTCGAGCAGCGTGTAGCGTTCGCCGCCGGCGATGTTGAACACACGCCCGGCCACGCCGGGGGCGGTGGCTGCCAGCAGATTGGCCTGCACGACGTTGGCGACGTAGACGAAATCGCGCGACTGCAACCCATCGCCATAGACGATAGGGGCTTCCTCTCGTAGCAAGCGCGTGATGAAGCGTGGGATGACAGCGGCATAATCGGAGGCCGGGTCTTGGCGCGGCCCAAAGACGTTGAAATAGCGCAGGGCCACCGTCTCCAGGCCATACACTTCGCTGAAGGTGCGACAATAGTGCTCCCCGGCCAGTTTGGAGACGGCGTAGGGGGACTTGGGCCAGGGGAGCATATCCTCGCGCTTGGGGAGGGTCGGTTCGTCGCCGTAGACGGCGCACGATGAGGCAAAGACGACGCGCCTGACCCCGGCGTCGCGCGCGGCGAGCAGCAGGTTGAGGGTGCCGGTGACGTTGACGGCGTCGGTTTCCAGCGGGTCGTCCACCGAGCGCGGCACCGAGGGGATCGCCGCCTGGTGCAGGACGTAATCCACACCTTCGGCGGCCTGGCGCACGGTGGGCCCATCGCGCAGGTCGCCCTCGACGAGTTCGATGCGTTCCCGGAACGCGGCCAGGTTTTCGCGTTTGCCGGTGCTGAAATTGTCGAACACCCGCACCGTCTCGCCGCGCTGCAACAACTCTTCCACAATGTTGGAGCCAATAAAGCCGGCCCCGCCGGTGACCAGGAACCTCATAGCGTAGCCTCCTGCTATACCCCCAATGGGCACAGTCTTTCATTTTCACCACGAAGGACACAAAGGATTCTGACTGATACCGTTCGCGCCTTTCAACGAGCGTCCGGTCGCTACAATCCGGCTTGGACAGCCCTGCCCACCCACAGTACCGTCAACCTTTGCGCCCTTCGTGTCCTTTATGGTAGAAGAATGGCCGGCCTGAGCGGCAACCTGGAGCATGAAATGAGGCCACCAACACCCCTTCGTACACCGCCTGCACGCGGGCGATCATCTGTTCGATGGTGAATTCGGTCTCGACGCGGGCGCGTCCGGCGCGGCCCATCGTCGCCCGGCGGTCGGGGTCGTCCAGCAGGCTGCGGGCGGCTCCGGCCAGGGCCTGGGGATCGCGCGGCGGCACGAGCAGCCCCGTGACGCCATCTTGCACGACCCACGAGGTGCCGCTGCTGACCTCGGTGGTGATGCAAGGTAGACCAGAAGCCATCGCCTCAAGGAGGACACTCCCGAACGCCTCGGCGCGAGTGTTGCAGGGCAGGACGAAAAGGTGCGCCTGATGGTAGAGGCCGGGCAATTCGGCGTCGTCTACTTCGCCCAGGAAGTGCACACGGTCGGAAAGCCTCAATCTGGCAGCCTGTGCTGTCCACGTTTCCCGCATCGGCCCCTCCCCAACAACGTTCAGATGAACGCCGGGGAGGCTCGCCAGTGCCTCTAGTAGCGTGTCTACTCCCTTGTAATAGCGCAACCTGCCTACAAAGAGCAGTGTCGGCGGGCCGTCGTAGGGAGAGAGGGGCGGAACAAAGCGGCAGTGGTCCACCCCCAACGGAACGACGATGCATTTGTCACGGAGGGGGCTGAGCCAGGGCGAGGTTTCGATGTAGCGTGGGCTGGTGGCAATAATGCGGTCGGCGGCGGCGAGCACCCGGCGCAGGAGCGGCCCGTACAGTCGCAGCCATCCGCGCTGGCGCACCACGTCTGAGTGGTGGGTGATGACGGTGGCGCGCGCCCGGCCCAGCAGCCAGTTGGCGACTTCGCCCAGCGGGTAGGGAGAATGGACGTGAGCGACATCGGGCCGCAGTCGCGCCAGGATGAAGGGCTGGCTCGGGCTGAGCGGCATCGAGGCGGCGGTGGCGATGCGCCCGGCTTTGATCACGCGCACGCCATTGCTCTCCTCTATCCGCGTGCGCGGGCCGGGGTCGCAGACCAACACGGTGACGGTGTGCCCGGCGGCGGCCTGCGCTTCAGCGAGCACCCTGATGTGATTCTCGATGCCGCCGAGGATAGGGTGGTAGTCTTTGTAGATGTGGAGGATGTTCATTCAGGAGCGGGGATCACTTTGGCAGCGGTGATAACGACCTTGTGGGCATCGGCGATGGCGCGCTGAGCGTCTTGGAGGGTGTACTCCTCGGTGGGGATAAAATCCGTCTCACCGTAGAACGCGAACTCGCGCTCGCGGCGTGCCATTTGGAGATAGCGGCCAATGTCTCCAAGTCGGCAACCACTTCGGCCGGGAAACGAGAACGATGCTCGATCAGGAGAGAACCAACATCGTGCCATTTGGGGGGTTCCACACCGACCTGGCGGAGCATGCCCTTGAGGGCCAGTTCCACGATTTCCTGGGCTTCACGGATCACGTCGGAGTATCCGCCAGCATCCAGTAGGAACTGGAGAAGCCCAAGACGCAGGCGGGCCTTGATCAGGTAACTCTGAGCCAGTGTCACGTTGGTCATATCTCAAACACCTCGCCAGGCCGATAGTCCGGCTTGAGGTCCCAATACCATTGCTCGCCCCGCCAGACCCGCCGGGCGCCCAGCGCGGCCAGCCGCTCGCGTAGCGCTTCTATCTTTCTGGCGAAGAACCGATCACGGTCGTAGAGGATAAGAGCGTCTTCGATCATATCCAGCAGCAGAGGGCTACCTTGTTCGATCTCCTCGGGGGTCCTGATGATAGGCGAGAAGCGGGTGTGTACCCCATCGGCAGCCAGTTGATGCAGGATCGGCTCTAGAGCCTGTTCGACGTGGGTAAAATCGTCGGCGCGAGGAATACGCCCGCGGGGAAGTGAGCGGGCGATGACGAGCAGGTCCACATCGGATTCCGGCCCGGCGGTTCCACGTCCCAAAGAGCCAAAGACGGCGAGGGTGACCAGGCGTCGGCCGTAATGCTGACGGCAGGCCTTTCGCAATGCTTTGAGCAGGGGAACAAAACGTGCCGAAAATCCGGTAAGGCACCGGATGGCCTGATCTGAGTGGGCTAATCCATCAGCGTTGTCCATCTTGCGAAGCATTATAGCACGGATCCTGCTCTCGTGCACAATGCGTGTGCTACCTGGGAATCAGCCGGTAGATCGGGCCTTCTGGTATGATCTCGAAGCGTTGGCGAATCCCTGCCAGATCATAGTATCTGTAGGTGTCAGCCAAGAAGAGGTTGGGATTGGAGCGATACCCCTGAATCACGGCAGCCTGGTCCTGGTCGAGCATAACCAACGTCACATCCGGTCGAGCGCCTTCTATGACCTGGAGATAATTGAAGATGGTCCACAGGCTGTAATCGGCAAAGAGCACACTATTGGGTGGCAAGATACGGAAGACCTCTTCACCGAACTCGCGTGCACCGGTCTCGTGATGTTTCCAGGGGGAGAGGACATAGGTCAGGTTATCCCGGCCGGGCAACGGGCGAAAGTCGGGCAGGTTCGAGATGAAATTGCGGGCGGCGTGCGGCGCGACCGCATAGACGACTATCGGCAGCAACAGGCTGAGTGCGATCACGGCAAGTTTGTGCAAGACTCGGGGGCAAAAGCGTTCCCACAGGACCTGAAGCCCGGCAGCGACGGCGAATGCAAACGGCACATAAGCCTGCAAGTAGTAGTGCAGGTTCCAGACATAGACTCCGCCGGCCCGCGGGTCCAACGCGCCGAGCAGAAAGGCCCACGTGCCGAGAATCGCCAGCAGGATCAGCAGACCTGCCGGCCGGTCGCGCTGCCACAACAAGTAGAGACCGAAGAGTCCGGCGAGGACTGTCACCGGGAACTGGTACGTCCCCAGCAAGGCGCTCCAGCCGATGCCCTTGAGCAAGGCGGACGGATGTACGAGAGCGTATCCCAGCCCTTTCAGGAATCCGATGTAGGCTCCTCCCACGCCCGCGGCGGTGCCCACTCGGATGGACAAATACATCAGCGGGGCAAGCCCCAATCCGAAGGACAGGCAGGCGAGCAGCGCCGGAAGTAGAAGCGGGTGTGATTTCCGGCGTTGCCACAGGACCAGGCCGACGAAGGCAACGAACGCCGGCGCTGCGGTAGCCATAACCAGGTGATTGAGGAAACTGATGCCGTAGAGGAAAGCGGCCAGGTACAGGTAAAGGTCTGGCGCGTTTTCTCTCCAGCGCAGGAGGAGGTAGATGCAGGCGATCAGGAGCAGCGCGTTGAGCGAGTAGACCTTGGGCATCACCGCGTATGTCCAAAAGGTGTGGGAGACAGCCAGCGCGCCGGTTGCCAACAGGGAGGCCGCTCTCGAACGGATCATGTGCAGGCAGGAGAGGAAGAGCAGGCTCAGTGCCACGGCGGCGAAGACGGCGGAGGCGAAATTGGCCCGCCAGGCGGGGTCGCGCAGGGGCAGGCGCGTGAAAGGGTGGGCGAGGATAACCCACAGCGAATGGGCAAAAATGCCGCCTTCGACGTTCGGTTTGCCAAGAGCGGCGAGTGTCTGATAGGTTGCAAAGTCTCCGCCGCCCCACAACAGCCCCGGGGCAAGGGTACTCACATACAGCGACAAAGACAGCAGAAATACACCGGTTGCCAAGCAGCCAGACTGATGCCACTGTATTGTTCCGGTCAATCTGCCGAATGCACGCATAGTGGCCTTTTGCTATTCCGACATTCGGGAAATCAACGCGCGGATGATGCGGGGAACGTTTTCGGGTATCACCGTGAACTGGTTGCGTACCATCAACCCTACGTTTACCGGGCCAATGCGCGGGACCGTCTCCAACACGTATTGGACGAGAAGCAACAAATTCCAGACGATAAACGCGACCGATACGGCGGCGAACGGTCTGAAACCTATGCGTTTGCGCAGTGTTTCCCCAAGTGCTGCCAGTCCTAGTACAAACGCGGGTGTGTTGCCTAGAAAGTATCGCGCGCCGAAACTGGGGGCCCCGTTCCACCAGATGTTGGAACTGATCACATAACACTGCACACAGAAATGTAGCACCAACAGGAGAGCCAGGCGACGATCTTGCCGGAATAGCGCCACCAGACCACCCAGGGCAGGCAGCAAGACGGGCGACCAAAAGAACAGGCCTCGATCGGTCGAAAAGAGCGCCTCCAGTACATGGGGCTGGAGTGGAGTGAAGAGTGTAACATCTTGGCCGAACGTGTATGTATTGACGATCCAATAACCGTACACAATACGCCAAAAGACCATCTGCGGCCCCATAAACATAAGGATGCCAACACCGAAACCCAGTGCCGCCCTCAATACCACGCCGATCCGCTGCCGACGTGGACTGTCATGGTCAAAGAGTTTTTGACCCAAGTCCAGTACCGGAAGGATGCCAAGCAGGATATTCTGTGGTCGGATCAGCGTGGACAGGCCGATACATGCGCCCCTGGCAATCCAACCCCGCCCTGTTGGCCAGGGGCGCGTGCGCTGCCAAACCCAGAAAAACAGTGAGCAGGCAAAGACGTCCACTGCATGGGACATCATCGGACTACTGTACATATAGAATACCAGCGGGGAGGCAAACCAGATGGTAATGACCGCCAGCGCAGCCACAGAATCGACAGCATAGCGTCGGGCCAGCGAGTACAGCAGAAACAACCCCGCCAGGGCATATATTGTCGAGGCCATGCCGGTCGCTACCGTATAAGGCAGGCTGTAGCCGTCGGCCGGCCAGGGGCCACCCAGATGAGCCTGCAAAGTGATGAAGCCGTGCGCCGCCAAGTAGAAAGGCGACCACAACAAGGCCGGCCCCGCAGACCATTGATTGGCACGGTGGCCGGTCGGAGTGATGATCTGGTGATACTCGTCAAAATGCAGATCGTGGAATTCGTTGTCCACATTCAGGTCGCCGTCTATGACCGCCGAACGCACCCAGGCATAATATCCCAGCGGGTCGCTCCCGTGCAGCACAGGCCGAAACAAGACCGGGAATGCAGCCAAGTACAGCAGAAGCAACCAACGCGAGCCGTTGTCATGCCACAGTCGCGGCAGCCAGGTGTAGAGTAGCGTTTTCAAGACCGGGTCCCCCTGTCGTCAACCGGCGCACGTTTCTGCTGCATGATTATCCACGCCAGCAGTCCCCACAGCATCAGCGCGGTGTAGAACGGCATCGAGACCAGCAAGGGGCAGAACTCGAGGTGGTGCCAGGCCAGGCCGTGAACGTCGGTCACGACGTAGCCGATGGCCAGCGGGACGAGCATCCAGCGCAGACGTGGCCGGGTCAGGGCGCGCTCGACCAGAATGAAGAACGGGATGAGCAGCACGACCAGTTGGTGATACCAGACATAGGGCGTCACCAGGCTCGCCGTCGTGGTCACGAGCGCGAATTCCAGAGCGAACAGGTTGGATAGGTCACCACGCGGCCAACACAGGGCCATCGTCGCTACGACGAGCAGCAATGATACGCCCCACCCCAACCAACGAGCCAGTTGTGGCGCGTCGGTAAGGGCCCAGCGCCCCTCCCCGGCTACCAACAGACGGGCGAAGAAACTGCCGACGGATTGGCTGGCCCCGCCGGGAATCAGGCCACCCACCGCGCCCAGGGTGGAAAAGTTGCGTGCGTAGGAAGCCAGGCCCGACCGGCCGATCAGGGGGATCGCGCTCCCCAGCAGGAGCACGATCACGATCGCGCCGGCGAGCGCAGCCCGCCACTGGCGACGCCACGCCAGGTAGCCCAGATGTGCCACAGGCACTAACTTGAGCATCGCGCCGATTGCCACTCCGGCGCCCAACCACACGGGACGCCGACGGGCAAAGGCGTACAGCGCAAAGGCCAGGGCGAGCAGCAGAAAGCCGTTGACCTGCCCGGCGTGCAACGTGGTCAACGACGGCACGAAGAACAGGAGCATGCCCAGGGCCAACGGAACCCCAAACGGCGACTGGGATGAGCGCCCGAGCAACCAGGCCGAAGCGATGAATGCCAGCGCACTCGCGCTCAACCAGATAAGGGCAGCCAGACGCGGGGCAAGCACGGTGAGCGGCCAGACCAATTGGGCGGTGAGCGGCGGGTAGCGGTAGGGAGGCGCATAATTGGTGACGTGCGTCTCCTGGGCCAGTCGTGCCCAGTCAACCTCGCCATAAACGTCCTCCCCGTGGGCAAATCCATACGCGGCCAGATAGTAAAGATAAAAGTCGCACGGCTTGTTACGAGCGATGACGTAGCCGATCCAGCCAGCATATAGCCCAATCAGTGCCGCTACGAGCAACCAATGCAGCCGGCGCAATCCATCAGACATCTGAGGTCTCGCACAAAACACCGAGGAGGCCAGGGTGCGAAGGAACTCAATCTCCCATTTCGGCCAGTTTGTCCAGGAAGCCCAAGAAAGCCTCCAAGTCACGCCGGTACAACTGCTCCAGCCGACGGGCGCTGTGCACAACAGCCGCCAAGCGATCCGGATCGAAGCGCAGGACGTAGGCATTACGGAACAGGTGCCGAAAACGGCGCAACACCTCCAGGCATTCGTAGGTTTCGCGACTGATCACCGGGGGACGGACCTGCTCCACATCCAGGGTCATGCGTCGTAACAGCTGTGTGTGCCATTGGGACTTGTCGGCAACCTGATTCCCAAAGGTTGTGGCGATGCGAGCAAAAAGCCCCTCGAACAGACCGTAGAGCACATGCAGGTAGTAGCCCGCCACAATGCCCATTTCTCCATCCAGGCGACTGCTAACCGTGTTCAGGGCTTCGTAAGCCTCCCTGATGGCTTCCAAATCGGCCCGTATCTCAGCCTGCAGCAACCGAATCTGCTCGTTCATAAATCAACACTCCGGTCTTGCGAATTAGGTCAGAAAAATGGGAGGGAGAGGTGATGTCGCGCAGATCAACCTCCCAATCGGGCAGAGCCTGCTCCAAGGCCCTCCAGAGGGCGAAATACTCCTGAGCTGTTATGCCCTCGACGGCGATATCAATGTCGGATGCTTCGTGGAAAGCGCCGGGGCGGGTCAGAGAGCCAAACAGGTAGGCTCGTTGCACGGAGGACGAACGAGCGATGACGCACGGGACCCTTTCTTCGACAGCCTGGAGGGCCCGCTGACGAAGCCGCTCTTGCGCTTCACGCCGGCGTTCGAGACGAGCCCGAAAACCCATACGGTATGCACGCATCGCGTCCTCGGTGAGGGCAGTCACGGGATCATAACCTCCTCTGTGTATAGTACCTCACTCTGCGCCGGTTGTCAAAGCGATGGTTGGCTTGGCTACCCGACCTGCATCGGCATAGACGGCCAGGGTTTCTTTCACGGTGTGCTTCCAAGAAAAGCACGCTGCCTGCTCGAGTCCGCGCTCCCGCAGTTCCTGCCGCAGGGCCTCGTCCTCCCACAGCCGTTTGACGGCAAGCGCCAGGGCCCCCACGTCGAGCGGGTCTACCAGGATTGCCGCCCCCCCCGCCACCTCCGGCAGGCTGGAGGTATTGGAGCAGACCACTGGCGTCCCACAGGCCATCGCCTCCAGCACCGGCAGGCCAAAGCCCTCGTAGAGGGAGGGGAAGACGAAGAGGGTCGCGGCGCTGTAGAGGACGGGGAGGTCGGCCTCGGGCACGGGCCCCAGCCAGCGGACGTTCTGCAGACCCAGGCGCTCCGCCAGGAAGTGGGCTTCGGGGTAGCGGGGGTCCCAGACGCCGGCGATGACGAGGGTATTGCGTATTCCGTATTGCGTAACCTGCGACCAGGCCTCTATCAGCCGGGGCAGGTTCTTGTGGGGTTTGTTGGAGCCCAGGTAAAGAATGAAGGATTCCGGCAGGCCGTATTTGCGGCGGACTGTCTCTACTTCGCCCGGAGGGCGGGGGTGGAAGGCGGGGTCGGCCGCTTCGGGAATAACGGCGACGCTTGAAGCCGGAACACGGAAATGTACCAGCAGGTCATCCCGCGTTGCGCTGGAGACAACGATGACCCGCTGGGCAATGTTTAGGGCCAGCGCCATCGTCCAGCGGAAAAGCAGACGGGCGCGGCCACTGCTCTGCTGCGGGAACAGAAGCGGGATCAGATCGTGGACGGTGAGTACGGTGGGAATGCCGGGGCGGTAGGGCATCAGGTAGTAGGGGCTGTGGTAGAGCGTAGCGTGGGCATCTCGCAGCGCTCGGGGCACGGCCCATTGCTGACGCAACGAGAAGGGCGAAACTGGACAGGCCACCCGGGTAAGGTCGGGCAGAGCCAGGCGGGAAGGGGCGGATGGATCGTACAATAGCACAAGGGGGAAATCTGGCGCTTCCTGCACCAGCGCGCGGGCCAGGTTCACGACGTAGCGCCCGATGCCGGGGAAGTGATCGGCGGCGGTGCGGGCGTCGAGGACGACAGGGCCACTCACGAGGATTCCAGATAGGCTTGCACGGCGCGGGCAAAAGCATCCAAATCGTCCAGCCGCTTCTGCAAGATACCGTACACCAAGACGTCGTCTATTCGCGCATACTCGTGCACAATCAGGTTGCGAAAGCGGGCCATATCCAGCAATACCGGCAAGAGCCCCTCCGGTACAACTTCTTCTTCGGCCAGGACTCGAAAGACATCCTGGTTGTCTTCCGGGTAACGGAATCCCTCCAGGGCAATCAAGCGCCGGCCGATGTCCAGGCAGGTTTCTATAGCCACCTGGAGTGTGCGCTCGACAGCCCGACGGAGCATCTTGTTATCCTGATACACCCGGAAACTGGTGATCTGGGTCTTGTAATCGCGCAACTCATCTGTGTATTCAGCCAGCAGCTTGAGCCGATTGGCGACGATGGCGTCTGCGTCCTCCAAGACCTACCTCCTTTATTTTTTGCAGCAGGTCCCGCGTGTGAAAATCATACATCGGCTTGAGATCAGCATAGACCTGGCC
>DAOUBA010000010.1:0-28259 GCA_034432855.1 Anaerolineae bacterium | reverse complement strand
GGGCGGCGAAGCCGCCCGCCCAACCCCCACCTATATCTCTCCCCTCTTCCGCCAGCAGGAAGAGGGGTCGGGGAGGTCAGGCTGAGTAGTCACTTTCGGATAGGCTTTAAGTTGACACATATGAGGGGCTAGGGGAGAGGTCACCCCAGTTTCTCTCTAAACGCGGCCGTGAGCGCAGGCACGACCTTGAACAGGTCGCCGACGATGCCATAGTGCGCCAACTTGAAGATCGGCGCTTCGGGGTCCTTGTTGACGGCGACGATGACTTTGCTGGTGCGCATTCCGGCCTGATGCTGGATCGAGCCAGAGATGCCGCAGGCGATGTAAAGGTCGGGGCTGACGGTCTTGCCGGTCTGCCCGACCTGGTGCTCGTAGGGCACCCAGCCGGCATCCACCGCGGCGCGGGAGGCTCCCAGCGCCGCACCCAACACCTGCGCCAGTTCGCGGAGCGACGCAAAGCCCTCCGGCCCGCCGACGCCCCGCCCGCCGGAGACGATGATCGCGGCGTCGGCCAAACTGACACCGCCAGCGGTTTCCTGGAAGCCAGTCACCTTGCAGGCAATGGCTTCCTCGGCCAGCGCCGGCTGCACGCGGGTCACCTGCCCGCTGCGGGAGGGATCGGGCTGCGGCCTGGGGAAGGCGCGCGAGCGGGTCGTGAGAATCTGCGGGCGTCGTTCGGGGATTACACACTTGCAGAGCAATTTGCCGGCATAGATCGGGCGCGTGGCAACCAGTTGGCCGTTCTCCAAATCCAATGCGGTGCAGTCGGCGATGCAGCCGGTGTCGAGGTCCACCGCCAGCGCCGGGCCCAACTCGCGCCCGCGAAAGGTCGCGCCGATGAGGACGGCGGCAGGCTGGGCTTCGTGCACGGACTTGGCCAGGAGCGCCGTGTACGGCTCGACGCGAAAGTCGGCCAGCGTGGCATCCTCGGCCAGCAGCACCGTATCGGCGCCGTAGGAGATGGCCTCCTGAGCAAGTGGCTCCACCCCCGGCCCGCCGAAGACGCAAGCGGTCACGCGCCCGCCCAATTGATCGGCCAGGCGACGGGCAAGCCCGGTGGCCTCCCAGGAAGCCGAGGCGGCCTTGCCCTTGTACTGCTCGATCCAGACAAAGATGTCGTTGCTCATTGCGCTCCTCCTTGTGGCGTATCCGGTAGCAGGTTGGGGTTAACCACGGCGAGATTCTCGCGTTCGGCTGCTGTGCAAAGCGCAGCATCGGCAGAGACGAAGGTCAGTGCCAGTCCTTCCTCATCCAGCGCTTCGGCCAGCCGTAACGCGGTTGCCAGTTGGACGGCGTCGTAGGCGCGCAGGGGGTGGCGGCGTATCAGATCAACAGCCAGATTGAAAGTGTCCCGAACAGTGGTCAATATCCGGTATTTCGTCTCGGCATCCTGTAGAAACGCCTCCAGGAAATCCTCATAGGTCTCCTGATCCAAATCGCCTGCACGCTTGCGCTTGGATAATGCTGCCGCCATTTCGACGATGCCGATCTCTGCGATGACCACTGCGTGAGTCGCTGTGATCCTTCGCACCCATTCTGTGCCTGGTTCAGAGATATAGTGCTTGACCAATACGCTGGTATCGAAGTAGAAGATTGGCGCGGCAGTCATGAAGTTATCTCCGGTCAGCGATGATGTCCTCGGAGAGCGGAGGGTCGAGCCGGATCTTTGCCAGTTTGCGCCTGAGCGCCTCTCGGTCTATTGCGCGGCCCATAGCATACCGTTTCTCCTCCGGCGGCACCAACAGACCGGTGCGACGCAACGCCCGTTCAATGCGCGCTTCGTCTGAGGTATCTTCGCGCAGCCAGTACTCAACGGCTTCGACGATAACCTCGTTAGGCTCTCTTTTTTCTATTGCTGTGCGCTTTAGCAGGCGCCGGTACAGCGGTTGGGGTAGCCGCACAACTAACTCTGCCATCTTCCGCTCCTTAAATCACCTTAGCAGTCAGCAATTTGTCCACCAGGATGCGGGCCGCCTCCTCGACCGTCTCGGCCTGGACGATCTCGGCCTGGCCTTCGCGTGGCGGTGGGGCAAAGACGGCCGGCCAACGCACGCCGGAGCCGGCGACACCGACCTTGTTCGGCTCAGCCCCCAGGTCGGCCGGCGTCCACAGCGGGTACTCCATCTTGGCCGCCTTGCGGATGCCCATGAACGAGGTATAGCGCGGCTCGTTGATGCCTTTGGTGGTGCCGATGACGGCGGGCAGCGGCGCCGATACGACCTGGCGCCCCTCTTCCAGCAGCCGCTCGACGGTGATCGTCCTGGCAGCGGGGTCAAGCGCGGCAATGTGGATCGTGTACATCAGCGCGGGCCAGCCCAGCCGCCGGGCGAGCGCCGGCCCCACCTGCCACGTCTGAGCGTCAATCGCCGACTTGCCCAGGAGCACCAGGTCCACGTCGCCCATCTTCTGGATGGCCTTGGCCAGCACGTAGCCGGTGGCGAGGGTGTCGGAGCCGGCGCACGCATCGTCCCATAAGCGGATGGCCTGGTCGCAGCCCATGGCGACGGCATGCTTGAGCGCCTCCAGCGCCGCCTCGGGCCCCATCGAGACGACGGTGACCTGGCCGCCGTGTTGGTCGCGCAGTTTCAACGCCTCTTCTACGGCGTACTCGTCCCAGGGGTTGATGATGAGAGGGGATTCTCCCCAGGAGACGTTGCCCGCCCCGTCCACCGACATCTTGGCTTCCGAGTCGGGCGTGTGTTTGGTACAGACAACGATGTGCATGGCCCACCTCCGCGTCAGTGTAATCGCTGGATGTGTTTTAGCACAGAAAGGCGGTTCGGTCAAGAGGGGGAGTAGGAAGTAGGGAGTAAGGGGGTAGGGAGCCGCTTATCCCCTTACTTCCTACTCCCTTACTCCCTACTCCTATATCCTCTCCAGCGCCTGTTCCAGGTCGGCGATCAGGTCTTGTGCGTCCTCGATCCCCAGGGCATAGCGCACCAGTTCGTCCTTGATGCCCAACGCGAGCCGCTCCTCCGGATCAAGGGTAAAGTGGGACATGAGCGCCGGCTGCTCGACGATGCTTTCCACGCCACCCAGGCTGGGGCCCATGTAGGGGATGCGCAGCGCGTCTATGAAGGCGCCGGTGCGTTCGCGGTCGCCTTCGATCTCGAAACTGACCACGCCGCCAAAGCCGCTCATCTGCCGGCGGGCGAGTTCATAATCGGGGTGGCTGGGCAGGCCGGGGTAATAGACCTTGCGGATTTTGGGGTGGGATTCCAGGAAACGCGCTACCTGCAGTCCGTTCTCGTTCTGCTTGACAACGCGGATCGCCAGCGTCTTGAGGCCGCGCAGGAGCAGGTACGCAGTGTTGGGGTCCATGACGCCGCCGATCACCGAGCGCGCTTCCTTGATCGGGGCGAGGAGCGACTTGCTACCGATGACCACGCCGCCCAGCAAATCGTTGTGCCCGCCCAGGTATTTGGTGGCGCTATGGGTCACCAGGTCCACGCCATACTCCAACGGACGCAGGTTGCAGGGTGTGGCAAAGGTACTGTCTATGAAGGTCTTGAGGCCGTGGCGGCAGGCGATTTCCACCAGCCGCTCCAAGTCCACGATGCGGAGGTAGGGATTGGTCGGCGTCTCCGAAAGGATCATCCGCGTGTTGTCCCGGATGGCTGCCTCCAGCGCCGCGTAATCGCCTATCGGGACAATGGTCGTCTCGATGCCGTAACGGCTGAGGAACTCTAGGCAGAACTGGCGCGTGCGACGGTAGCAGTCGTCGGTCATGATCAAATGGTCGCCCTGCGAGAGCATGGTCAGCAAGACCGTCGTGATCGCGCACATGCCGCTGCCGAATAGCAGGGCATCTTCCCCGCCATCGAGTCCGGCTAACTTGCGCTCCACGGTGCGTTGGGTGGGATTGCCGTAGCGGCCATACTCCTCGCGCAATAATTCCTGTTCGTCCATCTTGCGCTGCATGTGCGCGATGAGCGCGGCGGTGTTCTCGAACGCATAGGTCGAGGTCTGCACGATGGGCATGGTCAGGGAATGATAGGGCTTGCATTTCTCCTCGCCGGCATGAACGGCCTGAGTAAAAATAGTAGTGCTCTTCGGGCTCACGACGACCTCCTGTGTAACGGGCATTTAGTCGGACGCTCCTGCTCTATCCAGGGGCGGGCAAAAGAAAACCCCCTTCTGAAAGCAAGGGGGTTAGCGGCTGCCTTCCCTCTCATCTTCCAGAATTGTCCTTCTGCCGGAATTGGCACCATTGGTTGGTAGTTGGTAGATTGGTATCTGGTAGTTGGTGAGTTGGGCGATGCACCCAATGACCAATCTACCAATTACCAGTTTACCAACCCCACCTGGTTGCCGAGGTTTCGTTGGGCCGGTCCCTCCACCTCTCTGGATGAGAGCCAGTCTCGGCTATTGATTTGTGGGGCTATTTTCCATGTTTTGCAGGATTTGTCAACCCAGGCCACAGGTCATGCGCAACGCCACTCCGTGAGCCGGCGGGGTCATGGCGTGGATGCAGTGACCTCAAGACGGCTGCAACGCGGCGATTCGAGGGCGCACCAGGCGCGAACGGACAGGCTCAAGCCGTTCAAACTCGACAAAGACCAATGGAACGTCTGGCTCAGCCTCCCTGTGTGACTCGGCAATCTTTCGATTGATGCAGCTCAACTCCGGGTCATCTTGAGGCAAAAGCGCCACTTTTGCCCCCTTGGGGATACTCGCTGCAAAGTCCGGATGTTCCATCACATATAGACTAAACTCAAAACTCAGTTCGATGTTTCGCTCCACGATTTCCTCATAAGTCAACATACCTCACCGCCTTCTCTTCCGCAATTCTGCTTCGTACTTTCTGCGGTACTTGTCCCAGTTCTTTTTCAAGTCACGCTCGCCATAAGTGAGCGCGCTGGCAAAGTCCAGGTGGCGTAGCGGCGTCTTCGTCTCCACACTATCCGGATGGAGCACATCCCGATGAGCGAATCCATGCGCCGAATCGTAACGCACAATGGCATGCCAGGCTCCTTCGATGAAGGCTTCGTACTGCACTCGGAACTCGGTGACCTTCTTGCCGTCAGTACGGTGGAAATGGCGGTAACGGTTCCGACCATCCGGGCTGAGGTCAATGATGTACTCCGTTTCAGCCATCATATATAATTATACCATTCCCTCACAAGAATGCCATCCTATTTGCCCTCTCGCTTCTCCCCGCTTATAATCGGGATGAAGGTGCCCTATGTCTCTCTCCGATGTGCTGACCGTCCTGCGCCAAGACCCCGATTTTATGCGCTGCGTGACCGCCTGGGAGCGGTTGCCCGCCCGTGCCGCGCGCACCGCGCCCTGGCCTGCCGGACTCGACCCACGTCTGATCGCCGCCGCGCAGGCCCAGGGCATCGAGCAGCCCTACACTCACCAGGCGCAGGCGATCGCGGCGACGCTGGCGGGGGAGCACGTCGTCCTGGCGACTTCGACTGCCTCCGGCAAGACGCTGGCCTACAATCTGCCGGTACTTCAAACACTGCTGAACGACCCCGCCGCCTGTGCGCTCTACCTCTTTCCCACAAAGGCCCTCGCCCACGATCAGATCGCCAATCTACAGCAAGTCTGCGAGTCTGCAAGTTTGCAAGCCCCGAATCACCAATCCCCAATCACGATTTCCCCCTACGACGGCGATACCCCGCAATCCCATCGTGCTGCCATCCGCCGCGATGCCCGTCTGCTGGTCACCAACCCCGACATGCTGCACACCGGCATTCTCCCGCACCACACGCGTTGGGCGCGGCTCTTTGCCAACCTGCGCTACGTCGTGCTCGACGAACTGCACACGTATCGCGGCCTCTTTGGCGGGCACGTGGCGAACCTGTTGCGACGGCTACAGCGTGTATGCCGCTTCTACGGCGCCGACCCGCGCTTCATCTGCGCCTCCGCCACCATCGCCAACCCGCGCCAACTGGCCGAACGGCTGATCGAAGCGCCAGTGACGTTGGTAGACGACGACGGCGCGCCGCGCGGCGATAAGCATTTTATCTTCTACAATCCGCCACTGGTAGATGCCGGGTTGGGACTCCGGCGCAGCGCGGCGCTGGCCGCCAAAGACATCGCCGCCCGCTTCCTCCAGGCCGACGTGCAGACCATCGTCTTTGCCCGCGCCCGGCTCACCACCGAGGTGCTGCTGGGCTACCTGCGCGATGCCGCCGTTGCCGAAGGGGGCGACGCCCGGGCGATCCAGGGCTATCGTGGAGGCTACCTGCCCAACGAGCGACGCGCCATCGAACGGGGCTTACGCGAGGGGACGGTGCGCGGCGTCGTGGCGACGAATGCGCTCGAGTTGGGCGTGGATATCGGCCAACTCAGCGCCTGCGTGATGGCCGGCTACCCCGGCACCATCGCCAGCGCCTGGCAGCAGGCCGGGCGGGCCGGGCGGCGGGCGGGTGTCTCGGCGGCAGTGCTCGTCGCCAGCGCCCTGCCGCTCGATCAGTACCTGATCACCCACCCGCGCTACTTTTTCGGCCAGCCGGTGGAGCGCGCGCTACTCGACCCCGATAATCTGGTGATTCTCGCCAACCACCTGGCCTGCGCCGCGTTCGAACTCCCCTTCGAGCGCGGCGAGCCGTTCGGCGCGTTCGCCGATGCCGAGGCCGTGCTGGAGACGCTCGTCGAGGAGGGAGTGGTGCACCACAGCGGCAATCGTTACACCTGGATCGGCGAGGAATACCCGGCGGCGGGACTTTCCCTGCGCACCAGTACTCCCGATACCGTCGTCATCCAAGACGTAGGGCAAGAGCCGCCGCAGGTCATCGGCCAGATGGATCGCCCCAGCGCGCCGATCTTGCTCTACCAGGGCGCGGTCTACCTGCATGGCGGCGAGACCTATATGGTTGAGTCACTGGACTGGGATAAGGGGCTGGCCCTCGTGCGCGCTGCTGATCTGGATTATTACACTCGGGCATCGTCTGCGACGGATGTGCGGATTATCGAAGAATACTCTGCCGGCGAGGAGACACGGAGACACGGGGACACGGTGAACGGCTATGGCGAGGTCCTGGTCACGACGCGGGCAACAGGCTTCCGCAAGATCAGGCGCTATACCCACGAGACGCTGGGCTGGGAGCCGATTGATCTGCCGGAGCAGACCCTGCGCACGGTGGGCTACTGGCTGGTGCTATCCGAGGAATTGACGGCGCGGCTGGAGGAGGCCGGTGTGCTGCCTCCTCCGCTCGACTATGGCCCCAACTGGGCAACCCAACGCGACGCAGCACGTGAGCGCGATGGCTACCGCTGCCGTCACTGTGGCACACCTGAGCGGGAGGGCCGCCAACACGACGTGCATCATCTCACGCCCTTCCGCGTCTTTGGTTATGTCCCCGGCGTCAATGACCTTTATCTATTCGCCAACCAACTGGAGAACCTGATCACGCTCTGCCTGGCCTGTCACCGTCGCGTGGAACAGGCGCGCGGAGCGCGAGGAGCATTGAGCGGCCTGGCTTACCTGCTGCAAAACCTGGCGCCATTGCACCTGATGTGCGATCCCGGGGACTTGGGCGCGGCGGTGCAGGCGCGGGCGCCGGAAACGGGCCTGCCCACCATCACGTTATACGACCGTGCTCCGGGCGGGGCTGGCCTGTGCGTGCGGCTCTACGAGTTGCATGACGAACTGCTCACGGCGGCGTTGGATGTGGTGCGCCGCTGCCCTTGTGCCGACGGCTGCCCCGGTTGTGTGGGGCCCGCGGGCGAATCGGAGCCCGGCACCAAGGAACTCACCCGCCAGTTGCTGGAGACCATCGCGGAAAAAGAGACATCCGAAGTCTCTGAGACTTCGGATGTCTGATTCGTTACGGGATCAACCCCAGCCACCTCAGCGGCTCGTAGAAAATGGGCGGTAGCAACCGCAGATAATCCAGCACGAACACCCCGACACAGGCCACAATCACGACCAGCACCGCGACGACAGCGCACCCGACGATCAAGCCGGTCTTGCGCTTCTTCTCCTCGGCAGCCAGGGCAATCCCTGGAGGTGGGGGTGCAGCCACGTAGGGCGGCGATGGGACAGCGGGAGCAGCATAGGCTGGCGGTACAGGCTGCGGGGCGGCAGCACGTGGCGCATAGGCAGGTGACGGCGGTGCCGCCGGTATCGCTGCAGCCCGCCCCACCACCGTCTCCGCTTCGGTGGCGATGCCCACCTCGTAATACGTCAGCGTCACCGCATCCCCCAGACCGATCACGTCGCCGTTGGCCATCACGTGAGGCCCCGTCAGCCGCATCCCGTTGACGAAGGTGCCGTTCGTGCTCCCCAGGTCCTCGATCACCACCAGTTTTCCCTGGCGCGTGATGCGGGCGTGCTGTCGCGAAACCTGTGGATCGCTGATCACGATCTCGTTGCTCGGATCCCGCCCCACGGTGAGCCAGTCCCGGTCCAACATAAAGGTCTGACCTGGCTGGGGGCCTTGACTCATCACTAGCCAAGAACCACTGATCATCGCCTGCCTCCTTGCTTGTCTCCTGCTTCCTGTTTTTTTAGTATATGATGATTGTGCCCGATTGTCAAACCCGCCACTTGTGGTACACTTATACTTATGAAGAGATCAACGCTCATCGTAGACGCTCACGAAGACATCGCCTGGAATACGCTCGTCCTGGGCCGTGACCTGCGCCGTAGCGCGCTCGAAACACGCCGTCTGGAGCAGGATTCCGACCTCCCACAACGCGAGGGGCTCTGCATGCTCGGCCTGCCGGAGTGGCTGTCGGGCGGCATTGCAGTCATCTGCGGCACCGTCTTCGTCTCGCCCGCCCGGCCGGGTCGTCTTCAGCCACACACCTACACCACTGCGGAGGAGGCGCACGCACTGGCCCTGGCGCAGATGGACTTTTACCACCGTCTGGCCGACGAGGACAAGCGCATCGCATTGATCGGCACCCGCGCCGATCTCGACGGCGTACTGGCCGGTTGGGAGGGCGACGCCCCTCGAGTGGGCATCCTGCCGCTGATGGAGGGCGCCGACCCGATCCGCGAGCCCGCAGAAGCCGAGTTCTGGTTCGAGCGCGGCGTGCGCATCGTTGGGCCGGCCTGGCAGAGCGGGTCGCGCTATGCCGGCGGCGACGCCGCCCCCGGCCCGCTCACCGACGAAGGGCGCGAACTGCTGGAGGTGCTGGCCGATCTGGAGATGATTCTCGATTTGAGCCATCTGGCCGACAAAGCCTTCTTCGAAGCGGCGGATCGTTTCGAGGGCTGGACCGTCGCCACCCACGCCAACCCCCGCGCGCGGGTGCCCGGCAGCCGTCAACTCTCCGACAGGATGATCCGCCGTTTGGCCGAGCGGGATGGCGTCGTTGGCATCGTGCCCTACGACCGCTTCCTGCGCCCTGGCTGGACGAAGGGCGATCCCAAGAACGCCGCCACCGTCGCCGATGTGGCCGCCGCCATAGACCACGTCTGCCAGGTAGTGGGGGATGCGGCCCACGTCGGGCTGGGCTCCGATTTCGATGGCGGCTTTGGCGCCGAGGGCGCGCCCGCCGAAATTGACACCGTCGCCGACCTGGTGCGCATCGGTCCGGCGTTGGGCGAGATGGGCTACGGCGAAGAAGAGATCGCTGCCATCCTGGGAGGCAACTGGCTGCGCCTCTTCCGCTCTGCCCTCCCCCAATGATTCGCCACTCGCTGACTCGTATGCACTTCGACATCCTGACCCTGTTCCCAGAAATCTTCCGCGGCCCGCTGGATGAGAGCATCCTCAAGCGGGCACAGGAAAGCGGGCGGCTGACCGTCGCGCTGCACAACATCCGCGACTATGCCGGTGGCAAGCATCGCATGACCGACGATACTCCCTACGGCGGGGGCGGCGGCATGGTGATGAAGCCGGAGCCGATCTTTGCTGCCGTCGAAGCGGTCCTGGCGGGAGAGACCGGCGTGCCGGTCATCCTCCTCAGCCCCCAGGGCCGCCTCTTCACGCAGGCCGTTGCCATGGAACTGGCGCGCCACCGGCGCATCCTCCTCATCTGCGGGCGCTACGAGGGGGTGGACGAGCGGGTGCGCGAGCATCTGGCGACCGACGAGATTTCCATCGGCGATTACGTGCTCACCGGCGGCGAGTTGGCCGCGCTGGTGCTCGTGGATGCGGTGACCCGCCTGTTGCCGGGCGTGCTGGGCGATCCCGGCGCCGTTTTCGACGATTCGCACGCGCGGGCGCTGCTAGAAGGGCCGCAATACACCCGACCGCCGGTTTTCCGGGGCTGGGAGGTGCCGCAGGTGCTGCTTTCGGGGAACCACGCTGCCATCGTCCGCTGGCGACGGGAACAGGCGCTGCGCCGCACCTGGGAACGCCGCCCGGAGCTACTGGAGCACGCCCAACTGACCCAGGAGGACCGTGAATTCCTGGCGCGGTTGAAGGATGAACATGTCCTTGCCGCGAAGTGAGGCCGAGGTTACCTCGCTCTACAGAGTTTGCATTTCCGAAGAGGACATGCTATAATTCGTGACCGGATTGCGTAACGAATCTGCATCAATGGTGTTAAAAACATCTTTTGGCTCTGTTCGAGCGGCCTAAAGCGGCCGTGAGGGGTTTTCTCGTTGTTTCAGATGTTTGGGCAGAAGAGCGTCTTGAAAGGGGGGAGGCTATCGAAACGAAAATAGCATAGATTTCCAAGACACGGTTGAACGATGAGGACGACAATCTCGCGTGTGTATGCTATCCTGTAGGAGGAGGAAAATGATCCGCAATAAGAAGTGGTTGTTCGTGTTGATCACATTGATGACCGTCGTGGGCATGGTCTTGGCCGCGTGCAAGCCGAAGGAGCCCACGGCGGCCGGTAAGCCCTATCGCGTGGGCATCTTTTCCGACCTGACCACCGTCAACTACTGGGCATATCTGGGCCCGCAGGCGACGGTGTGGAACGCCTACGTGCTGGCTCCCCAGCATGTGAGCCTCTACAGTCTGGCCGACCGCACGTTCCAGTTGGTGCCCTCGGTGGCCGATGGCATGCCCACACCGCTCACCCAGGAGGGTGATATGTGGGTGAGCACGGTCAAGATGCGCCAGGGGATCAAGTGGAGCGACGGCAAGCCCCTCACCGCCCGCGACGTGGCCTTCACCGCCAACACCGCCATGGAACTGGAACTGCCCGGCAACTGGGCCTCGATCTTCGACTCCAACTTCCTCGAGCGCGTCGAGGCGGTGGACGACTATACCGTCAAATTCGTCTACCACACCAAGCCGGGCCTGGCCGTCCACGAATACAACGCCCTGCAGGCCGGCATCCTCTCCGAAGCCTACTGGGGCCCCGTAGTGGAGGAGGCCAAGGCCGCAGTCGGCGCGCTAACCCCGCCTGGCGAGGATGCCTCCGAGGATGAGGTGGCTGCCTACGAAGAGGCCAAGGCCGAGGCGTTGAACGTGCTCTTCGGCCACGTGCCGGATGGCGAGCCGCTGGCCGGTTCCTATCTCTTCAGCAAGTGGGAGACCGGCGCCTTCGCCGAGAACACGGCCAATCCCGACTTTTACTTCAAAGGTGTCAAGGTGACCCAGTATGCCAACGGCGCCTACTCGGAGGGTAAAGAGGGCCTCTACGAATTCACCATGTACGGTGAGGCGACCGGCGACGTGGACGCGGAGTGGACCATTGGCCCCTATGCCTCTTCGGCCGTCTATACCCTTTACGGCACTCAGGACGCGGCGGTGCTCGCGCTCAAGAATGGCGAGATTGACTTTATGCTCAACCCGCTGGGCCTGCAGCGCGGCCTGCGCGCCCAGTTGGAGGGGCAGGAAGGCATCAGCGTCATCGAGAACCCCACCAACGGCTTCCGTTACATGGCCTTCAACTGCCGCAAGCCCCCGATGGATGACGTCGCGTTTCGCCAGGCCGTAGCCACCCTGATTGACAAGGAATTCGTCACCAAGACGATCCTCCAGGGCGTGGCCTTCCCGCTCTACACCTTCGTGCCCCAGGGCAACGCTTTCTGGTACAGCCCTGACGTGGTCAAGTGGGGGCTGAAGGAAGACGGCACGGGAATGAGCCGCGAGGAGCGCCTCAACAAGGCCATCGAGATCCTCGAGGCGGCCGGCTATACCTGGGAAGGTGGTCAGAAACCGGCCTGGGACGCCGAAAACCGCCAGGTGGTGCGCGGTGGCACGCTGGTCATGCCCAACGGCGATCCGGTGCCCGAGATGGAACTCTTGGCCCCCAGCCCCGGCTACGACCCGCTGCGCTCGACCTTCGCCATCTGGATCGAGCAATGGCTCAACGAGATCGGCATCCCCGTCAGGGCCAATCTGACCGGCTTCAACATCATCGTCAGCAAGGTCTTTGACGAGCAGGACTTTGACATGTGGATGCTGGGCTGGAGCCTCACCATCTTCCCCGACTATGTGCGCGACTTTTTCCACAGCGAGCGCGCCGGCCTGGGCGACATCAACGCCGGTGGCTACTCCAATCCCGAGTTCGACGCCCTGGCGGATCAGATCAAGACCTGCGAGACCCTGGAATCCTGCAAGGCGATCGCCGATCAGATCCAGCAGGTGCTCTCCGAAGAGTTGCCTTACGTCTTGCTCTTCGACACCGGCATCGTCGAGGCCTATCGCTCTGCAGCGGTCGAATATCCGTATACCGACACGCTGGGCGGCCTCCAGTTCGTCAGCGGCTTGCCGGCGACGGTGTTGGTCAAGTAACACTGCGCACTACGCAAGGAGGGCGGACCTTCCGCCCTCCTTGCCTCATAAGGGGCAATTATGCGTCGTTACATCATCCGCCGCTTATTCCAGATTGTCCTGACCTTTGTGCTTTTCGTCACGCTGGTGTACTTCCTCCTGGAGGCCCAGCCGGGTGACTATGGTCAGACATTTCTCAACAACCCCAAGTTGACCCAGGCCCAACGGGACGCCCTGCGTGCCCAGTTGGGGCTAGACCGCCCGCTCATAGAACGCTATCTGCGGTACGTGGGCTCGCTCTTTAGCGGCAATCTGGGGATTTCCTTTCAATATTATCCCCGGCCTGTGATTGACGTGATCGTCGAACGGGCACCGCGTACCGTCGTTTTGTTCCTCTCCGCGCAAATTCTTTCCTTCATTGTTGGCTTCAGCGCCGGAAGAGTCATGGCATGGAAGCGGGGACAAGCCCTCGAATACGGACTGACCATCAGTGGGTCAATCCTGTACACCGTCTTTACCCCATGGTTTGCCCTGATGATGATGTGGTTCTTCGCCGTCATCCTCAAAATCTTTCCGGTGGGCAAGTTCATCACACCGTTGATCTGGCAGAGAGCCCCGGTGGGGGCCAACACCGTCTTTTTGCGTATCCTGCTGAACGTCTTGGTGGCATCGGTAATGGTTTTCAGCGGCCTGTTGGCGACGCGCCGGATGTCCCCTCGGCGGCGAAAGAACGTGCAATGGGGTATTGCCGGAGTCGTCGTGATCGGCTCTCTGGCTTACTGGATTCCCTCGGGCTTGGGCCGCTATGCCCTGGATATCATCTATCACGTGATCCTGCCGGTGCTGACGCTGACGCTGATCAATTTTGCCGGGACGATGCTCTTGACGCGCAACAGCATGCTGGAGACGATGCGTGAGGATTATATCATGGCCGCGCGGGCCAAAGGGCTGCCGGAGCGTGTTATCCGCGATAAACACGCCGCCCGCAATGCCATGCTGCCGGTGGTCACCTCCTTCGTCTTCGCCCTGGCCTTCGTCCTCGACGGCGGCATCATCACCGAGACAATCTTTTCCTGGCCGGGGATGGGACTGACTTTGCTGGAGTCGGCGCTGGTCCAGGATATCCCGATGGCCACTGGGGCGCTGGTCTTTACCGGCATCCTGGCTTTGTTCGCTCATCTGGTAGCCGACTTGCTGTATGCCTATCTGGACCCGCGCATCCGTTACGCCTGAGTGAAGGAGTGCGATGAGCGATTCACGAGAGCCTATGCTTCGTCCCCGGCCCAGTGCTGCCGTTTTCGATCTGGATCAAGAAGAGCGCGCACGCCTGGCATCCCAGCCGCTATGGAAAGTGCGCCTGCGCTTGCTGGGCCGCTCACTGCGCACGAATTGGGCGCTCTTTGCCGAAAACAAGATCGGACTGGTAGGGTTGGGGATTATCATCTTCTTCGGCCTGCTCGCCCTGGCCCATCCGATCTTGATGAAATGGGTGTGGGACCCCAACATCTACAATCCCATCGTCGGCTATTCCTACGACCTCATTGACCCGAACACCGGATTGGCACCACAGCCGGCGCCGCCCTCGGCGCGTCACCTGCTGGGCACCGATTCGTCGGGCCGCGACGTCCTCAGCCAACTGATGTTCAGCGCCCGCTCCGAGTTCTTCCTGGGGCTGTTTGCGGCCATCATCACGGTGACCATCGCTACGACCATCGGGGCAATCTCGGCCTACTTTGGCGGTGCCATAGACACAATCTTTATGCGCCTGGCCGATCTGATCCTCTGTATGCCCTTTGTGACGATCCTGGTCGTGATGGGCGCACTGTTCGAGTTGACCCTGCCGCTGTTGGCCGTAGTCATCGGCGTCCTCTCCGGCTTTGGGGGCACGACGATCATCATCAAATCTCAGGCTTTGACGATCAAAGTGCGCGCTTATATCGAGGCCGCCCGCGTCGCCGGAGGCAGCCATTGGCACATCATCTGGCGGCACATCATCCCCAACTTGTTGCCGCTTTCCTTCCTGTACATGATGTTCACCGTGACGGGGGCGATCTTTTCCGAGGCAGTCCTTTCGTTCTTCGGCCTGCTCAACATCCGTATGTCGTGGGGCCTGATGATCCACACGGCCCAGACCGGCGGCTACTTGCTCAACCCCCAGACCTGGTGGCTGATCGTTCCGGCCGGCCTCTCGATCACGATGTTGTGCGCAGCCTTTTACCTGGTGGGCCGCGCCCTGGATGAGGTAGTCAACCCGCGCCTGCGGAAACGTTAAAACGCGAAACGTGAAGCGTGAATTCACGCATCACGTTTCACGCTTCACGAGATGGAGTGTCACCGTGACAGAAACGCTTCTGGAATTGGACGACCTGACGATGCATTATACCACCCGCGCCGGTGAAGTCTCGGCGGTGGACAATGTCAGTTTCGCGCTGAGGCAAGGCGAGTCCTTCGGCCTGGTCGGCGAGTCGGGCTGCGGCAAAACTTCGGTCGCCATCAGCCTCTTGAAACTGCTGCCCGACAACGCCTTCATCAAAGGCGGACGTATCTTGTTTAAGGACACCGACCTGGCACCGCTGAACGAAGAGCAGATACGCAAGTTCCGCTGGCGGCGTATCTCGATGGTCTTCCAGGCGGCGATGAACTCGCTCAACCCGGTCTACAAGGTGGGCGATCAGATCATCGAGGCCATGAATGCCCATCTGGACAACCTCTCTTACGAGGAAAGCCGCGAGCGCGTGGCCGAACTCTTCAAGTTGGTGGCTCTCGATCCCAAACTGATGGATCAGTATCCCCACGAGTACAGCGGCGGGATGCGCCAGCGTGCCGTCATCGCCATGGCGCTCGCCTGCCATCCCGATCTGATCATCGCTGACGAGCCGACCACGGCGTTGGACGTGATCGTGCAGGATAACCTGTTGCGCGAGATGCGCGAGTTGCAGCAGCGGCTGGGGATGAGCATGATCTACATCTCGCACGACATTGCCGTCATCGCCGAGGTGAGTGAGCGTATGGGAGTCATGTACGCTGGGCGGATGGCGGAATTGGCCAGCACGATGGAGATCTTTCATCACCCCATCCACCCCTACACCGCCGCGCTGATGTCGGCCTTCCCCAGCATCGTGGGGCCCAAACGGGAATTGACGACGCTGCCCGGCGAGCCGCCCGACCTGCTGCATCCGCCGTCGGGTTGCCGCTTCCACCCACGTTGTCCCTATGTCACCGAGATTTGCCAGGAGCAGGTGCCCGAGTTCCGCGATCATGGTAGCGGTCATTTCGCCGCCTGCTGGCATCCCCTGGAGGCTTGATTCATGGCAGAACCATTGCTGCGCGTCGAAAACCTGCGCAAACTCTTCCCGATGACCAGGGGTGTGTTGCGCGAAACCCGTGATTTCATCCATGCCGTAGACGACATCAGTTTCACGATCGCTCAGGGCGAGAGCCTGGGGCTGGTTGGCGAGTCCGGTTCCGGCAAGACGACGACGGCCAAACTGCTGGTGCGCCTGCTCGATCCCACTGCCGGCCACATCTACCTGCACAGCGACGGAGCCGACGTAGACATCGCCACCTTGCGCGGGCGCACGCTCAAACGCTTCCGCCGCAAGGTGCAGATGATCTTTCAGGACCCCTATGAATCACTCAATCCGCGGTTGACGGTGTTCGATACCATCGCCGAGCCGCTGGCGGTGCAGGGGATCGGCAATGTGCTGGAGCAAGAGGAGCGCGTGGCCGAGATGTTGGTTGCAGTGGGCCTGATCCCGCCCTCGTCCTTTATGTTCCGCTTTCCCCACGAGCTCTCCGGCGGGCAACGCCAGCGCGTCGCTATCGCCCGCGCGCTGGTGATAGAGCCTTCCTTCGTCGTCGCCGACGAGCCAACTTCGATGCTCGATGTCTCTATCCGCACCGGCGTGATGTATCTGATGCAAGACCTGGCGCAGCGGCTGGGGGTGACCTACCTGTACATCACGCACGACCTGGCAGTGGCGCGCTACATGGCGCAGCGGCTGGCCGTGATGTACCTGGGCAAGATCGTGGAGATGGGCGATACCGAGGAACTGTTGCGCAATCCGCTGCATCCCTACACGCGCGCGCTCATCTCCGCCGTGCCGGTGCCGGACCCGGCCGTCAAGCGCGGGCGCATCGAGATCAAGGGCAGCATCCCCGAGCCGATCAACCCGCCGCCGATCTGCCGCTTCTTCGACCGCTGTCCGATCCAGGCGTGCGACGACAGGGATCATCCCCCGCTGGAGGATAAAGGCGGCGGCCATTACGTGGCCTGCTATCGCGTTTGACCATGCTGAGACCGACGGGGTCTGACCGATAGCCTTGCGCCCGACCGTGGCCGGTCGGGCGTTTTTTCTGAACTCGTGGGACAGCCTTCTAGGCTGTCGGAGGCTACCAATGGCCCGCTTCATCTTGCGCCGGCTCGTGCGGGCGCTGATCACGCTCATCTCGTTCCAGACGATCCTCTTCCTGCTCATCCAGGCCATGCCCGGTGACTTTGTCAGTACGCTGTTGGGCATGCCGCCCTCGCTGCGCCAGGCGATGCGCAAGGTCATGGGGCTCGACGCGCCGCTGTGGCAGCAATACCTGCGCTGGATGGGGCAGTTCTTCAGCGGGCGACTGGGCGAGACGTACCGCTTCCCCCACCGGCCGGTGGTCTGGATCCTGGTCGCGCACGCGCCGCGCACGTTGCTGCTGTTCCTTCCCGCTGCCGTAATCGCCCTGGGCCTGGGCCTGTGGCTGGGCCGCTACATGGGCTGGCAGCGTCAGGGCTGGTGGCACGCTCCCACAACCGGCGTCGCGATCGCTTGCTATACCGCCTTCCCCCCGTGGCTGGCTTTCCTCCTGGTGCAGGTGTTCGCCCTCAACCTGCGTTGGTTTCCCGCCGAAGGTGTCTTGAGCCACGACAGTTGGCGCGGTGTGAACGCGGCCTCGGATGTCGTCATCGTGTGGTTGTTGGCGACGGCGCTGGTCGCGGGGCTGGCCCTCCTGGGCCTGCATTGGCTGACACGCCGTACCAGGAGCCGCGGGCGGCGGCTGCGCATCGTGGGTGGGGCCGTCATCGTGGGCGGCGCCGGCCTGGCCTGGGCGCTTTCCGGTTGGCTCTCGTTGGCGCTAGACTTGCTGTGGCACCTCGTCTTGCCCCTCACTACACTCGTGCTGCTCTCCTTTGGCGAGACGATGTTGCTCATGCGCGTGACGATGCGCGACACACTCTACGAGGATTACGTGCTCGCGGCGCGCGCCAAAGGTCTCCCCGATCACATCGTGCGCGACCGACACGCGGCGCGCCTGGCGCTGTTGCCGGTACTGGCACGCTTCATCATCCAACTGCCCTTCGTCCTGATCGGCAGTTTCGCCATCGAGAGCATCTTCCATTGGCAGGGGATGGGCTATGCCCTCTTCCAGGCCGTGGACTTTCATGACATCCCGGTGTTGATGGGCGTTCTCTCGATCGTGGGTATCTCACTGTTGGCAGTTCACGTGGTACTCGACATCCTGCATGCGTGGCTGGACCCGCGCGTGCGCGCCGTCCACCTCACGTTCGGCTGGTAGGAACCTATGAACAGGGGGAAAAATCGGCAACTCGTCCTGCACTCTCGCCTGGCATTGTTGCGACTGGCCTGGACGAGCCGCAGGAAACGTTGGCGCGCTTCCATGCGCATGCTCCTCGCTCATCCCCTCGGTGCCATCGGGATAGCCTTGATGATCCTGTTTGCCCTGATGGCCGTGGCGCACCCTCTCTTGCTGGCAACGGTGTGGAAGCGCGTCACCTATCACCCGATGGTAGGTTTTGATTACGATTACGGTCCGCATCCCCTCCGCCCTTCGCTGCGTCACCCGCTGGGCACAGATTCATTGGGCCGTGACGTACTCAGTCAGTTGCTCTACGGCGCCCGCACCTCGTTCGGCCTGGGGCTGACGGCAGGTATCATCGCGGCAAGCATCGCCACGGCGGTGGGGGTCACCGCCGCCTACTACGGCGGATGGATAGACGCCGTCCTGATGGGCCTGAGCGACACCTTCGTGTTGCTGCCGCCGCCCGTCGTCCTGCTGATCGTCGGCCTGCTGATCGAGGATGTGCAGTGGCCGCAGTTGGCGCTGCTGTATGGTCTGTTCGCCGGATTGGGCAGCCCGGCCATCGTCCTCAAGGCGCAGGCTACGGCTATCCGCACCCGGCAGTACATCGAGGCGGCGCGGGTGGCCGGCGGAAGTAGCCTACATATCATCTGGCGGCACATCCTGCCGCAGGTGTTGCCGCTCTCGCTCTTGTTTCTGATGTTTACCGCCAGCGGCTCGGTACTCACCGAGGCATTGCTCTCTTTCTTTGGGCGCACACAGATCCGCCTCAGTTGGGGGACGATGATCTGGTTCGGCCAGGTCACCTTCCGCTGGTCGGCGGCCGGCGAGCAATGGCACGTCATCTTCCCGCCGGCGCTGGCGATCACGTTCTTTTGCGCCGCGTTCTACATGGTCGGGCGGGCGGTGGAGGAGGTCTTCCACCCACATCGCCGTCGCTGAGTTGCGCTCCGGCGTGGGTGATGTTATACTCGGTCGCAGAGGGAGGACGGGCCGGGCGTCCGGTTTTTTACCACAAAGTACACAAAGGGCACGAAGGATCAAGAGAGCATCCTTTGTGTCCTTCGTGGTGAACAAGGATGTAGCGCGGTCGCCGCGCAGGAAGTTATGCTGAATCATAGGCGAGTCATCTGCATCACTCTCACAGCAGCCGTATCGCTGTTGGCTACCTGTACTCCCCAGGTCGTCACCGTCCCCGTGACACTGCCGCCGGAGACGGTGGTGGTCACGGCCACGCCTTTCCCCACCGCGCGGCCCACGCTTGCGCCGCCCCAGTCGCCCAAGACGCTCACCATCTGCCTGGTGGGGGAGCCGGACACGCTCTACCTCTACGGCGGCTCGCGTCTGGCGGCCACACAACACGTGATGGCGGCGCTCTACGATGGCCCCGTTGACACCATCAACTACACCTACCAGCCGGTAATCTTGGAACGCATCCCCAGCCTGGCCGACCGCGATGTTCTCACGCGCACCGTGCGCGTGAAAGAAGGCGACACGGTCGTCAACACCGCCGGTGAAGTAGTTACGCTGACGCGAGGGGTGCGTGTGCGCCCGGCGGGCTGCACCACCGATGGCTGTGCCGTCGAGTTCAAAGGCGAATCGTTGCAGATGGAGCAGATGGAGATCGCCTTCACCCTCCGCAAAGACATCACCTGGGCCGACGGCGAGCCGCTCACCGCAGACGATTCGGTCTTCGCCTTCGAGATCGCTTCCGATCCCGCTACACCCGCCGATCACGCGCTGGTCGAACGCACCGCCGATTACTACGCGGTGGGCAATCGGCGTGTCTGGTGGGTGGGCCTTCCAGGCTTCGTACCCCCCACCTACTATCTGCACTTCTTCGCCCCGCTTCCACGCCATCAGTTGCAGGGGCGCGCGCCCGCCGAGTTGGCGCGAGCCGAGGACGTCCGTCGCGCTCCGCTCGGCTGGGGCCCCTTCGTCGTCGAGGAATGGGCGGCGGGGGATCACATCGCGCTCGCCCGCAACCCACACTACTTCCGTGCCGGCGAGGGACTGCCGTACCTCGACCGGCTGGTGTTCCGCTTCGCCGCCGATGCCGCCGACATGCTCGCCCGCGTACTTGCCGGCGAATGTGACGTGGCCGTGCAAGATGCGACCTTCGCGTCGCTCCTGCCGGTGCTCTTACAATCCGAGCAGCAGGGGCTCTTGCAGGTGGTCACCGCACCCGGCGAGCGCTGGGTGCAACTGGACTTTGGTATCCTGACGGCGAGCGACTACCGGCGGGCCAATTTCTTCGGCGACGTGCGCGTGCGCCAGGCTATCGCGCAGTGCATTGACCGGCGTACCATCGTGGACGAGGTCTCTTATGGACGCAGCGTAACGCCGGAGGCCTATCTTCCGCCGGGGCACCCGCTCGCGGCGGATGGGTACCTTTCGACGTGGAATTACGATCCGGTGACAGCCCAGGCGCTGTTGGAGCAGGTAGGTTGGATTGACGGAGATGGCGACGGCGTGCGCGAGGCGCGCAATGTCCAGGGGATTCGTGCGGGCACGCCGTTCTCGGTGACGCTGCGTGTGTCGCTGGAGGACGAGGCGGCGCAGCGAGCGGCGCGCATCGTCAAGGCCAACCTGGCCGACTGTGGCATCCGCGTCGGGCTGGAGACGTTGCCCACGCAACAATTGTTCGCCCCCGGCCCAACGGGGCCGCTGTACGGCCGCCGCTTCGACCTGGCGCTGACGACGCGCCCGTTCGGCGCCACCCCGGCGTGCAGCGACTACCTCTCCGACGCGATCCCCGACCGCGGCCGTTGGACAGGCGTGAACGTGAGCGGCTACAGCGATCCCTCCTCCTACGACGCGGCCTGCCGGGCGGCACTGGCGGCGCTGATAGGAAGCGCCGAGTACGAGGAAGGCCATCGTCAGGCGCAGTTGGTGTTCTCGCAGGACCTTCCTGCCGTGCCACTCTACGCGACGCTACGAGTTGCCGTGGCGCGGCCCGACGTGCGGAATCTCCTGCTCGATTCCACCGCGGCGAGCGAGTTGTGGAACCTCGAGGTGTTGGACGTCGAGAAGTAGGCAGGAATCCAACCAACTAACCAACCAACCAACCAACCAACCAACCAACTAACTAACTAACCAACCAATGGGCACAGTGATACAACTCGTACATCTCGCCTTTACGCTATACTCCATTGCCATCGTCATCCGTGCGCTGCTGTCGTGGGTGCGCGTCAGTTACTATCACCCGGCAGTACGCTTCCTGATCCAGATCACCGAACCGCTGCTAGCTCCGTTGCGTCGCTATATCCCGCCGATGGGAGGACTCGATTTCACACCGATGGTGGCGCTGATCATTCTCTGGGTTGCGGAACAGGTGCTGGTGATGATGCTAAAGTTGCTGTTCTGATGCCGAGGGAAGGATGGCGCTGCTTGTGACGGAGGGAAAAGAGGGCTGTACCTTCCAGGTGCGCGTGATCCCGCACGGCCGGCGTGATGAGATCGTGGGGGTGCACGGGGATGCGCTCAAGGTGCGGCTGGCAGCTCCGCCGGTAGAAGGGAAGGCCAACCAGTCCCTACGGGTGTTCCTGGCGAAGCGGCTGGGCGTCTCGCCTGCAGCGGTCGAGATTCTCGGCGGCTATACCTCGCGCCAGAAGCGCGTGCGTGTGGCGGGGGTCTCTGCCGATGCCATACGTGCATTGGCCGAGTTCTCGTGAACCGGCGAGTAGATTTGCTACGGCGTGATCCGGAGATCGTACCGCCGGCTGATTTCGGCCAGTGCCACGAATGCCGCGTTTGCGATGTCCCGGTCCGGGTCGGCCAGCGCAGCCCGCAGCGAATTCACGTCGTCGGGACGGCCCACCTGGGCCAGCGTCTGAGCTGCGGCCAGACGCACAGGCGCGTCGCCCTCGCTCAACGCACGCCGGAGCATCAGTCGCGCCGCCTCACCCAATCCGACCCCCTCGCCCCGGCTTGCCGCCCAGGTGATGAGCCAGGACAATTGCTCGACCTGCGGGGGCGCCGCAATGCCGGAGATTTCCTTGCGCTTCTCCAGTTCGTCTATCGCCGCCTCTGCTGCGGAGCGCACGATCCATTGCTCATCCGCGCGCGCCACCCTCTCCAACGTATCCCGCGCGCCAACCAGCCCTAACCCAATCACCGCCGCCCGCCGGACCACCACGTCCTCTGATGCGATCATCTCGTGCAGGAAAGCCACGCCCTCGTCCCCACCTTTCGCCAGCATCTCGGCAGCGGTCAACCTGAGGGCATCGTCTCCTTCCAATAGCGCCTGCTCGAGCAGCCGGATGGCCGCATCGTTAGCAAGAGAGGCCAGCGCGCGTACCGCCGCTTCACGCACGGCGGGCACTGTGTCGCGCAGCGCAGCCTCGAACATAGGTATGTCTGCTTCGTCCGCGACTCGCGCGAGTCCCGTGATGGCCGCGATGCGTACGTCGGCGTTGGGGTGCTGGAGCGCCTGTTTTAAGAAGTAGGTGACCCCGGATACCCCGCTCGTCGCCAGCGCTTCGGCTAAGGCTCGTCTGGTCGGGAAGCGACCAGGTTGAACAAGAGTGCGGGCCAATACTGCCATCGCGCCGTCACGCCAGGCGGCGCCCTCTGGCGCTGCACCGACCCAGGCGCCAAGCGCGCACAGGCGTGTGTAGAACATGTCATCCGGGGTGCGCAACCACGCTGCTACGAGCGGTCTCATATCACCAAGTTCGGCGTAGAAGCGGAGCACGTCGGTCCAACGGGGATCTTCCAATCGCTCGATGAGAGAGGCAGGAGAGAGGGCCACCAATTGGCGCGCCGCCAGGTATGCCTGCCAGAGTGGGTGGATGAATACGTATTGATCGGCGCCGGCCCGTCTCAGCAGGCCCCCCTCGCCGGCCAGCATACGAAAGACGCGGGCGACTGCCCGCGCGGGGCGTTCTTCCGGCGGCGGAAGCGCGGCCTCGATGGCCGCTTCGATCTCCTCGCGGCCGGCCGCTGCGCGGTTCTCCAGTCGCATGGTCAGGGCCACATGGCCAAGCGCCGCCCGGCAGGCCACCAACAGGGTGGGGGGCTCTTCCTGCGTGCGCCCCTGGCTCTGCAGCAGCAACTCCAATGCCCGGTCGAAGAGTGCCGTCCGCCCTTTGGTTGGTGGCCGGCGGTCCGTGAGGTGCACGAAGGCCAACAGCGACAGTTCCAGCGGGGAATACCCCAGGCGCACAGCCCGTTGCAGGCTGGCCAGCAACTCACGGGGCGGAACGGGCGGGGATTCGCCTTCCGGAGTGTAAACTTCCAGCCAATGCTGTGCGAGCATCTCTGCCTGCCTGGTGTGCCAGTCGGCCAGGGTAAGGGGAACGAAGCCGGCCTCGGTCAGGAGCGCGTAATCGCGCATCCCCGCTGCAACCAGCCACAGGTTGTCCGGAAATGCGCCGATCAGTTCGGTCAGCCAGACGATTGCCTGCTGGCGCTGGGGCGGCGAGAGTTCATCCCAGCCATCGGCGAGCACGATGACCTTCCCGCTTTCCAGGCACTTGCGCAGTGGAGCCGCCAATCCGCTGCCCCCGCCGACGGCGGTGACTGCCGCACCGATCAGTTTCGCCATGCCATCGTCTTTCTTCTTTTCGACTTCCGGCGCATCCCACGCAAGCATTGGGAGCGCAACGTAAAGCGGCAGCCGCCCCTGTATGGCATGGGGCGTAGACTCGCTCTCCTCCATGCGTGCACACGCGAGGGCCAGATATGCCAGCAGGATCGTCCGGCCCGTCCCAGGGGCGCCCAGGACGATCAACCGGGAATGGCCTCCCAGTATCCGATGCAGCGGCAAGAGGAATGGCTCGGCGCGTGCTTCGACCTCGGAGATGGAGCGGGGCACAGGTGGAGGGGCATGCAACTCGGGCTCGATGAAGATGGCGTCCGGTGAAGCCGCGTGCGCCGGGATGATGAGGGAGCGTGCCCATGCGACGACTTGCTCGCGATAGGATTCCTCGGCGCCAGCGAGCAGGTAGCGCCACAGCCGTCTCAACGACGCCAAAATGGCTTCCCAGGCGCGGCTCAGTGCGTCACGGAAGGCGTAGAGCAACCCGACCAGCAAGAGGGTCACTGCTGCGCCGATCAGCGCCGATAGAGGATCGAATCGCCAGGGTGGGGAAACGTCAGGCAGCCCTTGCGCGAAGGAGAGGGCGAAAAGCCTCATAGTGCACTCCTGATGGTTGTGTCGTCTGGAGTCTTCAAGGTATGGCCTCGTGGCATTACGCCAGTCACGCAAGTCGTGGCGCAACGCGGGGTGGCGTTTGGCCGTTTGCCATTTGCGGCCTTGTCACGTCATGATATTCAGATTCTATCCGGATGTCAAACGTAACACGCATGTGCCAAATGTGTGACTGGTACGCAGGTACTATTGACGAAAATGGAATTCTCTGTTAAAATAAGGGCGATGTTGGGTAGGGACCCTACCACCCCGAACCAACATCAAGGCTGTTTGTGGTTACCCTCCTTTCGCTGGCCACGGCCTCCCCGCCCGGGGAGGTCGTGGCTTTTATATCGCTGTCACGTGCGCACGAGGATGCGTTCACAATTGCTGCAACAAGCCTGCTTCCCCTGCCGCAACTGCCATTCCAGTCCCGGCGATAAGGCGACGCCACACGCGCTGCACGCGCCGTCCAATATCTGGGCGACTGCTACCCCGCCTTTCCTGCGCCGCAGGTGCTGATAGGTGGACAGGGCGCCGGGCTCGATCTGGGGTAATAGCGTTGCGCGTGCCCGCTCGATCTCGCCAAGCCTTCCCTGCAATGCCTCGCGCTCATTCAACAGGTCGGCCTGCTGGGCCGACCACCAGGCCTGGATCTCCTCAAGGCGCGCCTGGGCCTGAGTATGCGCGTTCTCTGCCTCTTCTCGTTCGAGCATCACTTCGAGCAGTTCGTCCTCCAATTGTTGCTGCCGCCGCTGCAGGGAGGCAATGTCCTTCTGCAGGTCGTCCAGTTCCTTGGGGTTCTTGATCGTGCCTTCGTAGAGCCGCTGTTCGGAGCGCACGATTTTGTCCGCCAGCCCCTGGGCCTGCAATTCGAGGTCGCGCTGACGGAGCGCGCATCGCTGGGCCTGCGCGTGCGCGTCTTCCGCTGCGCGGCGCGCCTGCCGCAATGCCTCACTTTCCCTCAATGCGGCCTCTATTTCTCTCAGGCGCTGTTGTTTGGCATCGGCTTCGCTGTCCAGGCACTGCAGGCGGTAAAGATTTGAACTTTCGCTCATGAGTTGTCCTCCTGACGCTTGAACGAAAAGAGCCCGATGCCAGCGGCATCAGGCTCTCTGTGCACTACGTGACTTGCTGATTGCAGCAGCTGCACAGCCGTCGTCCTGCCATCTCACATCAACCCTCAGGTTCGCGCTGGGGTGTGGTTTCACCCATCTTGGCAGCCTGACCGCTCTCCGCGGCTGGCGCGGGCGCTCTCTTTGCCCGGACGTGCCGCACGACGAGTAGCGCCGTCGCAGCGATCACACAGCCGATGGCGAACCACTGCGCTGCGGCCAGCGGCCCCAGTATCCAGGCGTCTGGACGCAGATACTCGATGAAGAAGCGCCCAAATGGATAGCCGATCAGGTAACCCAGCATAATGTCACCCGGCAACAGCCGGCCCTTCAGTTTTCTCGTGATGACGACCAGGGCAACGAACAGAAGCAGGCAATACAGCGACTCGTACAGGAAAGTCGGGTGGAAGAGGGTATCGGGCGGATAGAGTGTGAGGTTGTCGTAGGGGGCGATGCGGTGTTCGGGATCAATGATCAGGCCCCAGGGCAGTGTGGTCGGCGGGCCGTACAGTTCCTGGTTGATAAAGTTGCCCCAACGGCCAATCGCCTGGGCCAGTGCCAGCCCCGGCGCGCCATAGTCGAGCCACTGCCACGGGTTCAGTTTGGCGCGCCAGGTGTAGAGCAGCACGCCCAGGATGCCCCCGATGATGACCCCATACATCCCCAGGCCGCCCTGCCAGATGTAGAGGATCTCGATCGGGTGCTGGCGGTAGTAACTCCAGCCGACCATCCCGCCGGTGGGTTCGGAGAAGACGTGGTAGAGGCGGGCGCCGATGATACCCAGGATGATGGCGACGACGAGGGCGTTCCAGACGTGGTCGGGGTTCTCTCCATCCTCTCGCGCTCGCCGGGAGGCGTAGGCAGCGGCGAGAATAATGCCGACGACGATCAGTACACCGTACCAGTGGATGCCGTAGCCTGGCGCGATGGGAATGAGGATAGGGCCAAACGGTGGTTTCATAGATTCCTCCTGCTGCAGACTTGTGGCCGATTATACCACAAGCGGGGCAGTTATCCAACACGGCTTTGTGACGTAATCATAGCCCGCGCCCACCGGGCCACAGTCCGGCGACGCCTGCGCAGCGCTGCGGGTGGACAGTTGCGTCGTGGCCTAGTCGCGCTTGTCGCGTTGCCCGAGAATCTTGACGAGCGCCCATGCCAACCAGGAAACGGCCCAGGCGATGAGGAGACCTCCGGCCCAGGCTACCTTTTGCTCGTCCACGATTGGCTCCACCCGCACGTTCTCTGGCGTCACCTCGACGATGGCGATGGGACGAACCCGCATACCGCCGCTGCCGCCAGCATCTTCGGCGGTCTCCTCGCCGGCTTCTGCACCGTATTCGACGCCCATCTCGAACTCGTAGGCCACCTCTGCCACGGGAACGACGGTGCGGCCTTCGACGGTTACTGGTTTGCCAAAGCACGAGTTGGCATTGGCCCGCTTGCGCAGGTCGCCGAACGCATCGAGTATGTTTTGGATTTCCCCTTCCATCAGTGTCCTCCCTGCTTGTGCAGGTTCTGGCTCTTAGCCAGGCGCACGGCGAGCGCCAGCAGCAGTGGGATGACGAAGGCTGCCAGAAGCAACCCGCCGACCACTTGCGCAGTCCTATCCTGGAGCGGGATGCGATGTTCGCCCGCTTCGCTGCGCTCCACGAGGGCGACCGGGCGCATGCGCACGCGACAGTAGCCCCGCCCGGTCAGTCCGGTACCGCCGACGAATGCCTGCCGCCGCACGTGGGTCTCTACGCGCACGAGCGGCAGCAGTTCTCGCGCCCCCACTCGAATCGGCTTTCCCTTAATGACCTCAATCATCTCTCCTCCGCTCCTCCGCTCCTCCGCCCATCTGTTCCTCTGCCCCCCTGCTCGACAGCCAACAGTTTCTTGAGCAGTGCTTCCTCCTCCCCCCGCGTGCGCACCTTGCCGTCCAGCCGCGCCTCGTGCAGTGCGCCAAGCAGCCGGCCGAAGAGCGGGCCGGGTTTCAGCCCCAGTGCCTTCAGATCATCGCCGGTGAGTTCCGGTTTGACCAGCCGCCACTCTGTCTGGTAGCGCAGCAGGCGCTCGCGCAGCCGCCGGCTGTCGCCGGCGAGCCAGGCCACGGCCAGGACGCGTGCCGGGTACGGCTCGAGCAAACGGTAAATGGCGCTAGGCCGGCGGGCGCGCGCCAGGTTGGGTAGGGCGTCTCTGAGCGCGGCTAGTAGCCGCAGGTCCACTCTGTCGCCGCGCGCTACTTTCAGGTGGGTGCTCAATGTCTCCACCTCTCCGGCGTCGAGCCGGTACGCCAGCAGTGCCAGGTGAAGGAAGAACGTGTCCTGTGGCCTCAGTCCCCACACTTCGGGCTTCAGGTCTTCGCGGAGGGCATGGTACCTGACCCTCAGCCACCTGTCGCAGCGCAGGCCGGGATGGATGTGGGCCAGCACGCCCAGTTCTTGCAGGCGCGCGAGCGCCCGCTCCGGTTCGCCCTCGTTAAAGATCTGCTCCAGTTCGTGACGGATACGGTCGCCGCTGACCCGCTTGAGGAGTGGGAGCGCGTCGGCGATCAGCGCCTCGCTGTGGGGATCGAGCCGGAAGCCCAGGCGGCTTTCCAGACGAGCGGCGCGCAGGATGCGCGTGGGATCGTCTACGAAACTGAGGCTGTGCAACACGCGGATAATGCCGTTCTGCAAGTCCGCCTCGCCGCCGTAAAAGTCCAACAACTCTCCCCAGTGGTCGGGATCGAGGCGGATGGCGAGCGTGTTGATGGTGAAATCGCGCCGGTGGAGGTCCTGCTTGATCGAACTGTGTTCCACCTGCGGCAGCGCCGTGGGGTAGGTATAGAACTCGGTGCGCGCCGTCACCAGGTCAATGCTG
>DAOUBA010000009.1:0-1589 GCA_034432855.1 Anaerolineae bacterium | reverse complement strand
CCGGCCAGCGCCAGCACCTCCCGCGCCTGCCGCCAACGGAAGTAGTGGCCGAAGAAGGGGTGATCGTCGGTGGGGGGAGCGATGTCGAAGGGATAGGCGCGATACCAGGCATCTCGGTCTTCCGCTTCCAGCAGCGCGATACAGGCGCGGTAATAGTCCGGCTCCGGCATCACGTTGTGGCGATTGACCTCGTCCGGCTGGATGCCGGGCAGGTAGACGAGGTCGAAGGCGCGCGGCGCGGCGAAGGCTCGTACCGCCGCCAGTTCATCCTCTGTGAAGGGGCCGCGCCGCGCCAGGATGAGCGTTTGCTGGTAACTGCGTAGCGCGACGAGGCTGGCACGCGGGTCGCCCCCGTTCCGCTCGATCGCCTCGACGGCCAGCGCAAAGGCGCGTACTTCCTCCGAGGGCGGCACCTGAAGCCAGCGCGTCACCACCAGCAATCCGTCATCGTTCAGCCGCGCCAGGTAGTCGGTGAAGGCTTCCACGGTGTAGCGATAGTCCTCGGCCAGGCTATAGGCGCCGGAGGTGACCGTGCGCTGCGCCGCGCTCAGCGAGAGCACGATCACGTCGTAGCGTTCCCGTGTCCGCTGCACGTAGGCCCGCCCTTCCTCTTCTACGACCGTCACGCGGGGGTCGTCATAGAGGTTGCCGGCCCATTCGCCCTGCGTGCGTACGGCTTCGACGATCAACGGGTTGGCCTCGACCGCCGTGACGGTGCGCGCCCCTTCCGCCAGCGCGATCAGCACGTCAAAACCGCCGCGCGGCTCCAGCACCAACGCGCGAGCGCCGGGCCGCAGCCGGTAGGGGAGCGCGCCCAGCAGGCAGTCGCTAAAGTCCACGGCGGTAAAGCCCGGCGCGACGTGGCTGATCGGGCTGAGGTCATCGCCGTCCACCGTGAGGCCCAACTGAGGCGGTGGTGCAGTGGGGCAATTGAACCCGCTCCCCGGCAGGCTGCGGATGCTCGCCGAACGCACGACATCCACCCGCGAAAAGCCGTTCCAGCGCCGGAAGAGCAACTCGGCGTCGGGATAGAGCAGGGCATAACTGAGGCTCTTGTAGGGGGAGAGGCGGATTTCGAGAGGGGTGGGAAGATGGCAGGCAGCCAGGATCAGGGCAAGAGCGAGCGCTATTGGGGTAAGACGTGAAACGTGAAACGTGAGACGTGAGACGTGAAACGTGAGGCGTGCAGCGTGAGGCGTGAGGCGGGGTGCGCGAGGGCAAAAGGCAAGGGCGGAGAGGAGGCCGAGGGCGACGCAGAGGAGCACGGTGCCTGCACCGCCCGTCCACGTCGGGGCGACGATGGCCAGCAGGCAGCCGGTGGCAGAGCCGGCCAGGTTGGCGGCGTAGGTGCGGTTTGCCCGTTCCGGCTGTGCGGCCAGTAGCAACCCGGTGGCGGCGCCGCTGCAAAAGAACGGCATCGCCAGGGCAACATAGTGCAGGGCCAGTACGGCCCCCTGCCGCCAGTCGTGCGCGATGCGGAAGGAGTCGAACGGCACGTAGAGCGTGAGGGCGTAGGAGCTGACGGTGGTGAGTGCGAACCCCCAACTCAGCCGGGTCAGCGTGCGGGCCGGATCGCGCTCGCGCAGGCG
>DAOUBA010000008.1:0-19285 GCA_034432855.1 Anaerolineae bacterium | reverse complement strand
GGGAGCCGATCTGCAGCAGGGGGCGTTTTTTTCAGATATGTACAACAACGCCCGACCGGGTAACGCGCCCTGCTTGACATCGCCAGTAGTGTCGTGTAAAATAGACGTACAATTACTCTTGTATTTCATCAAACCCTTCTGGATGTCGTACAATGCGCAAAAAATCCGGCCGCTAACGGCCCTGAAAAGCGTCCTATGTCAAGTCAACAGCAGCGTATTGTCGATCGTTTCACCGCCAATTCGTTCGGCATGCCGATGCACTCGTTCCATATTCTCATCAATCACTATGGGTGGTCTGCCCTTCCCCGCTCCCGCTACCCGGCCTGGCGGCGTCGCCAGCATATCCGCTAATCGCGCCGTGTGCCACCCCCTCCACCCCGCTCGGGCGCGGATGCATCCGCGGATTCCCATCCACGTCCGCGTCGAACCGCCCTCTGATGTGCCTCCCGGCCACCGCGCCGATCGCCGTCCCGGCCCTCTCTCGAACCGGCAACAAGTATAGCCCAATTCCCGTTGTCGGCCATGGGGACGGAAAACAGGAAGCGGGAGGCGGGAAATCAACCGCTCCCGCCGCTCCGCTCCCACGCTTCCCACAGCCGCTCCCGCTCCCGGCGCACCGGACCCAGCCACTGCAACGGCCGGGAGAGCGCCAGCGCCCCCTGCACCATCAACGCCAGATCCCGCGTCCGTACCCCATACAGCAGACAGAGCCACAACGGCTTGACGAAGAACGCACCGGCCAACAGTTCGAGCCCCAGAACCAGCCAGAAGGCCGAATCAGTGGCCCACTGAGTCCATCCCCCAGGGAGTCCCCACCGGGCCCCTGCCGCTATCATCCAGTCTGGCTTCACTCCAGCCCCCCACATGACCACCGCACCGATGACTGCCAGGATAGAGATCGTCCATTCAATCTGTTTGTCGAACATCTCCAGTTCTTCTGAGGGCTGGATCCCCAGTTGTTCCCACCGCTTCCGCAGTCGGGTGACCGGAATCCCCAGGGCCTTATCTTGAATCCAACGGGCAAGCGACCCTGTCTCTCCCCGGGCCTTCTCTCTCCGCTCGATACTCCGCGCTGGTGCGACCCAGACCCAGGTGGCGAACATGTTGGGGATCACGCTGACCAGAATCAACGAAAATGGGGTGGGCGGGAACATTTCCTTCCGCTGCCATTTCCCTGCCACAAACTGCCACGCTCGCCAGACCGCTCGCTGAATCCCCCTCCACCTCCGCCTTCCCACCCCGGCCATCTCCCGCCGCACCTGGAAAACCACCGGCGTCACCCGCCACATCTCCGTCGTGCCCCTCCACCACTCCGCAGGATGCACCGCCACCCGCTCCACCAGCCCCGTCCGTTCCAGGTCCTGCAGAATCCACCGGGCGACCTCCGGCCTTACGCCCCAGATGGCCCCCGCCAGCGGCTCCTCCAGCGGGCCACCCCGCACAGTCCGCCAGACCGTCTGCTCCATCCATTTCCGCCGATCCTCTCCCATCCGCTCCCATTGTCGCTCCACCAACCACCGCAGTGGATCCCACCGCCCACCTTTCAGCCCTTCCTCTTCCAAAAAGGCCAGCACTTCTACCCAGCGCCCTCTCCCCGCCGCTCCCCTCCTCTGCCCACGCGTATCCTGGGCCATCGCTGCCGCCAGCCGCAGTCCCTCGGGATGCCAGCCCAGCAAGTTCCCTACTCGCCGGACCGTCTCCCGCTCCCGTTCCTGAACCCGCCCTCCCAGCACCCGCTCTATCAGACCCAACCCTTCCTCCTCCCGCATCCCCCGCAGGATGATCTCGGCCAGGCGCTCCCACGGATGCCATCGTTCCATTGTGGCCATCACCTCCGGCCCCTTCTGGGTGGTGACCACGAGCACGACCTGGGGACCGATGCCGGCAATCAGGGCATCCAGGTCCCCATCGGGAAGTCCGTCATCCACCACGATCAGGAGACGGCGATGGGGCTCTCCAGCCCAGCGGGCCCAGTCTTCCCGTCGGACCCCAGGGTGGCCATCCAGTCCAACCCGGTAAGCGGCCTGGGCCAGGAGTCCCTTTTCCGCCCCGTTCAGCCAGAGGATGCCGTCGCGGAAAACACGCCGAACCTGCTCATCCTGGGTCAGTGCGGCCAGGAGGGTGGTCTTTCCCGCCCCGGTCACCCCGGTCACCACGATGCCTCGCCAGCGGGCCTGACGCCAGGCGGCCCAATCGGTGAGCATCTCCCACAGTCGGTCTTGTTCCTCCCGCTCCACATACTCCGCAGGCAAGGGGAGATGGGGCAGAGGCAGCGGCTGGGGCTTTCCGGCCTGCCACCACTCCCGGAACGTCCGGGCCTCGGTCTCCTCCAACTGGTCTGTCAGGGCCTGCTGGACATCCTCCCAGGTCCAGCCCAGGAGGGCAATGCCGTCCAGCGCCTCGGCCACCGTCCAGTCCGACCCCAGCCAGGAGTGGAGGTGGACCAGCAGGCGCAGCCGGTGTTTCGGGCTGGGCTGCTTCCGTCCGGCCAGCCAATGGGAGATGGCACTGACCTGGACCTGCAGCCTGTCTGCCACTTCTTTCTGACCTTTCCTGGCCCGCTCCAGCCACTCGGTCAGCGCTTCGCCGAACAGCCGGCTTCCCCCTCCGGGTTTGGATGTCGTGGTCAACTTTTCACCCTCTCCGGTCACATTTTGACCCTTTCCCGGTCAACACCTTTATGATACCCTGAAGTCAGAATTCGGCAACGGGGAGCAATGGCCTCACCTTTCCGGAAACGCCGTACGGCAAAACCCCAGGCCTGCCGGCAGGCAAATCTCGATGGAGGTTTGCCGATGAAAACCAGGCCAAAACCGCGGCCCTCGGACGATGCCCGCCGTGACGCTTTCCTGCGCAAGATTCGTGACATTCGGCGGAATGGCGGCAACAAGCGACCGCAGGGCCAATAGCCACACGCCCGGTCGGGGTAGGGCCCGCCCCGACCGGTATTCCGTCTGAATAACCAGGCGGAATCCCCTTCTCGAATTCCAATGGCCGGGGTATAATGGTCCTGCCCTATCCTTCTTGCAGGAGAGAGGTATGGAAAAGGCCAGAGGGGACAAGAGGTGTCGCGTCGCCACCTACGCGCGCGTCTCCACGGATATGCAGGCCGAAGAGGGCAAATCCATCGCGGCCCAGCAGGCGGAGATGCGCGAGTTTGCGACGGCGCGGGGGTGGGAGATCGTGGCCGAATTCGCCGATCCCGGCTTCAGCGGCGCGGAACTGGAGCGGCCAGGGCTGAATGCACTGCGCGCAGCGGCGGCACAAGGGGCATTCGACGTGGTCCTGGTGCACGAACTTTCGCGCCTGTCGCACCGGATATTCGACACGTTCAAACTCTTCGAGGAGTGGGGCAAACAGAGGATTGGCTTTGCCTCGGTGAAGGAACCGACCTTTGACTTTTCCACCCCGACAGGGCGGTCATTTTTGGCGATCCTGGCGGCGCTCAACCAGTACTATGTGGATATTCTCAAGATGCACACCGCCCAATCGAAGCGGGAGCGCGCGCGGGCGGGGCTGTACAACGCTTCGATCACTCCCTACGGTTACCGACACAGCGGCGATGCGAACACGCCGCCTGTGATCGTCAAGAAGGAAGCCAAAGCGGTGCGGGGGATGTTCGAGCGGTACGCGACCGGCAAATATTCCTTTCAAGAGATCGCCAACTGGCTGAACGATGCGGGGTATCGGACGCGGTCTGGACGTCGTTTTTCGAAGGACACGGTGGCGGACATGCTGCGCAACCCGTTTTACAAGGGTGCGGTGGTCTATCGTCAGGGGAGTCGGGATCAGGGAGCGGGGGAACTGTTCGCGGGGAAGCACGAGGCCATCGTGAGCGCCGATCTTTGGGAGATGTGTCGTCAGGTACGGGAACAGCGGCGGGAAGCGCCACGCACATACCAGCCCCGCTATCGGGTCTATCTGCTGAACGGGATTGTGGCGTGTGATGTCTGCAGGCGAAAGCTGCGAGCGCAGGGGGCGGCGTCTGGGACGTACTATCGGGAGATGTCGTGGCAGCGGGGGTATATAGACTGTCCGTGTGCAAGCAAGGGGGTCCGCACGGAGGTTGTAGACCGGCAGGTCGGAGCGATCTTTCGCCATCTGCGTCTTCCGGGGGATTGGCAGGAGCAACTGGCGCAGCTGCCGGAGGCGGAAGAGGAGCGTGAGACGCTGGAGAGTCAGCGGGCGCGGTTGATCGCGGAACGGCGGCGGTTGAAGGAGATGAAGATTCGAGGAGAGTTTGACGAGGACGGCGACTTCTATGAACAGGAACAGGCGCGGATCGAGCGGGAGCTGGCAAAATTGCCGGGGGAGGGCGACATGACCGCCGTCGAACGGGCGGCGGAGATGCTGGAGGAACTGGCGGAGGTATGGGACAGTGCAGAGGTAGCGGATCGGCGGGACCTGCTGCGGATCGCGCTGCGTGAGGTGAAGGTGGATATGTCGCAGGGGCGGGTGATGACCATAGAGCCCTACCCGGTCTTTGCGCCGCTGTTTCGGCAACTGCCGCAGGTGCGGGAGATTGCACTTGGGGTCTTTGCGCCGCTGTTGGTGCCTGAGCAGGTAGAGAAGATGGTGACGCTGCCCCCGCTGGAAGAGGTTCCTGCGCGGGAGGTGCCGGACTGGCCGCTGATCGTTGCCCTGCCGGCGGAGAGGGTGGGCGTGCGTATCACGCCGGCGTTGAGCGCCTGGCTGAAGAAGGGGGGAAGAGGGCGTATAGTAGAGTGGGTGCGTGCGGGGGCTCCGCGGCTGCAGGTGGACAGGCGGAAGTGGCCTGAGGTGAAGATAGAAGAGGTGCAAAAGCTATCAGAGCTACCGGATGAGAGTGTCTCGTTTTTGTGGACGCCGTTTGCATTGCAGCATGCGGAGGATCGGATGGAGCTGATTGCGGAAGTGCAGCGGGTGCTGGCCCCTGGGGGGCGTTGGGCGTTTGTGGATGTGATGCCGGCCTCGATGGTCGGGCATTGGTTGTACCGCTACTTTCCGCAGGTATGGGAGAACGAGAAGGCGCGCACGTGGGATGTAGCGCAGATGTACAGCGGGCTGGTGGGTGCGGGGTTTGAGGTGCGTCTTGGGCGGCGGAGTGTGTATCAGGCGGTGAGGCTGGGGGTGGTGGAGGGGATAGCGGTGGCGCGGGAGGAGAGTGAGCTATTGCGGATTTTGCCAGACGAGTTGTATGCGAGGGGGATGGAGAGGATACGGGCAGCGGTAGCGCGGGAGGGGGCGGAGAGTTTGGTGGGGTCAGAGTATTGTGTGGTGGAAGTGACGGCAGGGTGGGGGTGAGGAAACACTTGACAGGTTACAAGAGTTGTAGTATACTCCTACTGCAAGAAACGGATGGCAGGATAAAGCAGCACCTTAAGAGTCTGAAGGATCATCCAGAGACAAAAAGGAGCCATCCCTGGGCACCGGCAAGTACACCGGGATGGCTCTTGGTCAAGTCTCTGCGCAATGTGGTGAGGCTACAGGCCTCTCCAGTTCTGTGGCGCAGAATTACTTGAGGCGGGAGCGACGGGATTCGAACCCGCGATCTCCGGCTTGACAGGCCGGCATGTTAACCGCTACACTACGCCCCCATGCGGCCTACATCATACCACAACCCCCCTCTCCCGTCAAGCGCGGCTGCGCTCTCCGAATACATCCCCACTCGTTGACCTATTCACGGCCCCTTACATTGTCCCTGCGACGGCCCCCAGGCCCCCCACATACGTTTGCGCCTGGGGCTGAATCGTGGTAAAATACACCCTTGAGAACGGGAGGGGCTCCCGCCCGGGCTTAGTAAGGAGGAAATGTGCCGTTGAGTAAGAGCGAGAAAGAGGCCATCATTCGACAGTACGGAAATGGGCCCAACGATACCGGCTCGCCAGAAGTGCAGATCGCGCTGTTGACTACCCGCATCAATCAACTGACCGAGCACCTCAAAACGCACAAGCACGACGAGCATTCCCGGCGCGGCCTGCTCAAGATGGTCGGCCAGCGCAGACGCCATTTGACCTATCTCAGTCGCAAGGACCCGGAACGCTATAAAGAACTCATTGGGCGGCTCGGACTACGTAGATAACGCGCGTCAGAGCAGAAGAAGGTCAATCGAACGAGTAGATGCGGGGAGTGGTGTGCCCATCTACTCGTTTGGTTATGTCACTTTGAAATCCATCGGGCCGGGCGCCGGTCCAGGAATTGGGGAGTGTCGCGTAGGAAGTGGGGGCAGACTCGAACGTCTGCTCCACTACGAGGTACTCCCCAGTCCCTGACCTCCGCGCCTGGCCCCAGACACGGAGGTGTTTACATATGAATAACCACACATTCACCGCCAAGTTGGGCGGCGAAACCATCATCATCGAGACCGGAAAACTGGCCCAACAGGCGGGCGGTTCGGTGACGATTCGCCAGGGCGATACCCTGTTGCTCGTCACGGCGACGATGTCAGAAGAGGTCCGCGAAGGGCTCGATTACTTCCCGCTCTCAGTAGACTTTGAGGAGCGGCTCTACGCAGCAGGCCGTATCCCGGGTTCGTTCTTCCGCCGCGAAGGAAAACCGACCGAGTCGGCGACGCTCACCGCGCGGCTCGCAGATCGCCCGATTCGCCCCCTGTTCCCCCACGACTTGCGCAACGAGGTACAGGTCATCATCACCCCCCTCTCGCACGATGAGGAGCACCCAGAGGATATTCTCTCGATCATCGGCGCTTCGGCGGCATTGACTATTTCAGACATCCCTTTCAGTGGGCCCGTCGGCGCCGTGCGCGTGGGGTACATAGACGGCCAGTTGGTCATCAACCCAACCGGCTCGCAGATGGAGCGCAGCGCACTCGACCTGCGTCTGGCCGGCACCAGCGAGGCCCTGTTGATGGTCGAGGCCGGGGCCAACGAGGTGAGCGAGGCGATCATGGTCGAGGCGCTCCGCCGGGGGCACGAGGCGATCCAAGACGTGATCCGCGTGCAGAACGAGATGCGGGCTGCGGTCGGCAAGCCCAAGAGCGCTTACGTCTCTTATGCCGTGCCCGCCGAAGCGCGCGAGTACGTCCGCCAGCAAGTGGGCGACCGCATCCCCGAAGCCGTCTACGGCGCGAAGAGCAAGGAGGAGCGTCAGGACCGGCTGACGGCTCTGAACAACGAGTTGGTTGCGGGCCTGCCCCCGGAATCGGAATGGGATGAGCGCATCATCAAAGAGGCGTTCGAGGAGGTGCTGCGCGAGATCGTCCGCAAACGCACGCTCGAAGAGGGTATTCGCGCCGATGGGCGGACACCTCAGGCCATCCGCCCGCTCTCTGCCGAGGTAGGACTCTTGCCGCGCACGCACGGCTCGGGCCTCTTCAACCGTGGCGAGACGCAGGTCCTCTCCGTTGTCACATTGGGCACCCCGCGCGAGGAGCAGACGCTCGACGACCTCTCGCCGGAAGACACCAAGCGATACATCCACCACTACAACTTCCCGCCTTACTCCACGGGCGAAGTGCGCAGGTTGGGCGGCCCGCGCCGGCGCGAGATCGGCCACGGCGCACTGGCCGAGCGAGCGCTCCTGCCGGTGATCCCCGAAGAGGACAAGTTTCCCTATACCATTCGCGTCGTCAGCGAGGTGCTCGGCTCCAACGGCTCGACCTCGATGGCGAGCGTCTGTGGGAGCACCCTGGCGCTGATGGATGCCGGCGTGCCGATCAAGGCCCATGTCGCAGGCATCGCCATGGGATTGATGATGGAAAATGGCCGCTACAGGATCCTGACAGACATCCAGGGCCTCGAGGATCATATTGGCGATATGGACTTTAAGGTTGCCGGCACGCGCAATGGCATTACCGCGCTGCAGATGGACATCAAGACCGGCGGCCTTTCCTACGAGATTATGGCCGAGGCGCTTGAACAGGCCCGCCAGGCGTGCCTGCAGATTCTCGACGTGCTCACCGCTACCATCCCCGCGCCGCGGGCGGAACTCTCGCCTTACGCGCCGCGCATGACGATCCTGCACGTGGACCCCGACAAGTTGGGCGCGGTCATCGGCACGGGCGGCAAGACCGTGCGCTCTATCCAGGAAGAGTGCGGCGTGCGCATTGACATCGAGGACGATGGCACGATCTACATCGCCTCGATCAGCGGCCCGGCAGCAGAGAAGGCGCAACGGATGATCGAGGCGCTGACCGAGGAGCCGGAGGTAGGACGTGTCTATACCGGCAAGGTGGTGCGCACCACCGACTTTGGCGCCTTCGTCGAGATCGTGCCCGGCACCGACGGCATGGTGCACATCTCACAACTGGCCGATTATCGCGTCGCCAGAGTCGAAGACGCGGTCAAAGTCGGCGACGAGATCATGGTGATGGTGACCGACATTGATCCGGAGGGCAAGATCCGGCTCTCGCGCCGGGCGGTGCTGGAAGGTTGGACGCCGGAGCAGGCCCGCCAGGCCGACAGGCCGATGGGTGGCCGGGGCGGGAGCAGAGGCGGAGGCAAGCCGGGTGGCGGCCGTAGTGAAAGAGGTCGGGACGACCGGGGACGCCGCCAGCCCCCACGGCGGTAACGGCTCCGCCCTTGTCCCGCTTCAGCAAGAGGCTGTCGTGAACGAGAATATCGAGGAATCCCCAATCGAACAGACTCCGCCCGGCCCCAGGTCGCAGAGGTGGAAATGGCTGCTGCGGGCGCTGCGCGAGGTGGCCGAGACGGTCATCCCGGCGGTCGTCATCGCGCTGGTCATCAACGTCTTCCTGGCCCAGGCCACCCAGGTGCTGGGCCAGAGCATGGAGCCCAATCTGCATACCTCCCAACGGGTGGTGGTGGAAAAGGTGACATATCGTTTTCTCCACGGCCCGCGGCGCGGCGACGTTGTGGTGCTCAGTCTGCCGGAACAGCCCGACATGCTGATCAAGCGCGTGATCGGGCTGCCCGGCGAGACCATCGAGGTGCGTGATGGGCAGGTGTACATTGACGGCGAACCGATCCAGGAACCCTGGACGACCAACCCCGGGGGGGGCTACTATGGGCCGTTGACTGTTCCACCACTCCACGTCTTCGTCATGGGCGATAACCGCAGCGCCTCCAATGACTCGCGCAGTTTTGGGCCGGTTTCGGTTGATGCAATTATCGGCCGCGCCTGGTTCTCCTATTGGCCGCCGAAATACATCGGTTTCGTGGAATAGAGACCCCGGCGAAGGCCGCAAGCCTCCGCAGGGACAATCGGTTGCCGATACTCCTCTCGTTGCCCAGGCTGCTTTACCGCCATACTGGTAGATCGCCATGGAAACGTAGGAGGGCTCTCCTGAGCGTCTGGAGACGCCTCCTGCTCGCCTGCCATAAGCCCTGTCCCAGAGGAGGCCGTCAACGAACGGACGAACGCTACTCAAACACCTGGCGCTGTTGCTTGCTCTGCTCCTTGTTGTCACGGCGGCCGTCTCCTGCAGACACGCGCCGGAAGCAACAGCGTCCCCAACCTACGACCCAGAGGTCTATGGTGACCTGGAACGCCTCAACCCACGCGGTCAGGTGGTCGTATATTGGTACCATCAGACCGGCCCCCGGGAAGAAACGCTGTTGAGGTTGATTGACCGGTTCAACGTCGAGAACGAATGGGGCGTTACCGTGGTCGGCGAGTACGCCGGTTCCCCAGAAGCCATCTATGAAAATGTCGTCGCTCGCAGTGGTTCCAGCGCGCTGCCGGCCGTCGTCACGGCGGAGCCGTATCAGACTGTCAACTACGCCGCGCAGGGAATCCTCGTCGAACTGGGGCCTTATGTCGAAAGCCGAAACTGGGGCTATACCCGAGCGGCGCTGCGCGACTTTTTCCGACCGGCCGCCGGCGCGCAATCCGAGACGCGCTACGGTTGGCCGCTGTACGAAGCAATGGAGGTGCTTTACTACAACGCCGACTGGTTGGCTGAACTGGGCCACACCAGGCCGCCCAAGACGTGGGATGAGTTCGAGGCGATGGCCTGCGCTGCCTCCGACCCGGAAGCCGGCACCTACGGCTACGAGTTCGCCGTCAATACCGCTACGTTTACTGCTATGCTCGCCAACTGGGGCGGACAGATGCTCAACGTGGACGCTACGGCCTACGCTTTCGGCGGGGCCGAGGGGTTGCAAGTCCTCACCTTCATCCAGGGCCTCCTCAACCGGGGTTGTGCAACGTTGGAGACAGAGCAATCCGGCGCCCGCGCCGACTTTGCCGCCGGGAAGGTGCTTTTCACCATTGACAGTGCCTCCGCGTTGCCCGGTTACCGCCGCGCCGTAACCGCCGGCGCGGGCTTCAACTGGGCAATTGCCCCTTCGCCCACCACGCTAGAGACACCGATGGTGTACGTCCACGGCCCCAATTTCCTGCTCCTCAAAACCGCGCCACCGCAGCAGTTGGCGGCCTGGCTATTCCTCAAGTGGTTTACCGAGCCTGAGCAGCAGGCCGAATGGGCCAGCGCGCTGAGTTACTTTCCGGTGCGGGCTTCTGCTGCCGATCTCTTGCAGGACTATTTCGCCCAGAACCTGCAGTATCAGACGGCGTTCGGTCTCCTGGGTTACGACGTGGTCACAGAACCGGTCGTGGCCGGCTATGGCGTGTGCCGCCACGCGATCTACGAGATGCTGGCGGCTGTCGCCCACGGCGAGAACGCGACGGCGCAGTTGGCCGACGCGGTGACCGTGTGTAACAACTCGCTACCACACTGAACCGGCACTCTCAGAACGCGAAACGGGCTGCAATTTCGCAGCCCGTTTCTCATTTGGGTGTTTCATAAGCCGCGCTGTTGACAGCGCGACCTGGCGGTTTTTCACCTCATCGCGCGCCCGTTCGGTTAAGTCCACGACGAAGCCAGTCCAGCCAGGCCTCCAGCCCCTCTCCGGTCTTGCAGGAGAGTGGGAAGAAGGCCAGGCCCGGATTGAGCACTTCTACCCCGCGACGGAAATAGTCCACGTCGAAATCGAACGCCGCCAACACGTCCATCTTGTTCAGCACCAGCGCGTCCACACCGCGGTACATCACCGGATATTTGTAGGGCTTGTCCGCGCCTTCGGGAACGCTGGCGATCAGCACGTCGCGATGCACGCCCAATTTGAACGTCGCCGGACAGACCAGGTTGCCGACGTTCTCGACGATCAACAGGTCGAGATGGTCCAGCGGCAGGCGGGGCAGCGCGTTCTGCAGCATCGCGGCGTCGAGGTGGCATGCGCCGCCGGTGTTGATCTGCACGACGGGTATACCAAGCGCAGCGATGCGGTCGGCGTCTATGGTGGTGGCGATGTCGCCCTCGATCACGCCGATGCGCACCTCGCCTCTCAGCCCCTCGATGGTGCGCGCGATCAGGCTGGTCTTGCCGGCGCCCGGGGAGGCCATCACGTTGATTGCCAGGACGCCGGCTTCATCGAGCCGTGTGCGGTTGGCGGCGGCCAGTTGGTCGTTGGCGCTCAAGATTTGCTCGACGACAGGGACTCTCGTAGTCACAACACCTCCTGCGGCACAAGATGCCGTTTTGTGCTACTCGACCTCGATGCTTTCCAGGCGAAAGTCGTCGCCTCCGGCGATCACGATACGCTCGCTGCCGCAAGCCGGGCAGGCGTATTCGCGTCCATCCAGCGGGAAGGTGTGGCTGCAATCCAGGCAGCGCAACGTCGCCGGCACGTGCTCGAAGTGCAACGTGGCCCCTTCGGCGATGGTGCCCTTGCCGACGATGTCCCAGTAGAATTGCACCGAGTCGCCGACGATGCTGCTCAGTTCTCCGATGACCAGGTTGAGCCGGGTGATGCGCTTCGCGCCGTGCTGTTCAGCGCGGCGCAGGGCGATCTCGAGGATGCTTTGGGTGATGGAGAGTTCATGCATGGGTAATCTTGCCCGCTCAGAAGGGGCGGCTTGCGCCTACCGCGAAACCATAGGGTTCGTACCGAGAACGAGTAATAGCACGGGCTGCTACAGGAAGAACCTCGAGCCTATGAGCCCGCTCTACCCTCTGGCTTGAGTCTGCTCATCAGATGTCGCGCCATCTTGGCGTAGAAAGCGCGCAGCGTCTCCAGGTCTAACGGCTTAATCATCTTGGGCAGATGGGTAAATCTTTCGACTTGCCGCAGCATCCCTACGAAGTAGAACTCGGTCAAGCCTGCATCCTTCTCGCGCGCCCTGGCGAACAGGGTATCGAAATCGTACCCCATCTGAAGGATAAAGTATAGGTCTACAAAGTCTTTGATGTCGGCGCGGCCAAAGATTGCAACGATTTTGTTGACCGCGATGTTGTCCAACGAATCCACCGTGATCCCATCGCGGACGAATCGCTCGCCATACTGAGGGCCGAAATCCCGTACCAGGTCAACCTTCAGGGGAACCTCGTGCTGGGGATGCGTCAGCAAGAGTTGATGAAAGTACTGCGTCACGCGCGTGCGCTGGAGGGCGCATCCAATGCCCACAGCAATTTCCTCCAGCGGGCGCGTAGAGGCTTCAAGCGCTGCGTCGTCGAGCGTGAACAGATCGAGGTCATTGCTCAAACGGTGGTGAAGGTGGAACGCGGCCAACGCCGTCCCACCGGTCAGAAAGAAACTGCGGCCAATCGGCGCGGCAAAGAAGGCGCGTAGGAATGCCGCCTGCAATGGAGTAAGCAGGCTATTCATCACCCGACCAGACTTTCAACGCATAGGCCCACAGGTCGCGCACCTGCGGCCAGCGAAACCTGAGTTGCTCGAAATTCCTCCGCACATCGTCTACGGTCAGGTAGCGCCAGATGTCGTCCCAGCGCGCGTATTCCAGGATGCGCGTGATGACCCAGGCCCTCTCTACCTCGTTGTCTCCTCGGATGATGTCACGCACTTCTTCCTCGGTGATATCGTAATCCCAGAAGAAGTAGGGTCGCCGGGCGCCGTCAACTCTCTCGCTCATTCTCCGCCACTCCGCCACAGAGTATAACACGGGCTGTTGGGAGTGTCAAAGAGAAACCCGTTTTCTCGAAGAAAACGGGTTTCTCACCCCTACTCGAACTTGAACCGCCACGCCGCCAGAGCAAAGAGCGCCACCGCATAGGCCAGCATGATGCCCGCCGGCAGCAGCGCCGACTCGAGCCCCAGCCCGCGCACGATGATGTTCTGGATGCCATCCATCGCCCACGCGGTCGGCAGGAGGTGACCGGCGGTCTGGAACGCTTTGCCGGTAACCTCCAGCGGCATCCACGCCCCGCCCAGGGCGGAGAGGATGAACATGGGGATCATGGCAAAGATGATGGTCTGCTCCTCCGTCTTGGCCAGGGTGCCGATCAGCAGGCCCAGGCTGGCCGTCCACAGCGCCATCGTCACCGCCAGCAGCAACATGGCGACCGGTTCGCGCGCGTAATCCACCCCCAACAGTTGCCCAAAGCCCATCAGCAGGACGAGCTGCGCCAAGATCATCACGAACATGGTCAGATAATGTCCCAGGATGATCTCCACCCGCGAGATGGCCGTCGTCAGCAGCCGCTGCAGACTGCGCGACTTGCGCTCCAGTACGATGATCTGCGCCGCGCCGATGACGCCCGCGATGGAGAACTGCACCATCATCCCCGGCGAAGCCTGGCCGTAGCGGGTCGCCATCACCGATGTCTCTTCGTCCTCCCGGCCGGCAGCCCCCGACTGCGTCGCGACGACCGTCAATGGAGGATCGTGCCACGCCGCAATAGCCTTGTCTATGGTATCCATCAAAAACGACTCGTCTGCCGAACCCCCTTGCGTCTGTAGGGCTTTGGCGCTGAGTTGGGCAGCCTTGACCGCGCCGCGCAATCGCGTGACGGCGGCCTGGATGGCGGTCTGCGCCGTCGAGCCGGCGGCGGTGCCGCTATCCACGATGACCGTCAGGGGAATATCCTCTCCCGCGAGCAGCCGTTCACTGTAGCCGAGCGGGACGATCACGGCGCCCGCCAGGTCTGCATCGCCGACCTTCTCTTCCACCCGCGCCACGGACTCTTCCGACACGACCGGTCGAACGGCATCCGATGCATCGAGCAGGTCGAGCAGGTGGGTGCTGAGGACACTGCTGCCGTCCTGATCTACGAAGGCGATCGGCAGACGCGGGTCCTCCTGTCCACCCCCGCTAAAGATCATGCCGAAGAAGAGCGTGAACCCGATCGGCATGACGACGAGAAACACGGGCGTCATCCAGTTACGGACGAGTTGTTGCAGGTCCTTGATCGTCAAATCCACGATGCGCATGGATTTCCTCCTACGCCAGCCGCTTTCTGAACCTCAGCACGCCGATCGCGAAAAAGACGACGGCCAGCGCGAGCATCACGGCGAGCGGCAGGAGCACGTCGCCGACGCTGCCGCCATCCATGGCCAAGCGCCAGGCCCGCATGGCCCAGCCATGTGGCGTGAAGAGGGGCAGGAGCGCCGCAAACCCGCCGCCCGCGCCGGGGACGGTGCCCGTGAACACGCTGCTGATGCCCGCCATGCCCACCACCGTCATCACACCGCCGATGACGATGCCCGCCTGCCGCGTATCCCTGAGCCACGACATGACAAAGATGCCAAAGCTGCCCGCCAGGACGACCAGACCGACCACCGCCAGCGCCAGGGGAGCCGGCGCGCCCCAGGCCGTCTTGAAAATCAGGGATGAGAAGGCCATCAACACCAACACCTGGAAAACGACCAGGGCGAACACGGCGACCAGTTTGCCGCCCAGGATCGTGGACATTGGAGTGGGCGTGGTAGAGAGCCGGGGCAACGTCCCATCCTCCTCTTCTTGCAAGATGGTGAGCGCCGATGCCGCGCCGGTGTAGAAGGCGTAAAAGACCATCATCCCCGTCATCACCACGCCGATCATTGCCAGCGCCCGGTTGACCTCCTTCTCGCCACCGGTAGGGGATTGGACGGCGAGCAACGCATCCGCTCCCTGGCTCTCGGCCAACGCAGCCGACCATTCCCCATAGCGCATGGCGATATCCTGCAGAACCGCTCCATCCACCGTCGCGCCGCGCACGGACAGTTGCTCGTAGGCCACGCCCGCCGCGATCTTGGAGCCGGCCAGCGCGTCCACGAACTGGGCGACGATGGCTTTGACGATGCCCGGCCCGATGGTCAGCGTGGGATCGTGATAGACCTCGATTTCGGCCCGCCCCTGCGGATCGAATGCAGCGGCGCTCAGACCCGCCGGGATGATGACGGCAGCGTCGGCCTCTTGGCGATCCACGGCGGTGCGCGCCGTCTCGACCGAATCGCTCTCCGTCACCGCCAGCAGTTCGGCCAACCGCTCCGATTTCAGGACATCAACCAGCATCTTACCGGCAGCAAAGCCGCCGTATTCCGTTACCGGCTCGTCGAGGTTCACCACCACGACCTCCGTCTGGGGCAAATCGAACCCATCCTCGCGGGCCAGGCCGCCGAAGGCAAAATAAAAGATCGCGCCCATCAACACCGGCACCCCAAGCCCAAAGCCCAGGAAGAAATAATTGCGCAGAGAGCGGAGGAGGTCTTTGAGGGCAATGTCGAATGTCTTCATAGGTATCTCCTGTCTCAAGAGTGATTGGGGATTAGTGATTAGTGATTGGGACTTTCCTCCCAATCACTAATCCCCAGTCACCAACCCTAATCGCGCAACGCACGCCCTGTCAAATGCAGAAAGACCGCCTCCAGGTTCGGCTCGCGGATGTCCACCGAGGTGATGCGCGCGCCTGCCTGGGTCGCCGCCTCGAACAGGTGTGGCAGGACGAGATTGCTATCGTCGGCCAGCACGGTGACCTGACCGTCCTCCGCCGAAACGCGGTGCACGCCCACGACCGCCTTCCAACGCTCGATCACGGGCGTCGCTTCGACATTGAGCGTCAGGTCAATCCGGTCGAGTTCGCCGACGATCTTGACCAACTCGGCGTGCGTGCCCTGCGCGATCAACTTGCCGTGATCCATGATAGCGATGTGGTCGGAGAGTTCCTGCGCCTCCTCCATATAGTGCGTGGTGTAGAGCACCGTTGTCCCCTGCCGGTTCAGTTCCTTCACACTGTCGAGGATGCTGCGCCGGCTCTGCGGGTCAATGCCCACCGTCGGCTCGTCCAGGATGAGCACCTGTGGCCGGTGGAGGAGCGCGATGCCGATGTTGAGCCGTCGCTTCATCCCGCCGGAGAACTTGGACACACGGCCCTTCTGCCGGTCGGCCAGACCGATCACCTCCAGCACCTCGTCCACGCGCTGCTTGAGCGGCCTGCCGCGCAGGCCGTACATCTTACCCCAAAAGGTCAGGTTCTCGCGGGCGGAGAGGTCCTCGTACACCGCGATCTCCTGTGGGACGACGCCGATCGCCGCCTTGACAGCCATCGGCTCGCGGGTGACAGAGTGACCCAATACGAATGCGTCGCCCTGGGTCGGCCGAAGCAGACACGAGATGACCGAGATGGTCGTCGTCTTACCTGCGCCGTTGGGGCCGAGCAGGCTAAAGATCTCGCCCCCCTGCACATCGAAACTGACGCCCTGCACGGCCCGTACATCGCCGTAGTACTTGTGTAAATCCTGCACCTGTATTGCCTTATTGTCGTTCATCGCTTCATTCCTTTCTCGCCTATCGCTCCCCGCCTCCTGTCTCTTGCCTCCTGCCTCATTCATACCTGAGCCGCCAGATACCGACGGTGAAGAACAGCAGCGCAAAGCCGAGCAGAATCCCCGCCTCCGGCAGCACATCGGCCACGGACTGCCCGCGCACGATCACGTCGTTGAAGCCGATCATCGCCCAGGTGGTGGGCAGAACTTGGACGACGGCCTGATACACCCTGGGCGTAACCTCGAGCGGCCACCAAGCGCCGCCCAGGGCCGCCGTTAGCATCGAGAACAACACGGTCAACCCCGAAGCCTGTCCCCGTGTCCTGGCGAAGGTGCCCAGCAACACCCCCAGCGCCACACTTGCCAGGCCGAAGGCCAGCGCCACCAGCGCCAGGGCCGCGGGCGAACGCCCCCACTCGACGCCAAAGACGAATTTGCCGAACCCGATCAGCAGGATCATCTGCACGATGCCCATTCCCAGGCGACCCACGATCTTGCCGGCGAGGATCGTCCCCTTGCGCGTGGGCGTGATCAGCAGACGGCGCAGCGTGCCGCCCAGCCGCTCGCTGACGAAGACCTCCGCCGCGCCGATGAGCGTGATGTTGACCCAGGTGACCAGTTGCCCGGCCGACGATTGCTCGAAGCCGCTGGCGATCTCGATCTCGGCCTCCGGCGCGAAGGTCGTCTCGATGGCAATCGGCTGTTCGCGGAGAGCAGCCTGGGCCAGCGCCAGTCCCTCCTGGAAATGAGCCTGGCGGTCGGCATCACTCTCGAAAGGCCGTAGGCTCTCCCGCTCGGCCAGGCCGACCAGAGCGGCGGCCACGCCACTACTCACCTGGCCAGCTGCGGCACGGACCGCCTGCTCCACAGCGAATACGCGATTGTCGTCCATCACCTTGCGCAGAGCGAGTTCCACCGGCTCGCCGGCCACGAGTGCATCGCCAAAGCCCGCCGGAATGGTCAGCAAAGCCGGCGCCTCGCCCTCCGCGAACGCTGCCTCCGCCTCGTCTCGCCCCACGAACAGCGGACGGAGCACCTCGGACGCCTCCAGGATCGCGCCAAGTTCTGCCGACAGGTCACTGCGATCCTCGTCTACCACCAGCAACGGGAAGCGGGCGTCGTCTCCATCGTCGCCATCGTACATGGCGCTCAGGCCGGCCCCGACGAGGGCAGTGAACACGATGGGCAGGAGCAAGAAAAACACCAGTGTCCAGCGCGAGGAAAACTCGACCTGCACGTCGTTCCAGGCGACATCGAAGACTTTGCGCACACCACCTCCCCAAACCGGACGAGTCGGAACCGCCCCCCCATTTTGCGCTGCGGCGTCACGATCCGCCGCGTTGGGACGCGGACTGTGGTCCGCTGGCGCCCAATGTGGCCGGGCGATCATTGTCCATTGTGCCGGAGTTCGATCGCTAAGGCACTACCTGTACTGGCGGCGGAAGGCCGGTAGCGAGATAGCGAACAGCACCATTGCCATTGCCAGCAGCGCCATGAGTGGCACGGCCAGATTGCCGCCAGAAGCCAACGCCTCGAAAGCCTCGAGGCCCCAGGCGTTGGGAGAGACGTAACTCAACGTCCGCACCCACCCGGGCAGCCACTGTCGTGGCAAAAAGTTGCCCGCCAGCGCCCCGAATGTGAGCGTCAGCATCGTGCCGGCTGCATTGGCCTGACCCGGCGTGCGGGCGTAGGCTGCCAGCAGCATGCCCCAGCCGGTGGCCGCCGCTGCGAGCGCCAACACCACCGCCGCCACCCACGCAGGTGCTCCCCAACGCAGGTCAAGCAACAGGCTGCTGGCAGCGATCAGAATCGCTACCTGAGTCACGCCGGAGAAAAAGATGCCGAATGCCTTGCCGGAGAGGATCTGCACCGGCGTCGTCGGCGAGACCAGCAGCCGCGCCAGTGTACCGCCTTCGCGTTCGGCCAGAACACTGCGCCCGCCTGCCGTCACGGTGAACATCAGGAACACGATCGCCATGCTGGGCGCCATATAAGCCGCCCAGTCGAAGCCGTCGCTACCGCTCCGGGTTGCGCTCTCACTGCGCACGGCGACCAGCCGAGATTCCGATATCCGCTGCCAGGCGCGCTCGCCGATCCGTGGTGCCAGCCCCTGAACCTCCTGGGGCGCAGCCAGGCCATCCTCCACCATCTGCACGACGGACACCTGCACGCCCACCAGAGCGCCGGTCAGCCGGCCAAGAAACTCGGCGACGATCTCCCGCACCACCCCGACGCTGATGGGCCGGGTCGGATTGGCATAGATCTCGATCACGCTCGTCTCGACCTCCACCCCCTGCCCCAAGGCCATCATGCTTGCGGAAAAGCCTGGGGGGACGATGATTGCAGCGGCCACCTCGTCACCGTCCACCGCGGCGCGAGCGGCGACGGTATCGCTCAACACGAGCGGTTCCACCAGGGTCGCCAGTTCGTCCGAGGCAAAGGTCTCCACCAGGTAAGCGCCGAACCCGCCGGTATCCTGGTTGACGATTACGACCGGGATGTCGGCCAGGCCGCCGTTGCCGCCCGATCCGAAGGCAAAAGCGATGGTGAGCGTCAGCGCGAGGGGTGTGATCAGCAAGAGGGCCAGGGCGCCCGGGTCACGGAACCTGGTGACCAGGTCCTTCCAGGCAATGGCGAGTAGTTTCATTGGATGGTTCCCTATGCGGCATTCTGTGAGAGCCCAGCCGGGTGTCGCACAGCGCTGCTCTCCAAAGTATTATGGGTGCATCTCTGGAATTGTGAGCACACTTGTTCTGCCTGACTTGACAAAGAATACACCTCCGTGCAAAGTGGGGTCTATGCAGAGATTTCATACAGCATGGAGGTCTCCCAATGGAGTTTTG
>DAOUBA010000007.1:0-14161 GCA_034432855.1 Anaerolineae bacterium | reverse complement strand
GCAGCACGTACCCGATGGCCGCGTGGCGGTCGAGGCCCGAGAGCGCCGCGTTGAGCATCATTATCCCATGTACGGCAGACTCGCGCACTTTGCGCGGCTTGAACGAAGCCCGTGGCGAGACCAATCACGAGCAGCCCCAGCACCACGCCAACGGCACCGACGAGCACCCAGAACTGCTCCATCGGAGGAGGAGGGCCTGGAGCAGGTGTCGGCGTCATGTCTGACACAGCCCCTCGATCCACGTGCGGATCACGCCCTGCACGCGCTTTTCGACCGCGGGCAGCATGCGCTCCAGCCTGGCGACGACGCCTTCGCAACTCCAACCGGCGTGCGCGGCGACCGTCTCGCGCACAACCTGCACGAGTTCGGGCGAGCAGCGCGTCGCCGAGAGAATCTCGGCCAGCCGCCACTCCGAGTGGGCGGCGCGAATCTCAGCGGCGGAGAGTTCCTCCAGCCGCTTGAGCCCGGCCTCCATCAACTTCCGCGCGATCTCGGGATCGCTGCTCTCCACGTAGATGCGGTTGATCGGCTCTGTGCCGGAGGCGCGCAGGCGCAGATGATGCTCAGTGCCGCCTTGAGCATCCCGCAATTGCAGTTCGACGTAATCGTAGCGGATGCCACCGGCATAGATCACTTGCAGGCCCTCGAACGTCGCCTCACCGGCAACCTTGCCCTCAAAACGATCCAGGAAGTCGTTGATGAGCGCCTCTTTGGCCTCCAGCACGGCATCCACATCCCTGCGGCCTGTGTTGGAGCCTTCGTGTTCCAGACCCCCATAAGTCTTGAGGCCCGCCACCTGCGTCGTCTCTTCCCATATCTCGGCGACCGACTTGCCATAGTAAGCGACCATATCCATAATCAACAGGTTGGCCCAGATGCCGTCCTTATCGGTCACGTGACCGCGCGTGGTCAGTCCCGAACTTTCCTCGCCACCGATGAGGATCGTGTCGCGCCAGTTCGGCGGCAGTTCTTTGAGCGTGCGATAGCGCCGATCGGTGCGCCGTTGTTCCTCGATGTACTTGATGCCCACCGGCACCATAAACGTGTGCTCAAAGACGCGGTCTTCCCGCTCGCCGACCCGGCGGTGATAGAAGGGATGCCCCACGTAGGCCGGCACCACGTCGTGTTCCGGCTTGTTTTCGTCGTTACCGGGGATCAGCGCCGCGAGCCGTTCCAGGAGCGGTGAGCCGGTCTGGGTGGCAATCACGCGCCCGGTCAACCCGCGGTCCACGCCCAGGTAGCGGAGTAACATCGGCAAGACCTGATTGGGGCGGAAGTAGACCCCACCCTGATCCACCACGCCAAAGCGGTCGGCGTCGGTATCCATCCCCAGGCCGAGCACGGCGCCGGATTCCCTCACTGCGTCTTTCAGCGCCTGGTTGAACGGCTCCTCGGGATTGGCATAGTCCAACCCCGGCAGGGTGGGATCGCGCTCGGCGTGGATGACGCGGTGGCGCACACCGATCTCGCCGAGGAGTCGGGGCAGATAGCCACGGCTCGCGCCATACATCTCGTCTATGATGACCAGTTTGTCCGCAAAGTAGCGGCGGATGCGCTCGACATCAATCGGGATGCGCGCATTGCCCTTGCCGCTCTCCAGCACCCATTGGGTGTAATGGACGATGGGGTCGAACTCGCGCAACAGTCCGCGTGCCTCGGCTTCGGCGAGATCGGCCACTGCAGCTTGTTGGTCGAGGAGTTGCAGCTGATTGACGCGGGCCGCGATATAGTCGGTGGTGTTGGTGGGCGCGGGAAAGCCCTGGCGCGGGTTGAACTTGATGCCCTGCCACTCTGGCGGGTTGTGACTGGCCGTGCAATTGATCAGGCCGGCAACCTCGTCCGGGGGCAAATAGTCGGTGAGGTAATAGACCAATGCGGGCGTAGGCAGGTCGCGGCTGGCGAGATCCACTGTAAAGCCGTTAGCCAGGCAGACCTGGGCAACCCACTCGGAAACCGTGCGCGCGTTCTTGCGGCTGTCGTAGCCGATGACGATCCGTTTGCCCGCCAGGTCTTCGGCGCCCGCATAGGCGGGGACGTTTTCGGCCTTGAGGAAGTCACAGATAGCCTGGGCGACGCGCCTGGCGCTGGCCTCGGTAAAGTCCACGCCCCAACGTCCGCGCACCCCCGAGGTGCCAAAGCGGATGTACTTGCGTTCGTACATCTCCTGCAACAGCCCTGGCCGGTCGCGTCCACCTACCAGCCGTGAGTCGCCGGTGCGCAGCCGGAAGCCATAGAGCCGTTCGGCGATATTGCCGGCCTGGATGACGCGGAAGGGCATATAGCGGTCGCGCGCCAGTGGCGAGTTCTCGCCGGATGTGTCACCCATGCTCTCCAGGAGCGGCAAGATCTCCGTCTCGATGTCCTCGGTCAGTGAGGCGAACAGTGGCTGGCGCAGGAATTGTTTGGCAACGGCCACAGTGCGCTCGCGCAGTTCGGCCAGCGGCGGCAAGAGTTGTTCGTCAATCACCTTACGGCGTGCGGGATCGCCGACGTAACCTTCGTGGCGGTACTGACCGGCCTCGGCCAGGATGGTCAGCAGGGTGCTGAACAGTTTCGCCAGGTCGCCGTCGGGCCACTCCAACCCACGCGTCAGTTCCCGTTCGGTCAGGTCGAGGAACTGGTGGGCCAGACGCAGCGGCGGGGATGCTTCTTCGGGCGTCTCGGCCTCGGCCAGCGCACTCAACAGCCGCACAGCCATCACGCCCAGGCGCGCCTGCTCCAGGCAGTCCTGGTTGAGCCATATCTCCACTTGCTTCAGTTCCGCCTCGCTCATTTATCCCGATCCCTTCTCAGTAGATTTCTTCTCGTTCCTCACTGGTGAAGAAAAGGTGTTGCCAGGTCGGGTCGTGTTCCATCTCCGGACATTCGGCCAACTGCGTTTCGGCGACCTCGCGCTGCTGTATGGCCTGTGCTTCCAGGTGCGCGAGACGCTGTGGGATGCCAAACTCGCTGACGAGTCGCTTGAGGCGGACGCAGAGTTCCGCGCTGCCATAGAGGAATTCGCCCTCGTGCAGGATCTTGCATGCGACCTTGTGCCGGAAATCGTCGAATTGCAACTGGGCCATGACTTTGGCAATGTCCTTGACGATGTAATCCAGTTCCTCGCGCAATTCGGGCAGCGCCAGCATGTGCCACTTTTCGCGGTGCAATGCCGAGTCGAGCGCTTCATGCTCTTCCGGCGTCGCCTCCTCATCGGCGACGATCACGATGTCGAGGTCAGAACCGCGCACGAGCCGCCCGGTGCTCGGCTCGGGCCGCTCGACGGTGTGGGCCATACCGTACACCACGTCGCCGGCGATCATGGCGCACACGTGCGTCATAAGCCGCTCCCGGCTGGGGCTGGACTCGACGACGCGCCGGACAGCGTCGTGGGCCACCTGGCGCTTGTACTGGCTGATGCGCACGAACTCGCGCTGCAACTCCAGGCCGCGCGCGGCGGTCTGCTCTTCCTGCTCTGCCCGCCCGACAACGGTGTAGGTGAGAAACTCGCGCCGGATGGAGGGGGAGAGACGTGCATAGCCTGCCACCTCCTTATCGAGGCGCAGGAAGCGCCGCCCGACGCGCTGCATAATGATGCCGGGCTGCGTGCGGCACGCTTTCCACAGCGTAAAGACTTCCCAGCCTGTCAGGGCCAGCAACTCGGCGCCGGTGCACGGGCCGTGTGTCGCCAGGAACTCGCTGATGTCCAAGACCAGGTTCAACGGATGTGATACTGCGCCTTGAGGCGCTCGACGTGCCGGTAGTGATCGGCGAGCGCCAGTTTGGACGCGGCGGCCTCGTCGAGCACCACCGTCGCGCGCCCGGGGTGCAACTGGATCGCGGAGGCGGTCACCTGCGATGTGACCGGCCCCTCCAGCGCCTGCGCCACGATCTCGGCCTTTTTACTGCCGGAGGCGATCATCAGCACGTGGCGCGCTTCGAGAATGGTGCCGATGCCCATCGTGATCGCAAAGTGCGGCATGTCCTCCAGCCTGCCGCCTGCCTTGCTGTAGAACATTTCCCAGTTGTCGTCCAGCGTCTGCTGCGTCAACGCCGTCACGTGCGTGCGCGAGGCCAGCGAGGTGCCCGGCTCGTTGAACCCCCAGTGGCCGTCTCTGCCGATGCCCAGCAATTGCAGGTCAATCCCGCCGGCCTGCCGGATCGCCTCCTCGTACCAGGCGCAGAACGCCTCCGGGTCTTGAGCCAACCCGTCCGGGACATGGGTCTGCTCCGGCGGGATTTCGATGTCGCGGAACAGTTCCTCCCACATAAAGCGCGCGTAACTCTGATCCTGCTCGTAGGGCCTGGAGAGGTCCATCCCGATTCCGAGGTACTCGTCCAGGTTGAAGGTGGTCACGCGCGAGAAATCGAGTCCCTCTTCGCGGTGCATGCGCACCAGTTCACGGTACGTTCCGATGGGGGTCGCGCCGGTCGCCAGACCCAGCACAGCGTTGGGCTTTTCGCGCACCAGCGCCGCGATGATGTTGGCCGCGCAGCGGCTCATTTCTTCGTAGGTGCTGCGAATCAATACATCCATTGTTGACTCCTTAAGTGCATCTGGCCTGTTCGCACGGCCTGGAAAAGCCGTCCCCATAGCCGATACGCCGGTTGGAAGGTCAAGCATGTAACTCCTGTCGGTCTCCAAGCCGTTGCGGAGGTACGGATAACATACAACGAAATCGTGAAAATGGCAACTTGCCGGTTGCAGGGCTTGCGCTGACTTAACGTTCTTGAAGCCGGTTCTGGTGCAGTTGCCGAAGAACTGCGTGAAGTAGGGGACCCCATAGATCACAATTCCTGCGTAAGAGGCATCTCCAGACGCCGATTCGGGCTCAGGAGAGCCCTCCTACATTCCCGTTGTGATCTGAAACTGGTGATGCAGGGGGCATCGCCGGGCAGTCGCCGCCGATCACGCGAATTCTGGTTTGACCAGAAGCGTGTTCTCTGGTATACTACCCTTCGAGCCGAAGTGGCGGAACAGGCAGACGCGCGCGACTCAAAATCGCGTGGGCTTGGCCCATGTGGGTTCGATTCCCACCTTCGGCACCTGGCAAGACAAGCTGCGGCGTCCACGGGTGGCATATACGCTCTGGAACGCCGCTTTTTTGCAGGAGGTCTTGGGTAGCATGAGTGTGCGCAGGTGGCTTGTCCAGATCGTAGTAGGTCTGGGACTGGGACTGGGACTGGGGGTCGCCACCGGCTGGTGGTGGTGGCCGGTGGAGTATACCAACACTGCGCCAGCCGTGCTACGCCAGGATTACCACGACGACTATATCGTGATGGTCGCCACCGCGTACGAAGTAGACGGCGACCTGGAGCGCGCCCGTGAGCGATTGGCGCTACTCGATCCCCAGAATCCTACCGCTCCGCTGATCGAATTGGCAGAGCGGCTCGTTGCCGTGGGCGGCAGCCGTGCCGACATCACCCGCCTGGTACGTCTGGCCTGGGCATTCCGGGCGATCACCCCGCGGTTGGTCCCATACCTGGAGGAGCAGCCATGAGACGCCTTGCGCGTTGGGTGCCCCTGCTACTTGGGCTGGCGATCGGGCTAGCGCTAGGCCTGACGTATACGTGGGTCATCGAGCCTGTCCAGATTACCAACACTTACCCGGCGCTCTTGCGTACTGACTATCGCTGGGACTGGGTGCGCATGGCAGCGCTTTCCTACGTGGCCGAAGAGGACATGGGGCGAGCGCAGGCTCGGCTGGCCGGGATTGCACGCACGGACGTGGCCGGCGCGATGCAGGCGCTGATCGAAGAATATGCCGCTGCCGGCCGACCCGCCGCTACGCTACGTGCACTCTCTGTATTGGCCAAAGCGCTGGACGTGCACACCCCGGCGATGTCGGCCTATCTGCAAACACAAGCGCCGATGGCTGTTCCCACCCAGACGCCGGCCCCGCACTCCCTGGAGGAAGGCTTGCCGACGCACACCCCCGCCGTTCCCACGCCTTCGCTCCCCACCGCCGTTCCGACCTCGACGCCGACCCCCACGCCGCCGCCACTTCCCGCGTTCCGCCTGGTCGGGCAGGAGCAAATCTGCAGGCCGGGGACGCCGCCGCACATCGAGGTCGTGGTGCAGGATGAGGACGGCAACGAGCTGGCCGGCATCGAAGTCTGGTTGACGTGGCCCGGCGGTGCCGATCGCGCTGTGACCGGCCTCAAGCCCCAGAAGGGGAAGGGATACGCCGATTTCAGCGTCGAGTCGGGCGTCAGTTACGACCTCAGCACCAGCGCGTTAGGCGTGCCGCTGGTTAGCGGCCTATTGGTCGAGCCCTGCCCTGCGCAGGAGGAAGGGGAACAGCTGGTGCCAGGCTCCTGGCGCATCGTGCTGTCGCCGCGACCGGCAGAGGGTGAGCAGGTTGAAGAAACACGCCAGCCGTAAAAGGACCCGCCGGGCTATTTGTTTCTCCTCCTATCGCTGTGGTATAATCGTGGGGCAGGCTTGTGGCCTTGCCCATAATTGGCTGCGAGCCGGCGATTCAAGCATCCGGAGACCGTTGCGTGTCCTTCATTGAACTGCCCGGCACCGACGCCGGTACCTTCGTCTACCATCTCCTGGTCATCCTGGCGCTTCAGGCGATGGCCGGGATCGCGCTCATCGAGTGGCGCCATACCCGCAACCCAGACCATCGCCACGGCCTGATCGCTTTCGGTGGCCTGCTGGCGTTGCGCATCCCTTTGCTGCTTGTCGAGCCCCTCGCCGGCCAATCGTTCACGCTCAGGGTCCTCTTCCCGCTGCTGAGCGGCGTGGAGATGGCAAACGCCGTGATCCTGGGATGGGCCTTCCTGTCCCCTGTTCTCGACCGTCGTATCAGCAGGTGGTATCTGTGCGGCGGACTCGGCGTGGTGCTTCTCTGCACCCTCACCTTCCTGCCGCTGTGGCACCGCGCGCTGGAACGGCTCCCCAACCTGCTCTACGTCGCTTTCTGGCAGCCGGCTTTCTGGAACGGCGCCAGCATGGCGTTGGCGCTTTCGCTGGCCGTGACGCTGGCTTCTCGCCCCTCACAGGAAAAGCCCTGGTTGCCCGTGGCCGGGTTCTTGATTCATGCCCTCGGCTTTCTGATCATGTTCACCGCTTCCCTGCTGCAGGTCGTGGGCCGTCTCGAAGCGGCGGGCGCTGCGAACGTGGCCGGGTGGGGGAGGGTTGTCTGCCTGCTTGGCTACCCGTTCTTTGTCATTACTGTCTACCGGAGCGCCCTGCAGGACATGTGGGCCTACCATCAGGAACTGCAGACCGTCAGCGAAGAGGCGCTGCGGCAGACACAGGAGTTGCTCTTCCTGGTCGAAGCTGGCCGGATCACCGGCGAATCGCTCGACCTGGACACCACCTTGCGTCGAGTGGTCGAAAGCATCGCCCTGGCCGTGAACGCCGACCGCTGTGGGGTGTTCCTGACAGACCCCGGCCGGCCCGACACCCTTACGCTGGCGGCTCAACATGCCACTCTCCAGCCTGCCGGGCATACGGCTGCGCCTGTGGAATTCTCGCTCGCCGATCAGCCTGCGCTCGAGCAGGCGTTGCAGCGGCGCAAGCAGTTGCTCCTCAACGTCGGGGCTGACAACCCGCGTCTGCAGGCGCTATACGGGCTGCTCGGCAGCCAGAAGGCCGGCCCGACAATCGTCCAGCCGCTTCTATGCCAACGCCGTGTGTTGGGTGTGCTCGTCGTGGGGAACGATGGCAGCCAGCGCCCCTTCGACGCGAACAATGCCCGGCTGTGCCAGTCCATTTCCTCGCAGATCGCTGCAGCCATCGAAAATGCCCATCGCTATCATGACCTGCAGGTGCAGGCAAGCAAACTGGCCGAGTTGCTGCAAGCGCAGGAGGAGGAGGTGCGCCGCAGGACGGCCTTCCTCGAGAACATTGCCGAGGGGGTGATCGTCGGCGACCGGGAGGGGCGCATCGTCGTCGTCAACGCCGCTGCCGAGCGCATCCTGGACGCCCCACGCCAGCGCCTGGTGGGCCGTTCGCTCGACGGGCTGGTAGGGCATACCGTGTCGGAGCCCCGGGTGGGCTGGGGGGTGATCGCTCGGGCGGATGATCCGCTGCAGACGGTGTTCGAGTTGGAGGATAAAGTCGTGCACGTCAGCGCTGCGCCGGTGCTCACGCCGGCCGGCGATCGTCTGGGCGTCGTGACGATCCTGCGCGATGTCACCGCTGAGATCGCAGGCGAGTGGGCCAGAAGCGAGTTCTTCGTGAACGTCTCTCACGCACTGCGCCCCCCGCTTGCATCCATCCACAGGTACACCGAGGCGCTGATCAACGGCAAGGCCGGCCCGCTGGGCGAATCGCAGGCCCGATTACTCAAGGTCATGCGCGATAATGCTCTCCAACTGACCAGCCTGGTAGAGAACCTGGTTGCCGTCGCCGAACTCGAAAAGGGCGGGCTGAAACTGGAGTACGGCGAGGTGGACCTGTACCTGATCGTCGGCGAGGTAGTGCATTCGTTCCAAAGCCAGATTGACTCCCGCCAATTGCAGGTCAAACTGGAACTGGAAGACGACCTGCCGCTCATCGAGGCGGATGCGGCGCGCCTGCGGCAGATTCTGGACAACCTGCTCAGCAACGCAGTCAAGTTCACCCATCCCGGCGGGCGCATTCACGTGGGCGCCCGGCTGTTATGGGACGATGCCGGGCAGGTGGCGACGCACTGCGCGATCTGGGTCGCCGATGACGGCGTCGGCATCCCTCTGGAGGAGCAGGCGTATATCTGGGAGCGTTTCTACCGTTCCACGAACTCGCTGACTGGCGAGGCTGGAGGGTTGGGTGTGGGGCTTTATGTCGTCAAATCGCTGGTGGAAGCGCATGGCGGGCACGTGTGGCTGGAGAGCACTCCTGGCACGGGAAGCACGTTCACCGTGCTGTTGCCCGTCAGGCGTGCCGGGGGATCGCGCCCGTCTCCGGTTACCCCTTCTGCGTCTACCCGCGTACATGTGCCCCTTACTTCACAATATGTGGTATAATTCTCATGGCGTAATCGGCCCGTGACAATGTCCCTGGTAAACGACTTTATCGAGTTAATCACGACCCCGAACGGTAGCCTGGCCTACCACTTGATGACGCTGTTCGCCATCCAGATCATCCTCTTGGTGGCGTTCGGACATTGGCTGCGTAACCGTCGCGACCCGGAGGCCGGGCGGCTGTTGGCGGCGGGAGTAGGCCTTGTGCTGGCGCGCGCGCTGCCGATGCTCGTCGCCGTGCTCGATCGCGCCGGAAAGGTGGACCCCAACGTCGTCCTGCCACCCCTCGAACGCTTCCTTAATCTCGCCACGCCGCTGCTGGCGGCCTGGGCGTTCCTGCCGATCCTGGGAAGACATCCACGGCTGGGCGTGGCGCTGCTGCTCGTCACGCTGCTGATCGCGGCAGGCGTCTACGCTGCGTTCGCCATGACCTGGCCGCCAGACGAGGCCCAGGGCGCTATCTACAACGGCTACTGGCAGGAAACGGTCTGGGAGTTCTCTACCCTGGTGGTGCTTGCGCTCGCCCTGGTCGTCAGTTTGATCTGGCGCAGGGACGATTGGGAGTTGCTGGTGTGCCTGTTTGCCCTTTGGCTCGCGGGTCACGCCCTGCAGTTCGTCAGGCCGCTGGCAGGTTCTCACGTGGCCGGATGGGTGCGGCTGGCCGATCTGGCGACGCTGCCGTTGTTAGCAGGGCTGGTGTACCGCCGTGTGTTGAGCGCCTCTGCGCCTGCCAGCGAGGAGAGCGCCTTTGACGTGGTCAGCATCCTCGACGCGGTGCAACGCATCGAGACCACGCGTGACGTCGAGGCTGCCCTGGAGTTGGCGGCCCTGTCCATTGCCCGCACCGTGTCGGCGGACATGATCGCTATCGGCCTGCCGCTCCCGGCGCCGGCCAGGGGGGTGCGCATCGTCGCCCTGTATCCTCCTACCGGCGCGATGCTGGCGCAGCGTGGGGTGACGTTGCCGATTTCCGCGCATCCCTTGTTGGCCACGGTCTTGCAGACCGGCCGCCTGGAGCGCGCCTACGCCAGGCGCAAAGACCAGGCCCTCGCATCCCTGTATCACAGCCTGGGCTTCGACCGGGTGGGCCCCTTGCTGGCGTTGCCGCTGGTGGACAGGGGCGCCCTGCTGGGCGTGATGTTGGTTGGCAACCCGTTCTCCCAACAGCGGTGGACGGAGCGCAGCGAGCAGGTCTTCCAAGCCATCGGCGCAAGCGTGGCGGCGGCGTTGGCCTCCGCCCGTCGCCGTGAGTCGCCCGAACAAAGCGCCGCGTTGCGTAAAGCGCTCGAAGAGGTGCGACGCCTGGCCCAACTCACGACCGAATTACAGGGCGAGGTGGAGCGTCAGCGCCAGCGCGCCGAGGAACTGGACACCAAACTGCGCTTGCGCGAGCAGGCTGCCGCTGCCCAGAGCCAGACGGTAGCCGAGACGGCGATCTGGGAGCAGGAGTTGCGCGAGTTGACCGAGATGCGCGCGGCGCTGGAGGCCGAGTTGGCGGAGTGGCGGGCGAAGGCCGAGCGGCTGGCGCAGGCGAAGGCCGATCTGCAGATGCAACTGGCGCAGGCCCAGGCCGAACTGCAGGAGATGCAGAGCCGGCCGATGCCAACGTCAGCGCCAGCCGAGGGTGGTCTGGGCGGCATCCTGGTGGGCGACCGGCAGGGCAACGTCATCCTGGCCAATCAGGGGGCTCAATATCTCGTCGGCCGCCCTCCAAAGATGCTGGTGGGCGCGCCCCTCCGCGACCTGTTCGCCGAGCCGTTGTGGACTCAGGCGGTTGCGCGTCTCTCCCACAATGACGCCAGGCCGGGTGACGTCGCCACCGTCACGATCGACCTGGATGGTCGCCCGGTGCGGGCAGAACTCACGCGCCTGCCCGATGCCTCCGGTTGGCAAGGGACGCTGGCCGTGATGCTCTATCCCGAGGAGGGTGTGGCAGTCCAGACCGAGATGTTGACCGCGCTGATCCACGAACTGCGCACGCCGATGACCTCGATCAACGGGTACACCGACCTGTTGCTGGGCGAGACCGTAGGCATCATTGGCGAGACGCAGCGCCAGTTCTTGCAGCGGGTCAAGGCCAACATCGAGCGCATGGGCGGGTTGCTCGATGACCTGGTCAGGGTCGTCGCCGTGGATACTCAGAGGAGTGCGCTTGCGCCCGAGCCGGTCAACTTTACCCACGTGCTCGAAAGCGTCATCGCGTCGCTCTCCGCCCGCTTCAGCGAGCGCGACCTGAAGGTGGAGACGGACATCGCCCCCGGATTGCCCACCGTGTACGTGGATCCTGACAGCCTCACCCAGATCATGCAGCATCTCCTTTCCAACGCCTGCCAGTGCTCGCAGTCGGGCACCAGGATTCTCGTGCGCGCCCAGACGGAGGAGCGCGATGGCTTCGTCGAAGGCCTCCCCGGCTACCTCCTCGTATCGGTGACCGATACGGGCGGCGGCATCGCCCCGGAGGATCGGCGGCGTGTGTTTCAGCGCCTCTATCGGGCCGATAATCCCCTCATCGCCGGATTGGGCGAGACCGGAGTGGGCCTATCTATCGCCAAGGCACTGGTGGAAGCGCACGGCGGACGCATCTGGGTGGAGTGCGAGATGGGCGTAGGCAGCACGTTCAGTTTCCTCCTCCCGTTATCGCCCGAGGAGCAGGGGGACGACTGGTTGGCCGGAGACTTGGAAGGTGAGCGTAGAGGCATCCTCCGGTAGAAGCCGACGGGGCCTGCCGTCACTGCTTGCCGGCATTGGGATTATGCTGCTCAGCGTGTGTATGCTGGCAGGTGCATTTCTAATGAGCCGGCTCGACGTGGCGGGTGTGCGCCCGTCGCCCTCCCCGATTGCCGCGCTTTCACCCACGCCCTTCCTGCCCACGCTTACCACACCCTCCCTGCCGGCGACGGAACTGCCGTCCGTAACGGAAACGAGCATCCCGGCAGCTACGCCCCCCCCTCCCACGGCGTTGCCCACCACGGTCGTGGCAACCGCCTGTTCGTATCCTGCCGGCTGGGTGGTCTACGTCGTGCAGCGTGGGGATACGCTCAGCAGCCTGGCCCGACAAACCGGTATCACCACGGCTGCTCTCATGCAGGCCAACTGTCTGAGCACTTCGACCATCTATGCAGGCCAGCGCCTCTACCTGCCCTCTCACCCCAGCCCCACATTGCCGTACCGCTGCGGTCCACCGCTCGATTGGATCATTTATTATGTGCAACCCGGTGAGACCCTCTTCTCGCTCGCGCGCTACTTTGGCATCAGTGTCGAGGACATCCGCCTGGCGAACTGTATGACCGGCTACACGATCTACGTCGGACAGCCGCTCTATCTTCCGCCGCTGCCCCCCATGCCCGTCCCCACGTTCACGCCCACGCCACTGCCGACCGCCGTGCCTGTGCCGCCTGCTCCCCCCGAACCACCGTCCACCAGTACCCCGGTGCCTTCTACCAATACCCCGGTCCCGACGGCCACCTATATGCCCTCGCCTATCGAAACGCCCACCTACACGCCGACGCCTTAAAACCTATCCGAAGCAATTAACTCGAAAAAAGGTGTGGGACGGCCTTTCCAGGCCGTCTGGGGAGGCTGAAAGCCTGCCCTACGGTTTTTCGGATGGGCGCTTAACAGAACTCTTCTGGCAGCGCCGCGCTTCTGTGGTATAATATGCGTCGCTCCCCCTGGACACAGATCGAAGGAAGGATACGAACGACGTGCGACGTGCTCCGGGCCGCTTACTGCAGGGACTGGCCTCGATCGTCATCCTGGCGCTGGTGGCTGCGGCCAGCCGTTGGCTGCTCGCCGCTGCCCCACAGATTCCCCAGACGTCCGTTACGGTGACCCCTGCCGGCGTCACGGCATCGTCGCCCAGGCCGACGGCTCCGCCGACGTGGACATTGACTCCGACCCCCACGCCCACTGCCACGCCTGCCCCTACGCTCACGCCCAGCCCCACTCCTCACCCACCCTACGCCTTGCCCACCCCGCCGATAATCCTCACCGGTGCGCTCACCGTGACCGTGCCGCTATCTATCCCGGCGCCGATGCCCCTGGTGGCACAACCCGAGGGCACGATCAACGTCATCTTGCTCGGCTCTGACCAGCCTTCCGCTGAGAGTGTGGGGCGTACGGACATCATTATCGTCGCCAGCATCTACCCCAACGTTCCCGCCGTTGTGTTGCTTTCCATCCCGCGCGATTTTTATGCCTGGATCCCTGGCGAAGGGTTCAACAAGATCAATACGGCCTTCGAGTACGGAGAACGTCACGATTATCCCGGTGGCGGCCCTGCCCTGATCAAGGCGACCATCGAGTACAACTTTGGCATCCGCGTGCACTACTATGCCCGCGTCGGGTTCGACGGTTTCGTCCAGATCGTGGACGCGCTGGGCGGTGTGGACGTGGCCGTCGAATGCCCGCTATCCGATACCTTTCCCGATCCCGATTCTCCCAACGGTCAGACCGATGTGGACTGGCTGCCGGGCATCCACCACCTGGACGGCAAACACGCGTTGTGGTACGCCCGCTCGCGCTGGAGCACCAGCGATTTCGACCGCAACCGCCGGCAGCAGCAGATCCTGCGAGGGATGTATCGCCAGATTATGAGCCTGGATGTCATCCCGCGCATCCCCGAACTGTGGGGGGCGCTTACCCAGGCTGTCTCGACCGACGTGGGGTTGGGTGAGTTGCTCTACCTGGCGAGTGTGGGCTCGCGGCTGGACATGGTGAACGTGAAGAGCCGCTTTGTGGGGTCGAGCGTTCTGCAGTCATGGCGGGCGCCCAACGGCGGGGCCGTGCTGGTGCCCAATTACGAGGCCCTCGGCGCGCTGGTCGCCGAAGCGCTGATGCCGCCGGCCCGCGCGCGTGCCCAACAGCGCGCCTTCCGCGTCGAGGTGTGGAACGCCACCCCCTATGACGAACTGGGCCACGTGGCCGCCGAGCGGTTGCGTTGGGAGGGGTTCGAGGTCGTGAGCGTGCAACGCGCGGCCGAGACCTACCCGCACACGCAGATTGTGGATTTGATCACGACGAGCAAGGGCTCGCCTCTGTGGATATTGAAGGCGCTCTACCGGCGCGCCGATAGCGACGTCATCAGCCGGCCCACGCCGGGCAGCGCAGTGGATTTCGAGATTTACCTCGGAGCGGACTATAACCCCTGTGTGCCGGGCGGCGCCATCCAGTACGTTCCCCTTGGCCCCACGCCCACCCCGATCCCCACGCTCACTCCGACGCC
>DAOUBA010000006.1:0-3107 GCA_034432855.1 Anaerolineae bacterium | reverse complement strand
GCCCACGCCCGGCTTTCTGGCCGCTGACAGAGTGACGTGTTGTTAAAGTGTCAACCATGTGCTGCGACTTGCTTGAGCTAAAAAATGTCCGAAAAAGTGTCAACGATGTGCTGCGACTCCTCTATTAGGGATTGGGTATTAGGGATTGGGAGATCGCGTCCCCTAATCACCAATCACTAATCACCATCCCCCATCCGCCTACACAAGGAGGAAATAATGCCTGTAGAAATGCCCATCGAAAAATGGACCGGCAAGGTACGCGAGGTGACGCTGGGCGCGACGGCTGCCGAGGGCGGTACGCGCCGCCAGACCGTCACCGTCGGCGGCGAGACGACGCTGCCCTTCCTGCACTTCGAGGGCAACATCCCAAACCCGCCGCGTATTGCCATCGAGATTGCGGACCGGCGCCCCGATGACTGGTCACCGCTGCTCCAGGAAGCATGGGGCGATGCGATGAACGATCCGGCCACGTGGGCCAAAGCCGCCGAAGACGCCGGCGCCGATCTGGTGTTGTTGCAATTGAGCCTGACCAAGGACGGCAATCAGCCGACCACTGCCGCCGATGCTCGCGCCGCAACTCGCGCCGTGCTTCAAGCCACCGGCCTGCCGCTCCTGGTTTTTGGCCCGGGCCAGGTGGAGGCCGATAACGAACTGCTCGTGGCCGTGGCCGAAGAGGCAGCCGGCGAGCGGCTGACGCTGGGGGTGTGCGAGGAAAAGAACTATCGCACCATCGTCGCCGCCGCGTTGGCGAACAATCACTTGGTGAACGCACGTTCGCCGATAGACGTGAACCTGGCCAAGCAGTTGAACATCCTCATATCTGATATGGGATTGCCGCCGGAACGCATCCTGATGGATCCGACGACCGCCAGCCTGGGCTACGGCCTGGAATACGGCTACTCGGTGATGGAACGGCTGCGCATTGCTGCGCTGCAGGGCGACTCGATGACCCAATTTCCAATGCTGGTGACCCCCGGCTTTGAGGCCTGGCGCCAGAAAGAGGCCAAGGTCAGCGAGGGGGTGCCGGCGGCATGGGGCGATTGGCGCGAGCGCGCCATCCTCTGGGAAACGATTACGGCCACCGCGCTGATCGAGGCTGGCGCCGACATCGTCGTTCTGCGGCATCCCGAGACGGTCAAGCGGGTCAAAGCATTTGTGGCCCGGCTGATGGAGAAGTAGGGATTGGTAATCAGGGATCAGTGATTAAGCCAAATCCCCAATCACTAATCACCAACCGCTAATCACCAATCACCAACCCCTACTCCCTGACCAGGAGGCAAATCAATGGCTCTAACAGGACTACAAATCTACAAACTCTTACCCCAGACCAACTGCAAAGAATGCGGTTTTCCGACATGCCTGGCATTCGCGATGAAACTGGCGGCTAAACAGGCCGAACTGGCCGCCTGTCCCTACGTCTCGGAAGAGGCCAAAGCGCAACTGGCCGCCGCCGCCGCCCCACCCGTCCGCCTTATCACGCTGGAAGGCCCTGGACACAAAATCGAGGTGGGTAACGAGACCGTGCTCTTCCGCCATGAAAAGACCTTTTACCACCAGCCAGGCGTGTTCGTACGCATCAAGGATACATTGCCAGTCGAGGAGATCAAGGCAACGGCCAAAAACGCAATGGACTTTGCTGTGGACTATGTCGGGATGAAATTGTACCTCGACGGCATCGCCGTCGAGGCCGCTTCCGGCTCGGCGCAGACTTTCCAGTCCGCAGTCCAGGCGGTTAAGGAGGTGAGTGACCGAACACTCATCCTTATGGCGAACGATCCGGCTGTGATGGAGGTAGGGGTCAAGGCCGCCGAGGGCACCCGCCCGCTCCTCTACACCGCAACACCCGACAACTGGGACAAGATGGCGGCGCTGGCAAAGGATACCAAGGCGGCGCTGGCCGTGAAAGCAACCGACGGCCTGGAGGGACTGGCCGCATTGACCGAGAAAATCGTCGGAGCGGGAGTCGAAGACCTGGTGCTCGATCCAGGCGTGCGCGATCCGGCCGGCACGCTGGTTGTGCTGACCCAGATACGGCGGCTGGCGCTCAAGAAGAACTATCGCCCGCTGGGCTATCCCACCATCACCTTCCCCGGCGAAGGCACAGCCGACGCCACAGAAGAAGCGATGCTGGCAGCACAACAGATCGCCAAGTACGGCGGCTTTGTCGTCCTCGATTACTTTACGCCGGCCTCTGCCTATGCCCTGCTCGCGCTGCGCACCAACATCTTTACCGACCCACAAAAGCCGGTCCAGGTGCAACCGGGCGTTTACGAGATCAACAATCCCAAGCCAGACTCGCCGCTGATGGTCACGACCAACTTTTCGATCACCTACTTTGCCGTGGCGAACGAAGTGGACGGCAGCGGGATGCCCGGGTGGCTGCTGGTCGCCGACGCCGAGGGCATGAGCGTGCTCACCGCCTGGGCTGCGGGCAAGTTCGATGCCGAGCGCATTGCCAAAGCGGTCAAGTCAACCAGCATCGAAAGCAAGATCAGCCACCACAAACTGATCATCCCCGGCCACGTCGCCGTGCTCTCGGGCGAATTGGAGGAGGAGTTGCCCGGTTGGCAAATCCTCGTCGGCCCGCGCGAGGCGGTGGATTTGCCGGGGTATCTCAAGTTGTGGAGCACTTCTTGAGCGGGGGAGCAGAGGAGCAGTGGGGCAGGGGTGAATGCTTTCCCCCGCTTCTCATCCCGGATGGCAACTCTCGATATGATCAAGAGCCACGAAGAACTGGATGCCTACAAACTGGCATTCGACACGGCGATGCGAATCTTCAGGTTGACGAAGCAGTTTCCGAAAGAGGAAACCTACTCGTTGACCGACCAGATTCGCCGGTCGTCACGGTCAGTGTGCTCCAACATCGCCGAAGCCTGGCGTAAGCGGCGATATGAAGCAGCCTTCGTCTGCAAACTCAACGACGCCGAGTCCGAAGCCGCCGAAACGCAAACGTGGCTGCGTTTTGCCGTCGAGTGCACCTACCTCTCCCCCGAAATCGCCCAGGAATTGCGCCAGGTCTATGACCAAGTCATCGGCAAACTCGTGAACATGATTAACAACCCCAAACCCTGGTTACTGGCTGGTAGGAAGAATGGCAAATGACCGCT
>DAOUBA010000005.1:0-6087 GCA_034432855.1 Anaerolineae bacterium | reverse complement strand
CCCCTCCCTCATAGATCGCCTGCGCGACAATCTCGGTGACCACCCGGCGCGAGGTGAGCGGCAGCTCCGCCAGCGTGTCACGAATCGCCGCCACCAGCTCCTGCGACGCCCCCGCCCGCCGCGCCAGCGCCGCCAGCTCGTCGGCCAACGGCCGCGTCACGTCCCGCGTGCACACACGCCCTACCACCGTCACCAACGGCTGCTCGTGCAGTTTCTTGCCCGTGTGATACGCCACGAACGGCGGCGGCGGCCCCACCAGAACCACCACCGGGAAAACCAGCCGATCCGCCCCGTCGCGCACGGCGAGGGGAAAGACATACAGATGCCCGCCGTCGCCGCGTACACGCCTGACTGTGCGGCTCACCCGACCGCTGACGGTAATTACATTGATGCTCATGGCATTCTCCTGTGGTTAGTGCTGAATCAGATGCGCATACTCCCCGGAGATGTACCGCCGGGGATCGGCAACCGAAGGCGCGGCAGGCGGCGGGTCGCCGCTGCGCAGCATCTCCAGCAGAAACCCGGCAGGGTTCCGCAGACTGCGCCGTTGGGCATGGGTATGACATACCCATCCCCTCACCCGCTCGGGATCATCCGCGAACGCCGCAACGACTTCCCGCAGCCCCCCGCCGCGCACCCCCAACTCGGCCAGGTCATCCAGCACATCGGCGGGAAGGTCCGAGACCTCCACCGGTTCCTGGCGCCGCGCACCGCCGCGGCGCTCCTCGCGCGGTGGATAGGGGGTGGTGTGCAGGATGTGCAGCAGCAGCCCCGGCAGGTTGCGCACGCCGGAGCGCGTCTGCAAGTGCGATCCCCAGGCGCGGATCAACTCCGGCGTCACGTGCGGCAATGCGGCCACTTCGACGACATGGGGGCCGGCGTCGAGGCCGTACTCGCCCAGGGCGGCCAGGTTGCTTTCCAGTCCAGAGTTTTGGACTAGTCCAGAGTTTTGGACTAGTCCAGAGTTCTGGACTAACTGCTGCTGCTGCTGTTGCTGTTGCTCTACCCTGCTGTCTACACCAGGATCATCAGCAACAGCAGCAGCATGATTAGTCAGTCCAAAGTTTTGGACTGGTCCAGAGTTTTGGACTGACGGACGGTCGCGGGACTCGATGCGCACGATCAGCCGGCCGTTCAGTGTGCGCCAGGAGATGTACGAGCGTTCGCGCAGGGTGCGCAGGTGCGACCACATCGCGCTCCGCTTGAGGTGACAGAGCGCCGCCAACTCCTCGATGGTGAGCGCCGGCGTCTGCTTGTCCTCCCCTTTGCACTCCCAGGCCAGCGCACACAGACGACCGAATGTGCGCGCCGGACCGTCGGGAAGCGCGGCATCGAATACCGCCTCGACGCTCACATTCACGTAGCGCGGGGGGATGAGCCTGGCGTTCATCCGTCGCCTCCCAGGCGCAACGGCAGTTGCACGAAGGAGGGATGGGCATAGCGCAGGGCCGCGCTCACGTCAGCCAGTTCCTTCAGCCGCTCGTCCACTTCGCGGTCGTGAACGAGCACCAGATAGTCCCCCTCCGTGCGCACCTCCCGACCGGCGGCCAGGAGATGGACGAGCGCCCGACCCAGGTCGGTGGCCGCCACGAGCACCTGCTGATCGGAACCCTCCACCCGCACCGCGATGCCCGTTCCGGCAATACGTCCAATCGTCGTCGTCAACCGCTCACCTCCCGTTATCTCCAGGAGCAGTAGGGGCGCAGCGCCACTACGCCCATACGTCGGCGCCCTGAGCGTCCCGCCGCCGGCGAACACCTGAACGGCAGCCAGGGTCGAGAATCCGACGGCGAGCAGGGTAATGCATGGTTCACCTCGCTGCTCCCAATGGTCTATTCCCGCAGTACCAGCGTCACGCCCAGACTGTCGAGCAGCACTTCGGTCTCATCATCCTCTTCCGCTCCTCTCTCAGGATCTCCGAAGGCCGCACTGCCCACACGCTCCAGCGCCTGGGTCACAGCTGCTTCCACCACCTGGCGAATGTCCGCCAGGTTCACAGGAGTGGAGGACTCGCAAGAACCGGCCAGGCCGATGCCCCGACGCAGAGCCTCCTTGATGGCCTGCGACTTGACCCCGTAGGGCCGACCATCGAACTGCTCCAGCCAGCAGAGCAGATCGTCGTCCTGTCCAGGGTGAAAGCGAACCCGGACCTCCGTTCTTCGGCGCATCCGACTCTCCACAGAAGCGGACAAGTGTCCGCACTTGTCCGCACTTGTCCGCTTTAGGTGAACACCCGCACGGCGTACCGCGCCAGCCCCACAGCGTTGGCGCCCACCGGATCGGGCAGCACCACCCCGTGTGGATATTGCCGCAGCAGCGCGTCCCGTAACACCGCTGCCCCACCTCCGGTGAAGAGCAGATGCGCGAATTGCCGCCCGTTTCCCCACCGCTGCTCAACGAAGGTGATAATCCCCGCCGCCGCCGTGTCCAGCGCCTGCGTCACCTGCGGCCGGAGATTGACCTCCCCCACGGCAGTGTACAGCCGGGGCCGCTTCTCGCGCAACAGCGCGTCGGCCTCCGGCAGGCTCAATTCCACCTTGTGCTCTGCCCGCACCGCGTTGATCAGCAGTTCCGCCGCCCGGCGCATCCCCGCCGTATCCCCACCGGTGAACCGCGCGACCACCTCCCCACCCTGCACCGCGAACAGATCGAGCGTATTGAAGCCGACGTCGCACACCGCCACCGGCGCCTTCAGATCAGCCTTGCTGCGCGTCCAGCGCCCCTCGTCGTTCAACCCCCAGGCAAAGAATGCTCCGGCGGGCTGCGCCATCGCCTGCACTTCGGTCACGTCGAGTTCGGTGGAGTCGCCGCCGACGGCAAACTCGTGGCGACCAACGAGCCAGCCGCGCAGCGCCCGGAGCGTGGCCACCGCCCGCTCACGGTCGGCCATCACCTCGACCGGCAGGCCGACCATCAGTGCTGCCCGATGTTCCCCCGCCCCCAGAAGTTGGTGCATTGCAGTGTAGAACAGCGCCCGCAGTTCGGGACCGTCGGAGAGGCGCAGCAGGTCCATTCGCTGCACCGGGCGGGCAAAGCGTGCCACCCCTTCGCCGACCAGATAGGTCACGCTGCCAAAGGTTACCCTGTCGGGCAGCAGCTGACGGCGGCGATGACCCAGGTTGCCCAGGGAAAGCAGCCCCAGATCGGTCTCCCCGACGCCGACAACGGAGGGGACCATTGCCAGTCTGCCCTCCGAACCTGCGCAAGCGACCTTGAAGTTGCCGAAGCCGGGATCTACGCCCATATCTACTCGTGTATCGTTGACCATTTCTTGCCTCCCCTGTGTTCACATCCTGAAGCGACTCGCGCTCCATCACTGTTTCTTGCCCAGTTGTAGAATGAGCGGATTGGTGTGTCATTGTTGCTGGTTGGCAATACAACTCGAAGGGAGAGCCTTGAAAGGCATTGCTCACTTTATCACCGGCGTCGCCATCGCCACGTTCTTCCCCGAGGTCGTGCAGGCGGGAGCGCAGGGCTCGTTTCTGCCCGTGCTGGGTGGTATTGGTGGCATCTTGCCCGACACGTTGGACTTCAAGTTCACAAGGTATCTCGAAGTTTACGACACTGAGGTAGATCCTGGCCCCGTTCCAGCCCCAGACGTCATTGCAGATGCGCTAGTTGACGCGATGCACAAAGCCTACCAGGAGGGCAAATCGCAGAACGTGATGGTGCACACCATCCGTCTGGGCGCTGACCTCTGGCGCGAGTATACCATTCACTTTGGTCTGGAAGACGGGGTGGTCACCGTGCGCATTGGCCCGCTGGTTAACACTAGCCAGGTGCCCTATCCTGGGACAGAGCCCAAAGGCGCGACCGAGGCGCGCCGCAAGCTGGGAGTGCCGCTGGTTCACACATACAGCGACGAGTACCGCGTCAACGTTTTCAGCGGTCCCTCTTTTCGGTTCGAGCGCGAAGGCGATCATCTCTACGTTCATTTTCTGGACTGGCATCGCCGCTGGTCGCACAGTCTGACATTGGCTATAGTGTTTGGCGCGGTAGTCGGTCTGTTCGTCGGGTGGACCGCCAACTGGAGCACGGGCTTGTGGGCCGGGCTGGCAATGGGATTGGGCTTTGCCGGACATGTCTTGGAAGATCAATTGGGCTATATGGGCAGCAATCTCTTCTGGCCTTTCACAAAGAAGCGTGCCCCCGGTCTGAAATTGATTCACTCTGGCGACGCGACACCCAACTTTCTCACTGTCTGGACCGCCGTGGCGCTCATCCTGTTCAACCTGGACCGCTTCTCAGCAGTGCCTGTTCTAAACCCTGTAGAGTTTCTGCTCGTAGCGGTGACGCTTCCGTTGATTGTGTTGAGCGGGATGTATTTCCTGCAGAAGGCGCGTTCTCATTCGGTTCCTGTCCCACTGGAAGCCAAGCGTCAAGCGGAAATGATCGCTGAGACAGAAGAGTTGGAGATAGCATAGAGACTTGCCCCGGCTGTCTTAGCGGGTTCCGGCAACAACAAGGCGCGCTGATAGCACCAGGTAGTTTTGTGGATTGCCGTTACTACTACTTCGAGACCTACGATCTCGAGATTGACCCCGGCCCTCGGCCGGACGCACGCCACATCGCGGAACAGGTCGCCGGGGCGATGCGTCGCGCTTACGAGACCGCAAAGCCCCAAAACGTGATGCTGCACACCATCCGCCTGGGCGCCGACCTGTGGCGACAGTATACCATCCGCTTCGATCCGAACCAGGGCGAGGTGGCCGTGCGCATCGGCCCGATCGTCAACACGAGCCAAGCGCCGCTACCCGGCTCGGCGCCGGAAGGCGCGGAAGCGCGGGTCCGACCCGGTGTGCCGCTGGTGCACACGTACGATGCGGAGAACAAGGTGGACATTTTCAGCGGCCCCTCCTTCAGATTCGAGCGGCAAGGGGACCGCCTGGTCGTCCATTTCCTGGATTGGCACCGCCGCTGGTCGCACAGCCTGACGCTGGCGACGGCGCTGGGGCTGTTGACGGCAGGGGTTGCGGCGTTGATCGAATTCCTCGGCCGGGGCGCACTTACCCGCACGCCGCTGTGGGCCGGGCTGGTCGTCGGCCTGGGTTTTGCCGGCCACGTTCTGGAAGATCAACTAGGCTTTATGGGTAGCAATCTCTTCTGGCCCTTTACCCGGCGGAAGGCGATCGGCGCGCAACTCTTGCGCTCCGGCGACGCGCTCCCCAACTTTTTGACGGTGTGGACGGCGCTGGCATTGATCCTCTTCAACCTGGATCGCTTTTCGGCGCGGCCCCTGCTGAATCCGTGGCTCTATCTGGGGCTGGCGGTCGCACTCCCGCTGCTTGTGTTGGGCGTGCTGTACCAGTGGTTGCGACGGCGGGAAAAACCCCGGGCGCGGGAATCGCTTCAGCAGCAGGATATTGTGGCGGAGGCGAGGGAGGTGGAGGTGGGGTAGGAGGAGGCAGGAAGCAGGAAGCAAGAGGCAGGAAGCAAGAGGCGAGAATCAGGAGGCGAGATGCGATACGCGATAAGCATGAGGCGAGGTGGTACGATGCGACGGGTGGCGTGGATATGGGGAGTGTGTTTGCTGGGCGGGTTGCTGGCGATGGCGGTGTGTATTGGGCTGCAACCCCCGGCGCAGGCGGCGGAGCGGATGGCGCCGGCAGCGAATTCGGGCGATGCGGTGATCAACGAGGTCGCCTGGGGCGGCACCGCCGCCAACTCTGCCCATGAATGGGTTGAACTCTACAACAACACCGCCTCGGATATAGACCTCACCGGCTGGCGGCTCTACTCTTCGGACGGCAAACCCAACATTACCCTAACAGGCATCATCTCCGCCTTCGGCTACTATTTGATTGAACGCGGGACCGACTCGGCCGTCTCGGATATTTCGGCCACTTTGGTGATCTCCTTCGGCTCCAGTACCGGGGCGGGTCTGGACAATAACGGCGAAGCCCTGACCCTGACCAACGCGCTGGGCGAAGTCGTAGACACCGCCAACGGCGACGGCGGCGCCTGGCCTGCCGGTTCGGGAAGCCCGGCTTACTCCTCTATGGAGCGCATAGACTCCACCGCCCCCGACTCTGATGCCAACTGGGCCTCCAACAACGGCCTTATCCGCAACGGCCTGGATGCCAGTGG
>DAOUBA010000004.1:0-2294 GCA_034432855.1 Anaerolineae bacterium | reverse complement strand
AGTTGGTGGTCGCCAGCCATCTCCGGCGGCGACTATGCCAACCCGGCCGAGATCGGCCTTTACGCCCTCTCCTGGCTGGCGGCCTACGATCTGGGCCGGCCGTGGAGCCCTTCCTGGGCCGCAACCGAGACCGAGGTCAACGCCGTGCTGGACCAACTGCGTGCCTGGCAGACCGGTTCGCAGACCGTTCAACCGCACGGCCCCAACGCCTACGATAACAGCGTTTTCTACCAGTGGTACTGGATTTCCTGGAACCCGCCGGTGGTCGGAGTCAACGTGGGCGATAACCAATTGGTCCCCTCCGTGGACAACGCCTGGCTGGCCGCCAGCCTCATCACCATCCACGAGTATGCCCGGGCCAACGGCCACACGGCGATGGCGCAAAAGGCGGCGGCGATCCTGGCCGATATGGACTTGGCTCTTTGGTATCATCCCGATAGCCACCGTTTCTCCTGGGGCGCGGTGGAGGACCCGCAGGGCGGCGTGCTGGCCGACTATTACTCCAACGAGAACCGCATCATCAACTTTGTCGCCCGCGCGTTGGGGCACTTGAGCGCCGACGAGTTCCGCCTGAGCCTGGAGGCGCTGGAGTCCCCCAGCGGGACCTACGATGGCATCGTCGTGGAAAGGATGGCCTGGGACGGCTCTTACTTTACCTACGCCGCGCCGGCGCTGTTCATCCGCGAAACGAACACGACCTACGGCGCGACCACTCTGCTCCCGGCCACCCAGGCGCAGATCGCCTATGCCGGGGACCAGGGATACGCCGCGTGGGGTCTCTCCGATTGCTACGACGTGGGCGACGGCGGCTATGTGCAGCAAGGCGCGCCGCCGGTCTCGGCCGGGGCCGTGGCCGAGACGCGCCCCGGGCTGGCGACGCCGCACGCCGCCGGCCTGGCGCTCATCACCCCTCTGGCCGGAGAAGCCATTGCGAACCTGCAGACTATCTCCAACACCTTTGCCTGCGCCTATGAGGACACTTGGGGCTTCCGCGACGCGGTGCTGGTCAACCCGTCCGACCCGGATTACGGCCGGTGCAGCGCGCGCTTCAGCGCCTTGGCGCAGGAGTGGCTTTTCCTGGGGCTGGTCAACCACGAGAGCAGTTTCATCTGGCGCTATTTCTACCGTCATCCCGGCGTGTTCCAGGCGCACCTGGAGATGTACGGCGGGGGGCGGGTGTACCTGCCGCTGGTAATGCGAGCCGGCGGACCGTAACTGTAACCAACTGATGTGAGGAGAAAAATAGCCCTATGGAAGAGAATCAGAGTGGGTCTTTAGAAAAGGTCTGGAAGTATATCGCTACCTTCATCTGTCTTGTCAGTGGGCTGGCCGCCTTGATCCTGCAGTTCGTCGCTTGGTCGCAGGACGCGCAGACGCTGCGCTACATCTCCCTGGCGTTTTTCCTCGTCGCCCTGGCGACGGCGGTCTACTTTGCGCGCCGGGTCTGGGACCAGAAACACGGGAAGCGACTGGCCGCCATTTTGACGGTCCTGTTTCTCGCCGGTTGGGGATATGCCTTTCTGTGGGGCATCTGGCTGGAACCCCCTACACCCGGCTGCGCGGACTATGCCCTGCAGATCACATCGCCTCTGGACGGCTCTACAGTCCGAGCCGATGTCATTGGAGTGCAGGGAACCCTGAAAGGAGCCCCACCAGCAGGCAACATCGTGATCTTTGTCCGCTCGGAAGATGGCACACTCAACTGGCCTCAGTTTATCTCGATAGAGACAGACCCGATCTTGGGAGTGTGGAAAGGCTCTGCCAACGTCTTGGCCGGAAACGACTCCCTGACTTACCGCATTGCCATCGCCTTCGTGGGCCAGTCCGGCCGCGCCCTGCTGGAGACATACCGCAAGATGGGCCGGGACTGCTCCTGCTGGCCCGGCATTGAGTTTTTGCCGGATGATATCCAGATATGCGCTGAGGTCTCCATCACGCGCACGCCCTGAGCGGCAAGAGATTCATTCGGTCGAAAGAGGAGATTGTGACCGCATAAGGCCACACATTCACGTAGAAACAGAGTGCATGATTAACCTTTCTTTCATTTACAGGAGGACAAAATGACCAGGAACAAGGTTTCCCTGATCGCAGTGTTTGCCCCTCTGTTGATGGGGCTGGCGCTCGCACTGTGGCTCTTGCCTTTGGACAGCGCCCGCGCCAACCCCGGCGTGCGCTACGCCGCGCCGACGGCGCAGGGCAGCGGCAATTGCACCTCCTGGGCCAACGCCTGCACCTTGCAGACCGCCCTCGCCCAGGCCGTCTCCGGCGATGAAATCTGGGTCAGGGCCGGCGCG
>DAOUBA010000003.1:0-46671 GCA_034432855.1 Anaerolineae bacterium | reverse complement strand
TACCCTCCTGCAACATCCTACCGCCGATCATACGGCGCATTTCCAATGCCTCTGCACTGCCTTTGGTTCTCATACCGCATATCATACCATGAAATCGTTCCTATGGCAATACGAAAATCAATAGTGATTGGTGATTAGGAGTCAGACGATTCCCAATCCCTAATCACTACTAATACCCAATCACTATTCGCTCATTACCAACTCCACAACCGTATCCCACTCATCCGGCAATTCGGCGGTGGGGAGGATGATGAAGGCGTCGTCGGGATAGTCAACGGTGTTCCAGGGGCGGTCGAGTTTGATCTCAGAATCGTCGGCTAACAGACGGGCGTAAGCGATACGGCCGTGCAGCCCACGCAGGTTGATCGGGCCGATGCCGCGATCGAGGATGTGGGCATAGAGGCGGTTGCCGCGCCGCGTGAAGCGTCCCCACTCCGGCTTGGGGAGACCGGCATTGCCGCAGCCGTAGATGCTCGCGCCGTTCTTGCGCATCCACGTGCCCACCTGGGCCAGGATACGCAAACTCTCTTCGGGGATTTCCCCCTTGGCGTTCGGCCCTACGTTCAGGAGCAAATTGCCTCCTTTGGAGACACACTCGACCAGCGCCCGCACAACGGTGCGGGGCGATTTCCAGTTCTTGTCCCAGGCGGCGTACCCCCAGTTGTCGTTCAGCGTGATGCAGGCTTCCCAGGGGATTGGTTCGCCGGCTTCGTTGACTATCCCCTCCGGCGGGATGATCTGCTCCGGCGAGGCAAAGTCTCCGGCATAGATTTCCGGGTCACGCGCCTTGATGTTGCCGCCGAGTCGGTTGTCTATGATGATCCCCGGTTGGAGCGCCCGCACCATTTTCACGAGTTTGGTCGCCTTCCACGCTTCGCCCGCCATACGGTCGTAGGAGAAATCGAACCACATAATGTCAACTCGCCCATAATTGGTCAGCAGTTCGCGCACCTGATTGTGCATGTACTCGACATAGCGCTCCAGGTTGCCGACGTGGTCCTTGTGATCGGGATGGTTGCGCAGCGGGTGGAAGCGATCGCCGGCGACGGGGTAATCGGGATGATGCCAGTCAATCAGCGAGTAGTAAAAGCCGACCTTGAGGCCCTCGGCGCGGAAGGCTTCGACATACTCGCGGATGAGATCGCGCCCGGCGGGGGTGTTCGTCGCCTTGTAGTCGGTATATTGCGAATCGAACAGACAAAAGCCATCGTGATGCTTGGCGGTCATCACGGCGTACTTCATCCCCGCTTCCTTTGCAGCCCGTGCCCAGACGTGCGGATCGTAGTGGATGGGATTGAAGGTCTCGAAATACGGCTGGTAAGCCTCATCGGTCAAGCTTTCGTGTTGCTTGACCCATTCGCCACGTGCCGGGATGGCATAGATGCCCCAGTGGATGAACATCCCGAAGCGGGCTTCGGTGAACCACCTTATGTATTCCTTTTCCATAGTCTTCCTCCTCGTATCAACTGCTCTAGGGATCGGGGATTGGGGATTAGGAATCGTCTGACCTAATCACCAATCACTGATCCCTTACATACAATCGGCAAGCCATAAATAGGGATCCTCAATGAGATTCTTGATGTACTGCAGGAAACGGGCCGCGGGGGCCCCATCCACCAGCCGATGATCGAAGGTCAGGCTGAGCCACACCATCTGGCGGACGCAGACGGCGCCGCCCATCACTGCCGGGCGGGGTTTGATCCGCCCGATCCCCAGGACGGCGGCCTCCGGCAGGTTGATGATTGGGGTAAAGCCGTCCACGTCGTACATCCCCAGGTTGGTGATGGTGAACGTGCTGCCGGTGAGGTCGTCGGGGGTAGCCTTACCTGCGCGGGCGCGCTCGATGAGGGTTTGCACTTCGCGGGCCACCTCTGTCAGCCGCTTGCGGTCGGCGTCGCGCACGACGGGCACGAGCAGGCCGCGCTCGGTATCCACGGCCAGCCCGATGTGCACCTCGCTCAGTTGACGGATCGTCTCGCCTTCCAGACGGGCGTTCATATACGGAAAGCGGCGCAGGGCATGGGCGACCAATTTGATGAGCAAATCGTTGTAACCGATGTTGAACCCCAACTCATCGGCCAGACTTGCCTTGAGCCGTTCGCGCAGGGTGACGAACTCGGTGGCGTCGGTCTCCATCGTCAGGGTGACCGGGGCGGTGATGCTGTGGCCCTCGAACATGCGGCGGGCGATGATGCTGCGCACGCCGGTCAGGGGTATCTCGGCTTGGGGCGCGGCTGCCGGTGGGGTGACCACTTGGGGGACGACCACTTGGGGGGCGACCACTTCGGGGGCGACCACTTCGGGGGCGACCACGAGGGTCGCCCCTACGACATCGGCCTTGGTGATACGACCGCCGGGTCCCGTGCCGCTGACAGCGCGCAGGTCTACGCCGGCCTGCTCGGCCACGCGGCGTGCGACGGGGGTAGCCTTTGGCGCCGCTTCCAGATAGGCCACGACGTCTTTCTCCACGATGCGCCCACCGACTCCACTCCCCTTCACCGCTGCCAGGTCCACGCCTCTTTCCGCGGCCAGTTTCCGCGCCCGCGGCGAGGCAAAGATGCGAGCGGGGGTGCTGGGGGTCGGGGGAGCGGGGGAGATAGGGGGAGAAGGAGTAGATGGGGGTCTCGCTGATTCGCTGACTCGCTGACTCGCTGATTCCGCCACTGGCTCGTCCATCGTGCTCGTGATCAGCCCCACCACCGTGAGCACCGGCACCGTCTGGCCTGCTGGCACCAGGATGCGGCGCAGAAAGCCGTCGGTCGTCGCCTCGACCTCCAGCGTCGCCTTGTCGGATTCGAGAGTGAAGAGCACCTCGCCGCGCCTGACCGGATTGCCTTCCTGCTTCACCCATTCGACGATCGTGCCCTCGTTCATCGTCTCGCCCAGCACGGGCAAGATCACTTCAGTTACCATACTTATCTCCTTGACGTAATCCGTACTGCGTAACGCGTACTGCGTAATGCGTAATGCGTAAAACGTAATTTACGCTTTACGTTTTACGTTTTACGCTTTACGTTTTACGCTTTACGCTACTCCAACGCTTTGCGAATCCCCGCGATGATCGCCTCGACATTTGGGATTGCAGCATCCTCCAACGGCTCGCTCATCGGCACCGGCACGTCGGCGGCGCAGACGCGCACGATGGGTGCGTCGAGCCAGTCGAACAACTCTTCCTGGATGCACGTTATCAGTTCGCTGATGAACGAGCCGGTCTTGTATGCCTCGCTCACGCCGACCACGCGCCCGGTCTTTTTGACCGATGCGGCAATGGTCTCCATATCCAGCGGCTTGAGCGTGCGCAGGTCAATCACCTCGACGCTGATGCCTTCTTCCGCAGCCAGCCTCTCGGCGGCTTCCAGCGCGCGGTGCACCATGCGCGAATAGGTGATCACCGTCACTTCGCTGCCCTCGCGCTTGACGTCGGCTACGCCGAAGGGGATGATGTAATCCTCCTCCGGCACGAACCCTTCGACGCTGTAGAGCATCTTGTGTTCGATAAACATCACCGGGTTGTCGTCACGGATGGCGGCCTTGAGCAGCCCTTTGGCATCGTAGGGCGTGCTGGGCATGACGACATAGATGCCAGGGAAATGGACCCACAGCGCCTCCAGGCTCTGCGAGTGGTGTGCGGCGATGCAGCGCCCGGCACCACCCTCGGTGCGGATGACCATCGGGACGACGGTCTTGCCGCCGAACATGTAGCGGTTCTTGGCTCCCTGGTTGGCGATCTGATCCATCGCCAGTGGGGTAAAGTCCACGTACATGATCTCGGCCACGGGGCGCATGCCACACATCGCCGCGCCGACCGCCGCGCCACCGATGGTCGCCTCCGAAATCGGCGTATCGCGCACACGCTCTGGCCCGAATTCCTCGAACAGCCCCCGCGTCGCACCGTAGGCTCCGCCGTAGAGGCCCACGTCCTCGCCCATCACGAACACGCGCTCGTCGCGCAACATCTCTTCGCGCAGCGCCTCCTGGATCGCCTGCCAGTAACGGATCTGGCGTGTGCCGGGGCCGCCGGCCTCGCAACGGGCACGCAACTCGCGCTCGCGGGCCATGTCGGCCTCTGTCCACTTGAACGGCGCGTAGACGTAGAGTTCGAGTTCCTCGACCGGTGGGTTGGGTGAGTTGAGCGCGAATTCGGTCGCCTCCTTGATTTCCTCCTGCACCTTCTTTTCCAGCGCGTCAATCTCCTCTTGAGTGGCGATTCCAGCCTCGATCAGCCTGCGGGCAAAGTTGGGGATCGGATCACGCTGCTTCCAGGCGGCTTCCTCCTCTTTAGTCCGATAGACGCGCGGGTCGGAGCGCGAGTGGCCGTACCAGCGATAGGTCTGGCATTCGATGAGCGACGGACCCTCGCCTCTGCGGGCACGTTCGACGGCTCTGGCGACTGCCTCGCGCACGGCGAGCACGTCCATCCCGTCCACCACCTCGCCGGGGATGCCGTAGGCGCAGGCGCGGTCGGCGATGTCGAGTTTGGCGGCGGCGTTGGTGATGGGCACCGACATGCCGTAGAGATTGTTCTCCACGACGTAGACGACGGGCAGTTTCCACAGCGCCGCTAAGTTGAGTGACTCGTGAAAGTTGCCGGTGTTGGACGCGCCGTCGCCGAAGAAGCAGAGCACGACCCGACCGGTGTTCATCATCTTTTGCGCCAGGCCCGCGCCAGTGGCGACGGGGATGTTGCCGCCGACGATGCCGGTGGCGCCCAGGTTGCCTTTTTCGACGTCGGCGATGTGCATCGAGCCGCCACGACCCCGGCAATAGCCGGTGGCGCGCCCACAGAGTTCGGCCATCATCTTGTTATAGTGCTCCTGGCGCTCCTTTTCGCTCCTGGCCAGCGACGCCCCGCGCGCGTGACAGTGACCGTGGCCGCGGTGAGTGCTGGTGATGAGGTCGTCATCGCGCAGCGTCGCGATCGCCCCCACGGCCACCGCCTCCTCGCCGGCGTAGAGATGCGAGGCGCCCTTGATGAGGTTCTTGCCCAGCAGATCGTAGACGGTCTCCTCAAACAGGCGGATCTCCCACATCTGGCGCAAGAGTTCGAGGGCCTGGGCTTTAGTGAGGTCGAGTTTTTCGATGGTTTTCCTGCTCGTCGTTCGTTTGCTCATTTCCGTTTCACTCTTCTCTGATTTCGCCCCCCGGTTGTTCGTCCATCAGGATGGCGCGGCTCGCGTGGCTTCCCCCGCAGTGCGAAAGGTTCTCACCGGTTGCTTCCTCCTTCTCGTTGAGGTGGATCATTGTCCAGATTGCACGGGCCATTGGGTCGGGTCCGATGGCGTCGAGGTTGTTGCGATCCCAGGACCAGCGGGCCGGATTATCGTGGATGTATTGGCGGATGGCGTTCAGGGCATGTTCGTTCCGGATGATGTGTTCGTAATAATTGCGTTGCCAGACGGGGGCGCCGGGGGCGGCGCGCAGAATGTTGATGCGTTTGGTGACGATGGATTTGAATTGTCCGATGATGGCGCCGATGGATCCCGGTACAGGGCCCCGTGGTTCGCTCGCCATCGGGGCGACCTGCCGGGTCGTCGTAGTAGGGGCGACCCGGCGGGTCGCCCCTACGATGTCCACAATCCAAATAATCCCGTGGATGTGATTGGGCATAACGACGAATTCGTCATCACGCAATTCCACGTTGGGACGGATCTTGGCGGTTTGGAACCATTCCTCCCGCACAATTTCTCCGAATTCGTTCAATCGCATTTCCCCGTCCACCACATCGCCGAACAGGGATTCCCGTTGGTGGGTACAGATGGTAACGAAGTAGGCGCCGGGATGGGTGTAATCGTACCCCGGCAGGCGGATGGAACGACGGTGATGTTCATTTATCGGCGACATTGGTTCCTCCTGAGGGGAGTGTTGCTCGCCGTGGCCCGGCACCCGGATTCCGGACGGGTTGGAGCCCTACCCAGATTTGCCGCCGTTCATCGAACCGCCATCCCGCCGCATCGAGCGTCATGGGGCGCCGCGCCCAGCCGCGCGCGATGCGTTGCCACGTCTCTTCCCACGAGCGGATGCCGCCGAGCGCGTCGGCGGCCTCGACGTTGCAACCGCCCACGGCCACAGCCGCCGTCAGCGCTTCTTCCGGTGACAGGTCGCGCAGCAGGGCGGCGAGGAAGCCGGCGACTGCAGCATCACCCGCCCCGGTCGTCCCCACCACATCCACCGCGAAGCAGGGCGCCCATAGTTCCCGCTCGGCCCAGGCCGCCGGGTCGGAGGGCCGGGCGGCGCCCAGAGTCTCGATGACGGCCTGCCCGCCCGTGCGCAGATACATACCGCGCTCACCCAGTTTCAGGCCGACGATGCGCGTCCCCAGCGCCAGTAACTCGCCGCTCAGGTCGGAGAGAAGCGCCGGTGTCGGTGTCAAATCGGTGGCTCGACCGTGCAGCAGAAAGTGCGCTTCGGCCAGGTTGGGCATAAAGATGTCCACGTAGGGCATCAGCGATTTCAGAATGGTGCGCCAATCCACGCGGCCCGCCGGCGAGGTCGGATCGGGCAACGAGACATCGAGCGACGTCGTGACGCCCATCTCCTTGACGCGCCGGAAGAGTTCTACCAGTTGGGCGCCGTTCTCCGCGAACATCGCTTTCATCAGGGTGGGGTAGCCGAAGTGGAACAGGCGCGCCTGGGCCACCAGGTCATAGTGAATGTCGCCGGCGCTGAAGGTGTTGTTGGGGCCGGGGTAGTGCAGAAAAATGCGGTCCACACCGTGCAGGTTGACGATGATCGTGTAGGATGATGGAGTCACCTTGTCCACGATCATGCCGTCGGCCAGGCCGGCGCCGTGCGCGTTCACGATCTGCCGGATGGTACGTCCCACCAGATCGTCGCCCACCTTGCCCATCAGCTGCACGGCGATACCCAGTTTGTGCAACGCCAGTCCCGTGTTCGATACGGCGCCGCCGGTAGAAAAGGTGGCCGGCCCGACTTCCAGCATCTCTCCAGGGCGGAAGCCGGCCTCCCATTTTTCCCAGGTGCTCGCCGAGAGATCGGGAAAGATGTCCAGGCAGATGTGGCCGGCGACGACAGCGTCACACGGCATGCCGGCCTCCATAATAGTGCGGATAATCGGTGCACAGGAGATAGAGCGGCGGCTCATCCTCTTCGATCTCGGGGAAGCGTCCCACCGGCTCGTAGAAGCGGTTGTCCGTCCGGTCGTCGTTGACCATCGAGACCTCGCCCACCAGCACGCGGCCTGCGCCCCAGAACTTGTGGTAGAGGCGCGTCGGCAGCGTGATGCTTTCGCCCGGACTGAGCACGACCGTATCCCCGGCCTTGACAATGCGCCGCACGCCGTCCATACTCACCGTCACGTCGGTATCGGCCAGGCCCTCGTCTGGTGTGGAGTTGTAGAGTTGGATGACCAGTTTGCCACCGCCGCGGTTGATAATGTCCTCCGTTTTGCTCCAGTGAAAGTGCAGCGGCGTGATCTGGCCGTCGCCCACGATCATGAGTTTTTCGGCGTAGAGTTTCCCCTGCATCGTCTTCCAGTTGGCGGGGTTGCCGTTGCGGAGGGTAAAGAGGAACAGGCCGTACTTTTCATAGTCCCCTTTGCCAAAGTCGGTAATGTCCCAGCCCAGGCCATTCTCGACGATCTCGCGCACCTCTTCTCCCTTCGTTTGCCATTCCTCGGGGCTCCAGTAGGCGAATGGAGGCAGGTAGAAGCCGCGCTCGCGGATGAAATCGTCGGCCTGGCGCATAATCGCGTTGATTTCTGAACGCTTCATGTTCTTCTCCTGATGACAATCGCCCAATTCCGTTAGTGCATCTCCTGCCCACCGGTGACGTTGATCGCTTGGCCGGTCATATACGACGCCTGGTCCGAGGCCAGGAAGACGACCACGTTGCACACGTCGTCGTAGGTGCAACCGCGCTTGAGTGGCACCTGGTCAATGTACTTTTGGCGTACCTCCTCCTCGCTGATGCCCCACTTGCGGGCGTACTGCTTGAAGAGCGAATGGGGCCCTTCGGTCCACAACGGCGAATCGAGCAGATTGCCGGGGCAGACAGCGTTGGCACGCACACCGTACTCGGCCAGTTCCAGCGCGATGGACTGGGTCAGCCCGATGCCGCCGAATTTGGCTGCAGCGTAGGCCGAGTTCTTGTAACTGCCCCTCTTTCCCGACTTGGAATTGATCTGGATGATGACGCCGCTCCGCTGCGCCTTCATCACCCGCGCGGCGTGCTTGGCGCACAGGAAGTAGCCGACCAGGTCCACTTCGATCACGCGCCGCCACTGGTCGGCGGGGAACTCGTCTATCGCTTCGGCAATGAGGATGCCGGCGTTGGCGACCATAATGTCCAGCCGCCCGAACTCGGCGATGGTGCGGTTGACCAGCGCCTCGACCTGCGGTTCGTCGGTTACATCCGCTTTGATGGCGATAGCGCGGCGGTCGGTCTGCGCCACGATAGCAGCGGCAACCTGCTCGGCCTTTTGCAGATTGATGTCGGCGACGACGACGTGTGCTCCCTCGCGGGCCAGCCGATGACAGATCGCCTCGCCCAGCCCCTGCGCACCGCCGGTGACGATGGCGATGCGGTCTTGCAGTTGCTTATCCATTCTCACGGCAGCATCAACCTCAAAAACTCCTCCTCTGCCTTCCGCGTCCACTCCCGCCCATCCTTCAGCCTGGCGTAGACCGAGGGTAGGCGATCTTTCAGGTCGGGAAGGGCGGTGAGGGGAAAATCCTTGATGTTGGGGTAGATGACGATCTTGCCGGGGAAAGTGGCGTCGTGCACTGCCCGCAAGCCGTCGAGGGCCGCGTCGAGCGAGCCGACGGCCGCCACCGAGCGGTTGGGCGACAGTGCCCCACTCTCCGCCTGGCGCAGCATTAGCCGCAGATCGTCTATGCTCGAAGCGGAGTGGCCGATAATCCGCGTGTCCCGCAGGTAGACATCGCTCAGGTCGAGTTCGGCCATCGTCCCGCGCCCCACGCCGGCAAAGACGTTCATCACCCCGCGTGGCGCCAGGTACGTGGCCGCCTCGGAGATGAGGGCAGGGTTCGGCGCCAGCACCACGATGTCGTCGAACCCCGGCGTCTTGAAGGCAGCCAGCCGCGCCGCATCCTCCGTCCGGTTCGGGTTGAGGCAGACGAGCTCGATCCCTGCGCGCTGCGCCTCGCCGGCGAAAGAATCGTGCAGGTCCTGGAGGCGCAGGTCGCTGATGTCGGTGCAGACGATGGTAGCGGGATGGTCGGCGATCTGGATGGCGCGCTGGACGTGCATGCGGCCCATCGGCCCGCCCGCGCCGACGAACCACGCCCGCCCGCCGGGCTTGAGCGCGGAGCGCACCGGCACGCAGCTGTATGCCTGGGCGATATCGGGGCCGGGCCCACCGACATAGACCCAGCGGTCATAGTGCACCCGTCCCACGTCCACGTTCACCTTGCGCGGCATCGGCTCGCGGGCGATGATGGCGAGGACGCCATGGCTTGCCAGGCGCGGACTCACGGCCTCGATCACGTCGGGGTTGGGGCCGAGGACGATGATGTCGTCAACTCCGCCCTCACCCCCGGCCCCTCTCCCACGAGCGGGAGAGGGGAGATCGATCACCTCCACGCCCAGCATCGCCGCGCGTTCCCGCAGCCAGGCCGCGAATGCAGGCGGCACGTCGGTCAACAGTAGCCGCGCAGGGTGGGAGTGTTCATCGAAGCCGGCGCTAATTGTGTAAAGTGATTCGTGATTCGTGATTCGTGGTTCGCTGACTCGCTGATTCGTTGACTCACCTATGATCCAGGTTGTGCCGCCCGATTTGAGCGACGTGCGATAGGTGAGCCGGTACGCCGCGATGACGCAGGCCCACGGCTCGGTGAGCGCGCTCTCGGCGTAGCCGGTCTCGGGCCGGACGGGGATCAGATAGTTGCCGTCGTCGCCGGCGAGGACGCGGCGGTCAATGACGGCGTACTGCGAAAGTCCGCCCTGAATCATATAGCCGTAGGCCAGGTTGACACCATCCACGTAGATATCGGCCTGGACGATGAAACGATCGCCCACTTTGTATTGACCGCGCAGGTTCTCGCCCACTCCGACAACGGTCATGCTGACCTCGTGGCCGAGCACGACCGGCTCTTTGCGGATGTCGCGAAAGATGCGCGGGTGTCGCTCGCCCTGTAGGATAACCTTGATGTCGGAAAAGCACAGGCCGCAGGCGTCGTGGCGCACGAGCAGTTCGTCAGGGCCATACTGCGGCAACGGAACCTCGATCGGCTTCCCGTCACGCCCCAGGTTCTCGAACCCCGCGCCGTAGAGCGGCCACAGCCGGTTGGTCCTGGGTAGCGGTCCATCGGCGCGGCGATACCGGCTCAGTGCATCGTTCATTTGATCTCAAGACGTCCGCGCAGGCGGATGTCCTCGGAGGAACTCCCGACCATGATCTCGAACTCGCCGGGTTCGACGACGTAACGCATATCGGCGTCGTACAGGCCCAACCGTTCCACAGGAATCTCGAACGTCACCTCTTGAGTCTCGTGCGGCCGGAGCGAGATGCGCTTGAATCCTTTCAGTTCCTTCAGCGGCCTGGCCACGCTTGCCACCACATCGTGCACGTACAGTTGCACGACCTCGTCGCCGGCCCGCTCGCCCGTATTCTCCACTTCCAGGCTCACCCTGACCGTCTTTTTCCGCTCCAGGCGGATCTGCAGGTTGCGGTAGGCAAACGTCGTGTAACTCAAGCCGTGGCCGAACGGGAAGAGCGGTTTGCCGCTCAGGTCCACATAATCGTAGATACGGCCCGAGGGCTTGGGGTTGTAGTACAGCGGCAACTGGCCCACCGTGCGCGGGAAGGTGATCGGCAGTTTCCCGCCGGGATTGACGTCACCGAACAGGATTTCGGCGATGGCCGTGCCTCCGGCCTCGCCCGGATACCACGCCTCGACTACGGCGTCCACCCGGTCAATCCAGTCGAGCATCGTCACGGCGCTGCCGTTGATCAGTACGACGACGGTCGGCACGCCGGTGGCGGCGACCTGCTTGATCAGTTCGGCCTGCACGCCGGGCAGGTCGAGGTTGGCCCGATCGCGCTGCTCGCCCTCAGTCTCCCAACTGTTGCCGACGAAGAGCAGCGCCACCTGGGATTGGCGAGCGGCCTCCAGCGCCTCGGCAAACCCCTCCTGCGAGTCGCCGGTGACGGTGCAGCCCTGGACAAAGCGGATCTCGACGCCACGAGCCCGCTCCTGAATGCCCCGCAACGGCGTGACGATGCGTTCTTTGGTGTAGCCGTACCAGGTATATCCTCCCAGGCGGATCTCGTCGGCCTGTGGCCCGATGACGGCGATGGATTGGACTCCGTTGGCAAGGGGCAGAACCCCCTTGTCGTTCTTCAACAACACGATCCCCTCACGCGCCATCTGGAGGGCCAGGGCGCGGTGCTCCGCGGTGTTGCAGACCGCCTCCGCCTGTTCTTCGTCCACGAAAGGATCGTCGAACAGCCCCAGGCGGAACTTGACCTCCAGCACCCGGCGCACGGCCTCATCCAGGGCGTCCATCGAGATCGCGCCCTGCCTGAGACCTTCGAGCAACGGTTCGCCGTAACAATCGGTCTGAGGCAATTCGACATCCATGCCGGCTTCCAGCGCCTTTTTGGCTACTTCCTGCTTATCAGCAGCGACTGCGTGTTTGGTCAGGATGTGGACAACCGACTCGTAATCCGAAACCACATAGCCCTCGAAGCCCCATTCGTCCCGGAGCACTTTGGTGAGCAGCCAGCGATTGCACGAGCACGGGATGCCGTCCAGCGAGTTGTAAGCCGCCATAATCGAGAGCGCCCCGCCCTCGCGCACGCTGGCCTCGAATGCCGGGAAGTAGATTTCCCGCAAAAGCCGCTCGGAAAAGTGAACGGCGTGGCTGTCGCGGCCGCCGTCGCCGACAAAGTTGGCTGCATAGTGCTTGGGGGTGGCGACGACTCCCTGGCTCTGCACGCCGCGCACGAACGCGACGGCCATCCGCGAGGTTAAGTACGGGTCTTCACCGTAAGACTCCTCCGTCCGCCCGCAGCGCGGATCGCGGGCGATGTTGATCGTCGGGCTGAGCAGTTGGCGGATGCCCCTGGCCCTGGCTTCCTTGCCGATGGCGGTGGCTGTCTGCTCCAGGAGTTCGGGGTGCCAGCTACTCGCCATCGCAATGGACTGGGGGAAACTGGTCGCGCCGTTGCACAGCAGCCCGTGCAATCCCTCGTCGTGGATGATCGGTGGGATGCCCAGACGGGTGTTTTCGCGCGCATAGCGCTGGAGCTCGTTGGCCTTGGCTGCAGCCATTTTGGGCGGCAAGTCTCTCAGAAAGATGCTCAACTGTCCGACGCCGATGCCGATCGCCTCGGCCGGAGACGTGGATTGGGTGTGGGCGATCTTTTCCTCCAGCGTGTAGCGTACCCATTCGCGCCAGTCCACGATGAAGGGCAGGCGAGAGCCTAACTGCGCTACCTTCTCCTCCACCGTCATGCGGGCGAGCAGATCAGCGACGCGGCGTTTGATGGAGAGGGAGGGGTTTTGATAAGGTTTGTTTTTCGATTTGGTTTGTGTGGACATTGGGGTACTCCTTGTTGGTTGGTTAGTTGGTTGGTTAGTTGGTTGGGCTTGTGGATCGGGTTTACTCCTGTACTTTGAAGGTGTACATTTCCTGACCCACCGTCAATTGAATGATCTTGTCTCTGGGCAGGTACGAGGAGATGGGTACACAAATGTAGAGCCCATCTGTCAATACGATGGTCAGAAGTTTGATCTTCACCGGCTATCCTCCCAATCTCGCAAGCACCCCCTCCGGTGTCATGTCCGCCCCCAGCCGCCGCAGTTGCGCCAATCCAGCCTCCCCCGGCGGAACGACGCGGCCCACCTGGGTATAAAACGCGTTGCGCGCACGCCGTGTGGGCAGGTGCGCCTGCGCCCACGCGCTCTGGTAGCCCAGCCCCAGCGCCCGCTCCATCGCCGTGTGCCCGTAGACAAAGTACGCCCCGTCCAGAAACGCCTGGCGCACCGGCGCGAGTTCCGGCGCATCGAAATCGTCCACCACCTTCTGCCCGAAACTGTTCATCTCTGTGCCTGCGTTCAGCGGCAGGTCGAGTTCTTGCGCCAGGCGCACGATGGCGTACAGGTTCTGCACCTTGACCCGCTTGACCTCCGGGTCGGCGATGTTCCAGCAGCGGTCGGGGATGAGGTTGAGCGCGACAATGCCCTTGCCGATCAACAGGTTCAGCAGTTCCTCGGCGGCCTGCTCACCTTCAGAGGTGCCGTCGAGCCAGGTCGCACAGGGGAGTGCCCTGCAGGCCACGATCAGCCGGTTGACCTCCTCGACGGTGGGAAACGTCTCCGGCGTCGGCTGCACATACCCCACGCCGCCGCGCTTCATCAGCCGCAGACGAACCAGGTCGTGGAATGCGGAGGAAGAAACCGGGTTTTTCTCAAAAAACCCGGTTTCTGAGATGCCCAGTTTCTCGCCCCAAAAGCCCGCCACGTCGGAGACGGTGCGCTCCGCCGCGCGCACATAGGCCGCGACGATGTGGCGCTCGGTGGGATTCCCGCCGGGCGTGAGCGGCAACACGTCCCGCTCATAATCAATCCCCACCGGCGCCAGATACTCGTTGACGCGCTCGACGATGGAACGGTTGCGCCGGGCAGCCCGCTCGCGCATCGCTGCCAGAACAGGGGCCACCTCCTCCGGCACGCGGCGCGACGTGAAGCCGATGCCCATGTGGTAAAAGATGCCCGGCTCGCCCGGCGAGTTGGTCTCGCGCGTGGCGAACTCGGGGATGTGCACGCGGGTCTCTATTCCGGCGCTCCCGCGCACGCCGACGGCGTCGCACGCCGCCAGGAACTCGTCCACGCCGTCGAGCACGTCGAAATCCACGATGCCCGTCAGTCGGAACCCGCGCCGTCGCGCCAGCCACGCCAGCGCTGTCGGCGAATAACCGTAGACGTTGAAGGAGAAGAAAGTGTGGCAGTGCATATTTGCCACGTCGCTCTCTGGCTCGCACGGCACGTCGCCTCGTTCGGCCAGGGCGACCAGTTCGGCCAGCGCCTGCGCGCGCACGGCAGGGTCGAAATCGTTCAGTCGGGCTTCGAGGTCGGTGATGTGCACCGCTACTTCCACTTCTCGCGGCGATACCGTTCCGCCGGCCAGGTATGGATGAACGAGACGGCCTCTCTGCTCAGGGGACACAAGCCGCCCAATACCAGTGCCCCCAGTCGGATGCGCGCGGCCTTGACCGCCATGGCGGTGGTCGCCTCTACCTCGCGCGCGCTCGCGCCCAGCGCGATCAGCCCATGATTCTGCATCAAGATCGCCCTGGGAGTCTCGCCGTACTCGTCCAGGTAGCGCCCGATGCGCTCGCGGACGGCGCGCGCCAGCGGCAGGCCGGGTGGGGTGAACGGCACGTAGACGGATGCCGGGCCGCAGTAGACGATCTCCTCGGGGAACAGCCGCCCGGCGATAGCCTCCTCGGCGCAGGTGGAACACAAAAGCGCGTTGACGGCGGTGGGGTGGGTGTGGCCGACAAAGTTGACCCCTTCCAACTGCAAGGCCAGCGCATGCAACACCGTCTCGACCGACGGACGCGCACTCACGCCGCGCTCCACCTTGGCTGCATCCAGACGTGCCTTGAGTGCGGCGTCGTCCAGGTCGCCGGCATCGAGCAGTTCCAGCACCCGATCGAAGCGCATCAACACAAAATCGCCCGCCTGCATCGTACGCAACTCTGTGCCGCTGGCCTTGACCCAGAACGTCTCGGCGTCGGCATAGGCGGAGGTGTTGCCCTCGCCCAGAATCGCATAGTCCAGAGCCGGATCACCCAACCGGTTCGACATCTCCACCAGTTGCTGTAGCACAACACCCCCATCCATCACGCCTCCCCGTTACCCAAACGTCTTTCTCATTCTGTCGCAATAATACTGCACATTCTCCCACTTCGCGTCGGGTGCCAGGCGATGATCGGGACAGGGGATGTAGCCGCCGAGGGCCACCAGCGGTTTGAGCCGCTCAATCTCGGCGTCAATTGCGGCATAATCGCGGGCAAAGACCCGCTTATCCACCCCGCCCACGCCGCGCAACTCGCGGCCGTACTTTTCCCGCCAGGGAGCGATACTGGCGTTCCACGTGCCGACCTCGATGGGGAACATCACGTTGACACCGTTCTCCAGCCAGACCGGGATGAGCGCATCAATCAGCCCGTCGCAATCCACCGAGACCAGCGTAATGCCCCGGCTGCGCAGTAGATCGGTGATGCGCCGGTAGTGCGGGCCGACCTTCTCACGGAACACGCGCGGGTTGACCAGCGGCCCGCTCTTGAAGCAAATGTCCTCCCAAAAGTGGCCGTAATCCGGCGTCACGTCGGCGGGAATCTGCTCGAGGACGCGCTCGACGCACGCGAACGTCAGTTCACCCAGCGTCTCGATCATCTCGTCGAACAGCGCCGGATCGTCCACCTGCAGGTATGCCAGATTGACCATGCCGACCCAGTCGCGGATATAGCCGTACAGGCTGCCACACCAGACCTGCACGGGGTAGGCCCAGCGCCCTGTGCGCACATCGTCAACCTGCTGCTGGCTGACCCAGGCTCTTTCGGGCGCGAATTGGAGGCGCGGCAGGAAATGTTCTTCCCACTCCTGGCGGCCCTTCAGCAGGTGGTCCACTTCCGGTGGAATCCCCGCCGCGCCGTCTTTTTCGATGATCACGACGCCGTTGGCATTGACCACCTTGCGCGAGCCGTCGGGCAGTTCCTCCAGCACTCGGGTCTCGAAGGGCGGCAGCAGGCCGGTGTAGACGCCGAAGGAGGCGCACGCCCAGTTGAAGTCGAAGCCCAACCTGGCGGCGATCTCGACGTCTACTGCGTTGCCGTCGGCCCAGGCGCGGGCCTGCTCCGGCGTGATGTGTCCCTCGGCCGCCCACTTGTCCAGCGTCTCGTTCCAATAGCCAAAATGGACGATGGGCAGCCGGTCATAGTCCTGGTAGTTCAGGACAGCAAGAGTGTGCTCCCGGTGGTTCACTTGTCTTCCTGGTTCAAGGATTTTCTCACGTCTTCAATCTCCTGTTCCCCAATGGGGACAAACTTGCCCAGGCCCTGGGCGTCAATGAGCGCCTTGGCGCTGAACTCGGCTACCTCGAGACGGTCAAAGGCCTGCAGTACCGTATCGCCTACAGTCAAAATGGCGTCGTTCTGAATGAGGAGTACTACTGCGTTCCCCAGAGCATCGGCCACCCGTTGTGGCTCTTGGAACTGCACACCGTAGGGAAGCACAGGAACGTTCCGCAGTAGAATGGCGCTTTCGGGGATGACCCGCGTATCAAATCCGGCCGCGGTGATGGCGTAAGCAGTAGCATTGGGCGATTGGGCCGTGATCACGCAGTTGACGGCAGGATGGGTACGGTAGATGGCCATGTGCATACAGACCGAGCGACTCGGCAGTTTGCCGCGTTCTCGTTGGCCATCCCGGATGAGCACAAGGTCCTCAATCTCCAAACTCCCGCGATCCATACCAGTAGGTGTGATCAGAAAGTCGCGTTCGTCCACCCGCGCCGAGACCACGCCCTCGGTGCTGATCATCAGGTAACGCTCGCAGGCACGAAGGACAATTTCGACCACCTGCCCACGCATCTCTCGCTCCCGGCTGCTGTGCTGAGCCGGCGCGAACTCGGGCAGGAAATGGCAGCGTGTGTCCAGAAGCGCCAACTGCTCTTCAGTCAGCGTGCTGATCGGCCCAAGCCTCTGGGCGCTGAGCAAGGTGCGGGCGCAAAAGTCCAGCGTCTCCAACCGTTGGAAGGCCATGAGCAAGTCGGGACCGGCGGTCGCAACGCCGTGGTTCTCCAGCAGGACCACGTTAAAGCCCTGAGCAAAGGTAGCGGCAATGGCTGCGCCCAACTGCTCGCTGCCGGGGAGCGCGTAGGGGGCGTAACCGACCGGGCCGCACACTCGCCGCGCCTGCGGGATGATGCTGGTATCGGGAACGCGACGCACGATGCTAAAAGAGACAAGGGCCGGCGGGTGCGCGTGGACGACGGCGCGCAGGTCAGGGCGTTGGGCATAGATGGCGCGGTGGAAGGGATACTCCGAGGAGGGCTTGTGCGGTCCCACCACCACGCCGTCCGGCTGCACACAGATGATGTCTTCGGGCATCAGTCTACCCTTGTCTACACCGGCAGGGGTGATCCACAGGCTGCCGTCATCGTCCAGAACGGAGAGGTTGCCGCCAGAGAGAGTAGTCATTCCGTTGTGGTAGATGCGATTCATGATGGTGACCAGTTGGTCACGTGGGTGCAACAGGTGGAACTTCACGTTTCACCGCCAATGCGTTCAACGATTGACCAGCACTTGCCTCTCGTACTCGCGGATTTCATCCATAAAGGCCGATCCCACGGGGACGCCCCGCTGCAGGCAGAAATAGTCCCACGCCGCGCCGGAGGGCAGGCCCTTGAGTTCCTCCAGGAGCGCCAGCCGCCCGGTGTAATCACCCGCGATTTCGAGTTCACGCAACCGCTCGAGCGGCTCCAGAAGCGCCAGCAGCAAAGCACGCTGCATCGCGCGCGCCCCGATGACCCAGGCTGCCACACGGTTGATGCTGGCATCGAAATAATCCAGCCCGATGTGCACACGCCCCAGATAGCCGCCGCGCACGATTTCCTGCGCGATGGCCTGCACGTCATCGGAGAGGATCACCACATGATCGCTATCCCAGCGTATCCCTCGACTGACATGCAGGAGAATCTCGTCGAGATACGTCAGTACGGCGGAGAGTTTGTCGGCAATGGTCTCGGTGGGGTGAAAATGGCCACTGTCGAGACACAGGAGAATGCGGTGGGTGAGTGCATACCCCAGGTAGAACTCGTGCGAGCCGACGACGTAACTTTCCGAGCCGAGGCCGAACAGTTTGCCCTCCACGGAATCGAGATTGTATCGGGGGTCAATCTCTTCGGCCAGGATTTGATCGAGCGAGTCTTTCAACAATTCCCGTGGCGTCTTCCGATCCACCGGCGTATCCTTGAAGCCATCCGGAATCCAGATGTTGGTGACACACGGCGTGCCCAGTTCACGTCCAAAGTATGCGCCGATGCGACGACAGGCGATACAGTGCTCGATCCAAAAGCGCCGGATTCCCTCATCGTAACTGGCGAGCGTAAAGCCGCTCGCGGCCAGCGGGTGCGAGAAGCAGGTCGGGTTAAAGTCGAGCGCGTGGCCCTTCTCTTTGGCCCAATCCACCCAGCCGGCAAAGTGCTCCGGCCCCAACTCGTTGCGCTCGACTTTCTTGCCGCCGGTCTCGGCATAGATCGCGTGGAGGTTCAGGCGATGCCCGCCAGGGATGAGGCTGTAGGCCTTGTCCAGGTCGGCGCGCAGTTCGTCGGGCGTGCGTGCCTTGCCGGGATAGTTGCCCGTTGCAGCAAGGCCCCCGCCCAATTCGCCGCCGGGAGACTCGAATCCCCCCACGTCATCGCCCTGCCAGCAGTGCAGGCTGAGCGAGATGCCGGCCAGGGTTTCCAGCACCGCGTCGGTATTCACGCCGTACCCGGCGTAACGCTCCCGCGCCAGCACGTAGGCATCTTGCACCAGTTTATCGTCGTGACCGTTGCTCATCGTCTCAACACCTCAATGTGCTGCATCTTGCTCAAGGTGGTTCTTCAATCGAGGTGGAATACTTCTTCGAGTTCCACCATCATCTGGTCGGGATGGGCCCCTTCCACTCCCTCGAAATACGGCGCCATGAACTCTTGCCAGCGGGTATTGACCTCTTCTTTGGCCATGCCCTCCAGCGAGGCCTGGAAACTCTCGGCGGCTTCAAAGTAGCCAAAGAGCAATCCGTCCTCCCGCATGAATAGCGAATAGTTGTGCCAGCCGTTGCGTCGAAGCGCGTCGAGCATTTCCGGCCAGACGGCCTTGTGATGCTCTTTGTACTCTTTCACCTTGTCTTCTTTCACTTTGAGCAGGAATCCGACCCGTTTCATATCACTGTCCTCCATACGCTTTCTGTGCCCGCATCGGGTCTGCAAGTGGTGGCAGGCTTTCCAGCCGGCCGGCACGGGCTCGAAAGCCCGTGCCACCTCAGATTGACCTATTGCGGCTATGCTCAGGCGATGATTACATCCACGCCGGCCTTACGGAGCGCAGCGACCATGTCGGGTGGAGCGCCCTGATCGGTGATGATGCAATCCACCTGCGCGATCGAGGCGAACGACGCCAGGCCGACCTGCCCCCACTTGCTGCTATCCACGATCGCAACGACCTGCCGGGCGTGGGCGACCATGTCCCTTTTGATGGCGACTTCGGCGCTGTTGACGTCGGTCAGTCCTTCCTCGAGCGTAAGCCCTTTGGCACCGAAGAAACCCTTCTGGAAGTTGTATTTCTCGATAAACTCGTGACCTTCAGCGCCGACAATGGAGACCGAGTCACGGCGCAGAAACCCGCCGGGCATGAGGATCGTGATCTCGGGGGCGTCGAGCAGGGCCAGGGCGATCAAGACGCCATTGGTGAGCACGGTCAATTCGCGCCGCCCCTTGATCTGGTGGGCAAGCGCCAACGCGGTGGTGCTGGCATCGAGCAGGATGGCGTCACCGTCGGTGACCATCGCGGCAGCAGCTGCGGCGATGCGCTCCTTTTGCACGGTGTGCAGCCGGCGACGCACGTCGAACGAGAGTTCGAGTCCCGCGCGGTTCGCGGCAATCGCGCCGCCGTGGGTGCGGGTCAACAGGCGTTGCGCGGCCAGGGCGTCGAGATCGCTGCGGATGGTGGCCTGTGATACGCCGAGCCGCTCGCTGAGCGTGGCGACCGAGACACGGCCTTCCTGCTCGAGCAGCGCCAGGATGCGCTCCCGACGTTCCTGGAGGAATAGATCGCGGGCTATCTTGTCGCCTCCAATTCGGGGAATTCGTGGAACTGTGTGTAACACGACAATGTCAAGTTTCGGGGTTTGACCTCTCCTAACCCCTCCCGCACCCTCCCCTCCCCTCTCCGACGCGGAGAGGGAAGGGGAGGGCCGGGGTGGGGATGGGTGAGATCAACCCGGCAAGCAAACTTGACATTGTCAAGGTCATTATACCAGACTCCGCACCATTTGTCAACAATAAAAAGCAATAAAAGTAAGCAAACGAAAATAATCGCAAGGAATCAGATGTTATCTGCCGTCCTCCCTTTCCCGCTCCGCCGCAGAGGGGGAAATGGGGGGCCAGGGCAGGGAGGATGGCCGAGGTAGCGCTCCAACGCTTGCGTTTACGAGGCAAATACGACCAGCGTCGCGCGGTCGAAGCCGAAGGGCACCAGGATGTAATCCTCCGTCCAGCGGCTCTTGTCACGGAACTGGGCCGGCCCGGTCCAGGCCAGGTCGCCGCCGGAGAGATGGTGCGGGCCCAACAGGTTGCGCAGCGTGCCCACCAGTTCGATCTCGATCTGGTTCTCGCCGGGGTGCAGGCTTGTGCCCAGGTCCACCCGATACGGCGGCCAGGCGACGGTGCCCGCCCGCCGGCCGTTAACGGCAACGTGGGCGACGGCTGCGCGCAGGTTGTGAATCTCCAGCACGGCGCGCCCGCCAACCGTCGGCAGCGTGATGGCCTGACGCAACGTGACCCGCCCGGCAAAGAACGGCAGGCCCTGCGCCGTAAAGTCCAACGCCAGCCCTCCGGGGCTATCTGAGGCCCGCACGCGCTCCGGCCGTTCGACCAGGCAAAAGTCGGGCGCGTAACGGTCAAAGACCTGACCGTTGCACCGGTTCTCTTCCCTCAACCGCCGTCCCTGCACGCCGAAATCGCCGATGAGGTAGATGCTCTCCAGTTCCATATCACGGGCGAACGTCCCACGGAGCACGACGTCATTGCGGCCTCCCCGAATAGCAGTGCTAATTTCGACCTTGCGGAAGGCGATGTCGGTCCACCAGCCTGAATCGGTATTGGGGATGCTCTGGCCGTTGACCGTGATGGAGAAGCGCTCGGGCGACTCGAGGACCAGACAAACGGGCCCGGCGGGACAGACTGCCGCATCGAAGGTGAAACGCAGGGCAAAGGGGGTACCGGTTCCCGCTCTGGCGACGAGGGCGTGCGCATCGAGAATGTGCATTGGTCTGCTCCAGTCCTCTTCGCCCTCGAGCCGCACCTGAGCCGTATCGAGTGTGAGCGCGTTGGGGCCTTCAAGAGTCAGGTGCCAGACATCGCCCAGCGGGATTTCGGCCACGACTTCTTCGGTGGGTGAGGCGACCATCACCGGCGCGCGGTTGCGGTGCAGCACGAGCAGGTGAGAGCCAATAGGAGGAAAATCGAGTGTGACCTCGATGATGCCCTCGTGCTGGCGGTTGGGAAGTGGATGTGTCTCACCGGTCGCCGGGTCCCATTCCTCCAGGTAACCGGTGCCGCGCAGGTATACCGTTGCCTTGCCGCCGGTGTCGAGATCGGTGTTGGCGAGAAAGTAGACGTCGGCTTCACCGACCCGGCGGTGGTATGCCCAAATGGCGGGGCGGCCTGGAACACGTAAGTCGAAGGGCAACAGATCATCGAGGGCATCGGGCAAAGTGTCGAGCGTCACCACGCGGGTCGTTTCCGGCAACACCGGCCCGTCGGCAGGCCGGCCGTCAATCAAAGTCGGGAGCGGCTCCAGCGCCAACACCGGGCCACCGGCAGCGGCAAACTCGCGCAGGAGCCGCACGGTATTGGCGGCAAGCGTCACCCCCGGCGCCACAATCACCAACCGATACGCCATCTCACCAATCTGCAGGAACGGGCCCTCATCATCCTGCATCTTGCCTCTTGCCCCCTGTATCTTGCCCCTTGCCTCCTGCATCCTGCATCTTGCCTCCTGCATCCTGCATCTTGCATCCTTTTCCATCACCATCTCATCGCCCAGGTGGAAATCGCGTTGGTTGTTCATCAGCGTCATCAGCAGTGCGTCGAGCGCCCGGTCGAGTTGGTCCACGGCACGGGTTGCGTCGGGCCGGTAGAGGGCCCAGGCGCTGCCGATGGGATGGATCACGAGGATGTCCACCACTCGCCGGCCCTGGCTGAGGACGTAACTCAGGCGGGCAAAATAATCGGCGATCAGGCGATTTTCGGGCCACCAGGGCTGCTGGTAAAAGATGTTCTGCGGATAGTCGCGCTTGCGCTCGCCACGCATGCTGTAGAGCGAGAGGTGCGGGTTATTGAGGGTGATGCCCAGCACGTAGGCCCAATCGCCGATCCACTTACGTCCGGCGTGGGCGAAATCCTGCCCGGCGCAACCGTAGTTCTCGCACAGTGCTCTGGGCTTGCCCGTCTGGCACACGACGCTATCGAGTTGTTTGAACGTGAGCACGGTGCCGGCATGCGCATTGATCTCGCGTCCCAGTTTGTCTATGCCGGGGATGTGCATGTAGGGATAGTGGGGCATCGCCGCGCCGATCCAGCGAATCTGGCTGAGCAGTGTGTCCTCGGCGTTATAGTGGCCGGTGTAGGCCAACCCGTGCCGGTCGCACCAGTCGAATATCTGCCGGGTATAGGCTTCTACGAACAACCGGGTGACGGTACGCCAATAGTCGTAGCGCACGGCGTGGAATTCGCCGACGTCGAAAAAGAGTGCCGGCAGGTGGGGCAGCAGGTCGTAGCCGTTGCATACCCGGAAGTATTCGGGAAAGCCATCCGTCCAGGGGACGGCCATCTGATCGGCGGGCACTCGGAACTGGGGCTCGTCGGTAAAGATGCCCGGCACGGTCTTACCGAATTCCTCTCCAATGGCCTGGGCGTAGGCTTCATGGGTGGATTCCAGAAAGGCGCGCACGGCGTCGGCGCTCAACACATCCAGGTAGGTATAGTCGTTGAACCATGCTGTACCCAGCGGAAAGGTCAATGGGTAGAATTGGACCACGCGGTCGGCTTCGTCCTCGAACGGGGGTGGGTCGGCAGGGCGGATGTCGGTCAGTTGTCCGCCGACCTCGCGCGCGGCGAAGGTAGCGATGCGTTCGGCCAACAGCGCGGGACGGTTATCCACTTTGCAGACCAGGCAACGGGCACGGTAGGCCGGATTGGCGGCGACGCTCAGGCCGCCGGCAAAACCGCTCGGCCACTTGTCCTCGTCGTAGAGCCAGGCGCCCATGCCACGCTCGTGCGCCGCCTCAACGCAGGCGCGGACGCAGGCCATCCAGTGCCGCCCCATGTACGCGGTACGCAGTCCCACGCGCGCGTGCATGAAAAAGCCGCCCCATCCAGCCTCATCCATCAGGGCGATCTGCCTTGTCAATTCCTCTGGATCAAGTGCGTCGTTCCACGACCAGAAAGGGATTTCACGGTACTCTTTGGGGGGAATGCGAAAGGTTTGCAGGTTCAATTCAGTCATTGTGCTCACGCTCCAGGATGATGCGTTTGAACGATTCGGCATAGGGGATGCTGACCTCTTTGCCGCTCTCAGCGGCCCACTCGCGCAGCATGTCGCCGGGGTCCCACCCATCGGGGAACTGGCTGGCATGCTTGCGCAGCGCCGCAATCTTAAGGTCGAGCGTGTCGGTGATGTCCACCCAGGTATTGGGATGCAGGCCGGATGCGATCCACACCTCTTTTACACGATGAGGCTCCAGCCCTTCCTCCCGCAGTTCGGGGAAGATGAGGGGCATGGCTGCTGCGGGGGCCACGGCATCGAGCGCGGCCTGGGCCACGGCGCGATGGTCAGGGTGGTTGATGTACCCGTCGCCGAGGATAAAAGTCGGGTCGAAGCAGATGACGACATCGGGCCTGAAGCGACGGATCTCGCGCACCAGGTCACGGCGCAATGCCAGGATCGGCTCCACTTCGCCGTCGTGGTAGCCCAAAAAGACGACATCGTTCACGCCGACGGTCTGGGCGGCGGCCCGTTGTTCGGCCTGACGGATGCGCGCCAATCGCTCGCGTGTCATGCCCGGCTCGTGGCTGCCGGCGTCGCCGCTGGTGACGAGGAGGTACCGGATGAGGGTTCCATCTCGTGCCCACTTTGCTGCCGTGCCGGCGACGACGAACTCGATGTCATCGGGGTGGGCGGCGATGAACAGCGCCCGTTGGGGAGGGGAAGGCTCGGTGTACGTCACGGCCTCGTATTGTATCACAACGAGGCGCGGTGTCAAAGTCGTTGACATTTCCCTGGCCTCGCTATACAATAACAGCTACGTGTTTCGAAACATCGGCTCACCTGCGATTGTCGAACGGGAACCGTAAAGGAGTAGGGCTATGACTGAACAATCCACCGGCGGGACGTGGCGCGCGATCGGTCAGCAGTTCCAGATGCTGGGCGAGAGTCTGACCGCTGCCTTCCGCGCTGCGTGGGAGGACGAGAGGAACCGCCAGCAATTGCGTGAGGTGCAGGCAGGCCTGGAGAACATAGCGAAGCAACTTGGTCAGGTCATTGATGAGGCCATCACGTCGCCGGAAGGGCAACGGGTGCAGCAGGAGGTGGAAAGGGCGGCGCATTCGGCTCACGCAGCGGGCAAACAAGCCTGGCAGGACGCGCGCCCTCAAGTCGCGGCTGCGCTGCGTCAGGTGATTGCCGAGTTGGAGAAGATGGCGAGCCGGATGGAGGAGCAGGAAGGCGGAGGGGCAGAGGAGCAGGGGAGATGAGGAGCAGGGGGACGCACGGCGTAGCGCATTGAGAGGGTACTCAGCGTGACCCGGCAATGGAAGGAGAGATATGTCCGAGCCAGAACGTCAGTACTACGAGAAGGCCGAGAAGGAAGAGGAGAAATCCGAGAAAGAGCACGAGAAGGAAGAAAAAACGTGGGAGGAAAAGTGGCGGCGCGATCCGCTCAGCGCCATCATTTGGGCCCTGATCCTCATCTGGGCGGGGACGGTACTGTTGGCGGATAACCTTCAGGTGCTGGCCCGTTTTGGCGATCTCAGTCCCTGGGGCCTTATCCTCGCCGGGGCCGGCGTGCTTGTGCTGCTGGAGGTCATCCTGCGCCTGCTCGTGCCCGCCTATCGCCGGCCGGTGGGCGGCACCTTTATCTTTGCCGCCTTGCTGCTGGGCGGAGGCCTGCAAATCCTGACCGGTCAGGCGATCATCTGGGCGCTGGTGTTGATCGCGATTGGGGTGGGGATATTGCTGCGGGGCGTGTTCGGGCGCAAAACGTAAGGCGTAAAACGTGAAACGTAAGCCTTTACGCATTACGCGTTACGCATCACCTCACAGCCTTCCCAGATTTAGCGTCATAAACTCGTCCCAGGCATAGCGCAACGGCGTCCACCATCGCTCGCGGCCGATGCAACGGAAATAGGGCACGCGTAAGGCCAGGATCAAGTCGCCGATGCGGTAGCGCGGCAGGACGGGCGTCGAGACGATCAGGCTGCCCAGTTCTCCGGGGTGCATCTCGTGCAGCATCTTCAGGCCACGCCGTGTCTCGACCTCGAAGAAGAACAGGTCATAGTTGGGCGTCCAGGCGCGCTTTTCGTCGCGCTGCTGGCCGAACATGCCTTCGGTCGCGCCATAGATTTCGCGGATGACGACTGGCCCGTAGAGTGCGCGGAATGCTGGTGCGTAGCGCGTGTTGATGCCGGGGACGCTGCCCAACGTGACGATCTGTGTGCGCCACAATTCCTTGGGGTAGACCCCGTGCGCCCGGCGCAGGTAGCGGGCGAAGCGCACGGCGGTCGGCGCGACGCCTCCCACCAGCGTGACATTCTCTCCCCGGCACTTCTCGTAGGCCAGTTCAAAGCGCGCCTCCCAATCGCGGACCGTCTTGCCCCCACCCAGTGCATCAATCTCGTCCTGTGAAGGCACTGAACGAATGGGCGTGAAGGCCGAGACGTGCTTGGTATAGATGCCGGAACTGTAGCCGTAGGTTACCTCGCGCTCCCCCACACGCACCGTCCCCACTACAGAGGGAAAGTTCAGGTTCAGGTTAACCCCCTCGAAGAGATCGTAGCGGCCTGTACTGGCGACGTAATTCAGCATCGCCCGCCCGGCGCTGACGCGCATGAACAGGTCGGTCGGCGTCATGGGGATGAATTTGGACTCGCCCTTCGTCGTGCCGCGCGTGATCGCCCAACCTATCGGCTCCTCGTTCAATAGCAGGTTGACCTCGCCCGCCATCACCCGCCGGATGAGCGGCTTGTAGTCCTCGTAGGTGGCGACGGGGAAGGCGCGGCGGTAGTCTTCGATCATCTCGATCTGCGTGGTGCCGTGTTGCCGACCATACTCCGTCTCGGCGTAGATCTTCAGGTAGCGATGCAATACTTCCTCCTGGGCTCTGGTCGGATCGTTCACGGCGTCGTGCCAGGGCTGGAGCATCGCATCGAGCATGGCGCTGGTTCTCTGTGGGTCGGTCATCGTTGGACTCCTGGGTTAGGATTGGGGATGAGGGAGTAGGGAGTAAGGGATTAGGGATCGGTTACAGTGTATCACAGCAGCGGGTGGAGGGCAAGCGAGGGCGCGGATTCGATGGCTCTTCAGTAGCCAGGATGCGGGAAGCAGGATGCAAGCAGGCGTCTTATCCTGCATCCTGCTTGGCTCGAACAGCGCACAATGATATAATCCCCATCACAGGAGATGGGGATGCATCAAAGCGGACGGCAGATCGCGAAAGCGGCGGCGCTGGTAATGACGCTCTTTATCGTCAGCCGCATGTTGGGGCTGGCGCGAGAAATGGTCATTGGCGCCGTCTTTGGCACCAGCGCCGAGTACGATGCGTACCTGGCTGCCGTCCGCATCCCCGATATCCTCTTCACCCTGATTGCTGGCGGGGCGCTCGGCTCGGCCTTCATCCCCACCTTCACCGGTTACTTTGCGCGCGAGGATGCTGCCGGAGGGTGGCGACTCGCTTCGGCCATTGTCAATCTGCTGCTAGTGGCGTTGACTGCGGCGGCGCTCCTGGCCTGGCTGTTGGCGCCAGTGTTGGTCTCTGTAGTACTCGCCCCCGGCTTCACGCCCGATCAGCAGGCCCTGACCATCTCCCTGTTGCGCGTGATGCTGGCAGCGCCCCTGTTCTTTGGGGTGAGCGGCGTGGTGATGGGCGCCCTCAATGCTCGCCAGCACTTTCTTCTGCCCGCGTTGGCCCCCAGCATGCTGAACCTTTCCCTGATCGTGGCGGTGTGGCTCCTGGCGCCCCGGATGGGAGTGCGGGCGCTGGCGCTGGGGTACGTGGCCGGTGCGGTCCTGCATCTCGGCATTCAGGTGCCGGGGCTGTTTCTGGTTGACGCGCGCTATCGGCCAGTGTTGACGCTGCGCGATCCGGGTGTGCTGGAGGTGCTGCGGCTGATGGCGCCGCGCGTCCTCGGCCTGGCGGCGGTGCAGGTCAACTTTCTGGTCAATACCAATATCGCCTCGCGACAGGGGGAGGGAGCCGTCTCGGCGCTGAACTATGCCTGGCTGCTGATGCTATTGCCGCAGGGGGTGTTTGCGCAGGCGGTGGGCACGGCGGCTTTCCCGACCTTTGCGGCGCAGGCGGCGCGCGGCGAGCGCGGGGAGATGCGCCGGACGCTTTCCGCCACGCTGCGCGCGGTTTTCTTCCTCAGCCTGCCGGCTACAGGAGGATTAGTGATGCTCGCCCGCCCGCTGGTGGGCCTGCTTTTCGAGCGTGGGGCGTTTTCGGCCTCCTCGACCGCGGCGGTGGCCTGGGCGCTGGCCTTTTACGCGCTGGGATTGGTGGGGCACGCCGGGCTGGAGATCGTCGCCCGCGCCTTCTACGCATTGCACGACACGGCCACGCCGGTTTGGATGGGTGTGCTGGCGATGGGGCTGAACGTGGCCTTGAGCCTGACGCTGCCAGACGTTTTCGGGCTGGCGGGTTGGCCGCTATTCGCCGGGCTGGCGCTGGCGAACTCGATTGCCACGCTGCTGGAATTGACGGCGCTCCTGATACTGATCCAGCGCAGGATGGGCGGCATCGAAGGGCAGCGGATGCTGACTGCGCTTGCCCGGAACAGTCTGGCGGCGCTGGCGATGGGCGCGGCGTTGGTGGGCTGGCAGACGCTCCTGTCCGGTGCGGGGACACTCATACTCGGTGGTGGAGGCGCCGTGGTAGGTGCAGCAGTCTATGTGGGCGTGGCGCTCGCGCTGCGGGCAGAGGAGCCACGGGCACTCTTGACGCTGGTTCAGCGTTGATTGGTAACTTGTCTCGCCCTTCCCCGAACAGTTCCTCCAACCGGCGGAATATCTCCTCCCAATCGTCTGATTCTTCTCCCGGTATCTCAAACCCAGGCATTTCGAACTCGGGCGGCGTTTCGTCCGAAAGGATCCACAGGTCGTAGAGCGCCAGCGCATCCGGGTCGTTGTCGGTGACCTCGGCGATGGAGCGGCGGAAGCCGTCGGCTGGGACAATGCCGTAGCGGTAGGTCTGGTAGTGGTGTTGCAGAATGGCGAAGAAAGTCTCGTCACCCACCAGGCTGCGCAACCCGCGCAGGAAGAGCGCCCCCTTGCTGTAGACGATGGCGCTGTAGAGCATCGTGTCGTCAAAGTCGAGGAGCGACGTGGCGACAGGCCGGTCCTCCCCCATCATCGCCGCCATCATATACGGGAACTCGACCCAAAGCGCCTCGGTCTCCCGCGCGGCGGTTTGGCCCGCCGTCTCCTCGACGTAGAGGATCTGGGCATACGTGGCGAATGCTTCGTCCAGCCACGGCTCGTCCACCTGGTTGTTGCCCACGACGCTGTACCACCACTGGTGCGCCGTCTCGTGCGCCACGATGACCGCGAATGCTGCGGCGTAAAACCCTTCGGGGTCATAGAGATCGCTGCTGATGAAGACGAGGCCCGGGTACTCCATCCCGCCGGGGGAGCCCTCGATCAGGAACGGCGTCTCGGCCACGTCAAAGTCGGTGTAGGGGTATAGGCCGAAGCGCGCGCTAAAGATCTCGACCGCGCGGGACGCCGTGTCGAGTGCACGCCGGGCGCCTTCCTTATCGCCGGGCAGGTAGAAGGACGTGACGCGGGTCTGGCCGACCTGGCGGGTGAGCGTGCGATAATCCGGGCTGAGAGCGAGGGTGAAATCGCGGGTCGCTGTGCTGACCAGGGTAATGCGGGTCTCATCGCCCTGTTCGACGCGCGCTGTCTCGACACCGGTGGAGGCCACGACCGTCCCTTCGGGTACGGTCAGGTGAACGGTATAGAAACCGGTCTCGGAATAAAAGGCGTCACCCATCGCCACGTAAGGGTCGAGATTCCAGCCTTCCTCGTCGTAGACGGCCAGCAGGGGGTACCAGTGGCCCAGCATCATGACGTTGTCCTCGTAGCCAAAGCGGTCGGGGCGATGGGGGACGGTGACGGTGAACGGGATGGTTAGCGTGATCCGCTCCTCGGGCTGCAGTGGTTGGGGCAAGGTAATCTCCAACACCGTCTCGTCTACCTCTGCTCTGACGGGTTGCCCATCTAATGTCACCGGGCCTATGTCGGTGCGGCCTTCCTCGTAGTATGGGGCATTGGGGTAGAGGCGCAGGTACAGTCTGTCGAGAGCCACCCCTTCGTTATTGGTGTAGAGCAGCGTCTCGACCCCCGCAACGGTGTGCCTGGCCCAGTCCACACGTACGTCGAGCGTGTAGATGGGTGGGTCGTCGAGTACACTAACAGCAGCCTGCTCATCGGGCAAAAGCGACGCGCTGTAGGGAGTCAGGTCTATGGGGTATGAGAGACTGGGTGGAAGAGTGGGTTGGATGGTTGGTTGGTTTGTGGGTTGGATGGTTGGTTTGTGGGTTGGTTGGGTAGTTGGTTGGAGAGTGGGCGCAGGTGTAGATGTAGAAATGGGGGTGGGCGCGAGTGTAAATGTGGGTATCGGCGTAAGCGTGGGGGTAGGCATTGTGACGAGGGCGCTAATCATCACGACGCCTGCACATACACAGGCGAGCAGTAGCAACCCGCCCAATGCCAAGAGCGCGATTTCGCCTTTGCGCCCCTCCCACTTGCTGCTCAGTGCCAGAAACACAAAGCCCAGGATGCAGAACGTGGCCGCTGCCAGCCCAGCCAGGCCACAGATGCAGGCAGCGTCCATCGCTATTGTTCCGGGTTGAAGGGCACAGTGCCCTCCGGTGTGAGTTGTTTGATCGCCAGTTCGGCCTGGTCGAGTTGGGCGTTGCAGTGGGCGGCCAGCGCCTGTCCGCGATCGAAGAGCGCCAGGCTCTCCTCGAGCGTCAGGCCTCCGGCTTCCAGTTTGCGCACGATCTCTTCCAGTTCGGCAAAAGCCTGCTCGTAGGTCATATTCTCGATCTTTTTCATTGCGTTTTTCCCTCCCGGCAATTTGCTATCCACGCGCGTGTCTCGCGTGGCGAGCGCAGGTGCACAATGGCGAGGTGGGCGCACTCTGGCCCATTGAGCAAGATGGGATACTCCCGACGTCTGCGCTTGTACGTCTGAAGCGCCCAGAGCAGGATAGATTCGCGGCTGAAGAACGCCTTCCCCAGTGACTCGCGGTTGCCACTCCACAGTTCCTCGTGGCGGATGGATCTCCTGAGCGTCCGCCAGATCAGTTGCCACATGATCACCGGCAGGGGGTAGTCCAGCCAAACGACCGTATCGGCGCGGCTCAGGACGATGTGGCGCGCCTTGCCATAGTTCCCGTCCACGACCCAGGCCGGCCCACTGAGCGCCTGTGATAGACGTTCGCAGAATACCTCGAACGGCGCTTCGGTCCAATTGGGCTCCCAGTGCAGCGCATCCATCTCTACGTGCGGAATCCCCAGCCGTTTGGCGATCTGCGCTGCCGTGGTCGTCTTGCCGGAGCCGCTGGTGCCGACGACGGAGATGCGCCGCCCGCAGACACCGCGCGAAAGTGGCCCGGTCACACCGTCGCCTCAAACTCTCCGTCGGCTACGCGGACGCCCAGCGTGTCCCCCGGCGCGACCTGCGCGACCGATTGCACGACGGCACCGGTGTCACGGCGGCGCACGATGGCATAGCCGCGCTCCAACGTCGCCAACGGGCTGACCCCGGACAGCCGCCCAGCCAGGCCGCTCAGCCGCTCGCGGCGCAGGAGCAGGCTATGGCGTATTGCAGCCTCCGCCCGGCCCAAGAGATCGTCCACGCGTTGGCGGGCCTGCACCAGTTGCATAAGGGGCGAAAGGTGCTTGAGCGCGCGCATCTGCTCGGCCAGCCGCCAACGCCGCGCTGCGATGGCGGATTGCAGCGCGGTGACGAGCGCCATCGCCAGCCGGGCTACCTGGGCGCGCAGTTCTGCGCGGTCAGGGGCGACGAGTTCGGCGGCAGCAGACGGCGTAGGGGCGCGCACATCGGCGGCAAAGTCGGCCAGGCTGAAGTCGGTCTCGTGTCCCACGCCGCAGACAATAGGGATGCGCGAGGCGACGATGGCGCGAGCGACCCGTTCATCGTTAAAGGCCCACAGTTCCTCCAAACTTCCGCCGCCCCGGGCGACAATGATCACGTCCACGTCGTCACGCGCGTTGAGCGCCCCCAGCGCGGCGACAATCTGCGACGGGGCGTCGTCCCCCTGCACCGGCGTAGGCGAAAGCAGCACCTCGGCCAGCGGGTAGCGGCGACGCAGGATGTTGAGGATGTCGCGCAGAGCAGCGGTGGTGGGCGAGGTGACAATGCCGATGCAGCGCGGGAGGCGCGGCAATGGCCGTTTGCGCTCGGGAGCGAACAGCCCTTCGGCTTCCAACCGCGCCTTGAGCCGCTCGAATTCCAGATACAGGTTGCCGAGGCCCGCAGGCCGGATCTCGTCCACGTACAGTTGGTACCGCCCGCCGGCTTCGTAGACCGAGACGCGCCCGTGAGCCAGCACCATGTCGCCGTCTACGGGCAAATAGTCCTGGGCGTTGGCTACACTCCGCCACATCACGCAGCCGAGTTGTGCGCCGGCGTCTTTGAGCGTAAAGTAGCAATGGCCGGAGGATGGGCGGCTAAAATTGGAAACTTCTCCCTCGACCCACACGTCGCAGAGTTCGGCATCCTCCTCGAAGAGGCGGCGGATGTAGCCGGTGAGTTGGCTGACGGTATACAGCTCGCATAGGGTCGAGCGGCCGAAGAGGGAGAGTTGTTCGAACATGGTTGGTTAGTTGGTTGGTTAGTTGGTTGGTTGGTTGGTTGGTTGGTTGGAAGTAGCGCGAAGGTGTCTAGTCTTCCAGTGTAAGCAGCGCCTGGTCAAAGAACGTGGTTATGCGCCGCTCATATTCGGCTGGGAATTTGCGCATCATTTCCAGATGCCCCACATCTGGTTCGACCCATAGGCTCTTGGGTTCGCCAGCCGCATTATAGAGCCTTTCCCCTGATTCCGGTGGTACCGTCGTGTCTGCCAATCCTTGAATGATGAACACGGGACGGGGGCTGATGTGTCCGATCACCTCTTCTGGCCGCACATCGTGAATGCTGATCCCTACCTCTCGTTCCGCGAAAAAGCGCACCAACGGACGCAGCAGAGCAAGACGCACCATGATCTCCAGTTCGTCTGCCAGCGCAGCGTAGGCACTGTCGGCCACCACGGCCCCGATCTCCGGCCGACGGGCAGCGGCCATGATGACCGTTGCGCCGCCCATTGAACCACCCCAGGCTCCTACCCGCTCGACACCGGGCTGCGATAGGGCAAAGTCGAGTGCTGCCTCTACATCCAAGGCCTCATAGTATCCGAACGTGCACGTCTCGCCTTCGCTCTCGCCGTGCGCTCGAGAATCCCACGAGACCACGCCGTACTGATTCCGCGCAAAAAGGCTATGGATATCTGCGGGACGCATAGTACTATATCCGTGCGCCACGAGCACTACGATGCCGTTCTGGGGCGGGGTGTACCAGGCTCGCAATGTCAGGCCATCGGACGTCGTGAGCGCGGTATCGTGATAGGGAATCCCGTAGCGAGCGGGGGTGTCATCGGCAGAGCGAACTGTGCGTGCAGGATGAACATAGCCCAAAGCATGTTGGCGCGTCAGATAGAGCACGCCTGTTGTCAGGCCGAGAGTCAAGAGCGCCAGTGCAAACAGGAGTAGATTCAACCAGTATCGCCAGGTTCTCATTGCGCTACGCCATACGCGACATACGCACCCAACCCACTCTTTTCACAAGCGACTCGCCTATCCACCCGTCGCCGCAAGTGTAGGAGTCGCCGTAGGCAGCGGCTCGCCCGGAATCACGTTGAAAACCTCGACCAAGTCCTTGAATACCCATCCCGGCGCACCGTTGTATAGAATCTGCCACCAGTCGCCGTCCTGACCGATTAGCGGCGCCTGACCACCGGGGTCAATATAACCCAGCCGCTCGAACGAGATGTCCGGCCCACTACGCACGTTCACTCCGTCGGCGCCAGCTACGATGTAGGGCGTGGGTGCAGGCGTCGCCGTCGGAACCGGCGTGTCAGTTGGGAATGGAGTGACGGTGGGAACGGCAGTCGCCGTCGGCGGCGGGGGCATGCTGGTCGCCTCGCCGGTGACTTCCGGCGACAGCCCACCTTCGACAGACGTCGCGTCGGCACCTTCGAACTGCTGGCTGGCCTCTTCCGGTTTCCCGTACCACGTCAGCGCGGCTCCCAGCGTTGCAATCAGCAACCATCCTACGATAAACAACATAAAGCATCCGGGGCCCCATCGAGAATGTAGCGACACTTTCTTACTCATCAGCGGCCTTCCTCCCAAATGTAAGCCGATAATTCCAGACCCAACACCTTATCGGGCGAAATAGTCACTTACGTCGTAGGTTGATCGCATAGACCACCAATGCCGGCACAACCATGAAAAAGACGATCAGCATGTCCATCTGATAAAGCGTGTCCCAGGAAACCCCCCACCAATACCAGACGAAATTCCAGCCCACGTGAGACACCTCTCCAACGCAGGCGGCCAGCAGCAAGGGGAGGAAGAGCCGCTCGTTGCCGGCGAGGGCGAGCAAGGCAATTGGCATGATCAGATACCAGGGCCAGAACCAGAAATTACCTAGCAGCAGGTACAGGAGCAAGATGGAAAGACTGGCTTCAACCAGCACGTCCCAGGCTCGTTTCCCTTCTACCTGCCGACGGCCGAAGAGAAAGCGACTTACTCCCGCCAGGGGACCTCGCCGGGGCAGCATTTTCAGGGCGTATGCTGCGCGGCCCAGGACGACCAGGTAAGCCAGGGTGAAAACCGCCAGGAGTGGCCTCACAAGAACCTGCGCTGTGGCCTCGTCAACGTATTGCTGCAGTATCTCCTTGGTCGCACTGGCGATGGACATGCGGAACATCCCCAGCCGCTGGCCGAACACGTTGACGATCTCCGGCCAGTGCCAGAAAATACGATAATACTCGATGGCAATCAGGAACATCGGGGCAATAAGGAGCAGGCTCAGGCCGATCCGCCGCCACCACCCTCCTTCCTCGGCCAGCAGGAACAAAAGGAACAATGGAAGGAACAATAGTGGGATCAGTTTGACCAACACGGCTGCCCCGAGAATGATCAGCGCCCCGCATCCGTTGACCCAACTCCAGAAGCGCCTGTCGGAAGACGGCTCTTGCGCCTTGTCTTGCAGCGTACGGTTCAAGTGCGACGCGAGTACCCAAAATGCCCCGAGCAACAGGGCTGCCACCAGCGGATCGTTGTGCGCGTTCGCCATTGCCTCGAGCAACACCAGCGGGTTCCAGGCGAAAAGCAGCGTGCCGGCGAGCGCCCGCTCGGGGGCAGTGCGGCGCAGGATCGCGGCGATGAGGAACACACTGATCAGAAAGCCTGCCAGCGCCAGCCCCTTGAAAACCAACAGGTTGGTCAACAGGCGATTGCCGACCAGGCGACAAAGAATGCCCACCAGCGTCTCCCACAGCGGCCCATACGGAGAGGTCGCCTCTTGCCAGGAAGCATACGCCATGAAGGGATCTAAGGGATAATCGCCCGCCGACCGGACGTAAGGATTGCCCCCATGCACGCCAGTGATGCGACCAAGGGCGATATAGTCGTAGACGTCGAGCGAGGTAATAGGGAAAACGAACAGGTTGGTTATCGCAAAGAGCACTCCGCCGACCAGGACGATCACCCACAGGCGACGACTATCTTGCCCCCGGCAGAGGGCATAGGCCAGACCGTAGGACAGAAACAGCGCGACAGTTGCTGCAGTCACCGATAGAGCGATGCCTGCATCCCGCACGGCAATTAGGCCCATACCGCCCAACCGGACACTGTAATAACGGAACAGCGGAAAAGGGAGCAGGAAGTTCAACCCGTAGGTAACCAGCGAAACCGCACCGAGTAACACCAGTAGGCTGAAGCGTGCGTTCGCGGGCATATCCCGCTTCACAGCGCCTCTCCCGATGAATGCAAGCGCCAGCCCCAGCCCCATGCCGATTCCCAGTCCCAACCCTGCCAGCAGCAACTCCCAACGGATCATTCGAGGAGACAGGCCAAGATGTGGAGGCGGCCCGGCGATCGGCTCGATCGTTCCCAGGCGGAACATCGCCTCATCTGCAGAGACAGCGCCAGGCCAGCCAGACAACAGGAGAAGAACGTAGGGAAGCGCGATCAGCAAGATGACAAAAAGGATCAACCCAACCGGCAGGCCATTTTCGCGTTGAGACATAGCACCCCCGCCATCGCACGTGTTTGGGCGTATTGTAGCACACCAGCCTACCCAACGCAAGAACTCGCCGGGTTGTGCAACATCCCCATACGTGGTATATTCTACAAATGGCGCATGACGAATGACTAACCAACCAACTCATCAGACAACCATGGTCTCCAAATTCGGCCCCTACGGTGGGCAATTCGTTCCAGAGACGCTGATGCCCGCGCTGGCCGAGTTAGAATCCACCTACCTGGCATTGCGCGATGACCCGGCCTTCCGCGCCGAGTTGGACGATCTGATGCGCACCTACGTGGGGCGCCCCACCCCGCTCACCCACGCCCGCCGCCTGACCGCGCACCTGGACGGCGCGCAGATCTACCTCAAGCGCGAGGACCTGGCCCACTCGGGCGCCCACAAGATCAACAACGCCCTGGGGCAGGCACTCCTGGCGCGGCGCATCGGCAAGAGGCGCATCATCGCCGAGACCGGCGCGGGGCAGCACGGCGTCGCTACTGCCACTGCTGCCGCGCTGCTGGGGCTGGAGTGCGTCGTATACATGGGCACGGTAGACATCGCCCGCCAGCAGCCCAACGTCCTGCGCATGAAACTGCTGGGCGCCGAGGTGCGCCCGGTCGAAAACGGCAGCCGCACCCTCAAGGACGCCATCAACGAGGCCATCCGCGACTGGGTCACCAACGTCGCCGATACCCACTACCTGCTGGGTTCGGCGCTGGGGCCGCATCCATACCCCACCATCGTGCGCGACTTTCAGGCAGTGATCGGACATGAGGCCCGCGCGCAGATGCTTGCCCAGGTGGGACGGCTCCCCGACGTCTGCATCGCATGCGTGGGCGGCGGCTCGAACGCCATAGGGCTCTTTCACGCCTTCCGCGACGATCCCGACGTGCGGCTGGTGGGCGTCGAAGCCGGGGGAAAGGGGATCGAGACCGGGCAACACGCCGCGCGCTTTGCCGACCCGCGCCTGGGCCGGCCCGGCGTCCTCCACGGCACCTACACCTACGTGCTCCAGGACCCCGACGGCCAGATCGCCGGCACCCACTCCATCTCCGCCGGGTTGGATTACCCCGCCGTGGGCCCCGAACACGCCTACCTGCGCGACCTGGGCCGCGCCGAGTACACCTTCGCCAGCGATGCGGAGGCGCTGGCAGCCTTCCAACTGCTGGCGCGCACCGAAGGCATTCTGCCCGCGCTCGAATCGGCCCACGCCGTCGCTGAAGCGGCCAAGCGCGCGCCCAAAATGGATCCATCCCAGATCATCCTCATCAACCTCTCCGGGCGCGGCGACAAGGACCTGGATACTGTTGTCAAGGCACTTGGCCTGACGTAGTCAGGGGCACAGGATGACCGGACTGGAGCACATCGCCAAAGCGTTCGCCGCCGCACGCGCCGAAGGGCGCGCGGCACTGATGCCCTACTTCACGTTGGGCTTTCCCAATCCCGCCACCTCGCTCAACGTGCTGGAAGCCATCGCCCGCGCCGGAGCAGACCTCATTGAACTGGGCATCCCCTTCTCCGATCCGCTGGCCGATGGCCCCACAATCCAACACTCGACCCAGGTAGCACTGGAGCGCGGGATGAACGTGGCACGCGCGCTGGAGATGACCGCCCAACTGCGCGCTCGCGGCGTGAGTCAGCCCTTGATGCTGATGGGCTACGTCAACCCGATCCTGGCCTACGGCGTAGAGCGTTTCGTGGCCCAGGCCGCTGCAGCCGGCGCCGACGGCCTGATCGTGCCCGACCTGCCGCCGGAAGAGGCAAGCGATATTGAGGCGATCTGCCGGGCGCAGGGGCGAGCGTTGGTCTACCTGGCCGCGCCGACCTCGACCCCGGAGCGGCTGGCGCTTCTGGCCGCGCGCACCACCGGCTTTCTGTACCTGGTCTCGCTCACCGGCGTGACCGGCGCACGCGCCAAACTTCCGCCCGATCTGGAAGGCTTTATCCGGCGGGCGTGGGCTGTGGCTCGTACACCGCTGGCGGTGGGCTTTGGCATCTCCACCCCGGAGCAGGCCCGCGTGGTGGGCGACCTCGCTGACGGCGTCATCGTCGGTTCGGCGCTTATCAACGCCGTTGAGCAGGCCAGCGACCCGGCGCACGCAGCGGAGAAATTCGTGCGCTGTCTACATCAGGCATTGGGCGCCAGTTGAGAACGGCCCCCCGCTGAGTGGATTCCGGCTGGGGTGCCCGTCACTTTTTTGCATATGTAGGGACGAGGCGACACATGCACAAGTTTATCATGCTACTTGTTCTCTTTCTGATCGTGGTTACGTGCCTCTCTGGCTGTGCTACCCCAGTACCTCCGCTGACGGCGACACCCCTGCTGGACACACCCACTCCTGTTCCGCCCACGCCGACACCCACACCGACGGTCACTCCGACGCCCACGCCTACCCCTACGCCCACTCCGCTGCCGCTCATTCTCACCAGTCGCTCATTCGAGGCGGGAGGCGCGATCCCTGAACGCTTCGGATTCTTCAGAGAAAACGTCTCGCCCGAACTGGCCTGGGTCAACGTGCCCAAAGGGACGCGCAGCCTGGTGTTGCTGATGGAGGATCGGGACGTGCCCTTCTCTCACTGGCTGATCTACAACATCCCGCCCGAGGTGAGCAGCCTGCCAGAGGGGGTTATCCAGCAGCCGCAGTTGGAGGATGGCGCGTTGCAGGGACTAAACGATAATGCAGAGATCGGGTACACCGGCCCCTTCCCGCCCCCTGGCGAAACGCACCGCTACGCTTTCATCCTCTACGCATTGGATGCGCCGCTCACTCTGGGGCCAGGCGCAGTGCGGGAGCAGGTGCTGGCGGCGATGGAAGGACACATCTTGGCGACCGCCGAGTTGGTAGGAATGTACCTGGGCGTTAATCCGTAACCAACCAACTAACTAACCAACTACCAATTCTACATTCAGCGCCGCGAGCACCTGGTCAATCGGGTTGATGATCGTGACGGCTTCGGAACCGGCGAAGAGCAGCCCTACGACACGCTTCTCCATGTCCAGTACCGCTGATCCGGAATCGCCGGGCTGGCTCACGAGATCGGCAACCAGTTGGCCGGCAAACAGCGCCGAAGAGCCGCTTCCGTACTCGACGCGCATTGTAGCGTCAATCTGAGTGACGGTGCCTTGCGTATAGCCGGTAGTGCGTCCAGTCTTTTGCACGGCTGTCCCCAGTGTGGCCTCGCCTACACCTACTGGTTTGCCGATATAGAGAATCTCGTCCTTTACCAAGTCCGGCGAAAGTGGGCGGGCCAGTGCCGCGTCCACGCGATTGACTCCGGAGGTCTGTTTTACCGGCTGGAGTCTGTGGCTGGATCGGAACGCGCCAGCGACATAGTTCAGCAGTTTGGCGATCAATTCCAAGGATGGGCATTCTGGGTCAGTTGTGCCAAAGTCAAGCGGCACGAAATCGGCGAGCGCGGCAATACGATCGGTGGTTCCGCCGCCATCCACCGGCCCCGGCTGAAGGATCGCGTCCCCCGTTTTTCCCTTGTTCGTATCGGCCAGGACGTGGTTGTTCGAGAGGATGAACGTTTCTCCGCCCCGGCGCACCAGGCAGCCGAAAGTGCCGGTCGCCATGCGGTAGTGACCTACAGAGGCACCGGGTGGGACGACAGGCCGCCAGTGGTCACGCGGCCCCAGGTCGAGAGCCTGCAGCACACCCGTTTCGACAACGTCGGTTCTGACCCCATCAAGCACCTTTGGCACCAGGTCTCGGGCGCCCAGCGCGGACGGCTCCTCTTTGTGCGTGACCGAAACGACAAGGCTCAGTTCACCCGTCTGCACGCCCTTGCTGACCTTGTAGCCCAGGCCCACTCCTACGACGTTGCGCTTGCTCAACAGATCGTGGGCATGGACTCCTTTGACCTGCTTCACTTGTGCGATCAGTTCTGTAGTCATCCCGCCTCTTCCTCCTGCCTCTTCACAACGCCCGCAGTTTCCCGACCGCCTGAACATCTACCAGTACCCCCTCCAACTCGCGCGGGATCACATCACTTGCATCCAGTTGTGAGAGGGGCACCTTGCGCGTCACCGAGACCACGATCACCGGCTCGGCGGTCTGTTTGCCTGCGCGCCGTCGTAGCCCGATACCCACGCCAACGACGTTAGCCTTGCGCAGCAGGTCGGGTTCATAGATCGCTTTGATCGCGTATAGACGTGCTAGATTGTCTTCTTGTGTCATTTGACTTCCTCTTCGCTCTTACGGCAATGGGGTTGGCGTAGGCATCCGGACCGCACAGGCCTGGGTCACGTAAGCCAGTTGTGTGCGAACGATTGCATCCAACTGCATGTCTCCTGTCAACTGAGCCAGTTCTGATGCGTGTTCCAGGTCGGCAATGGCGGCGGTGCAATCTCCTTGCTGATTCTCGATATTGGCCCGTACATAGTATCCAATCGCTGCCTGTGGTTCTTTCCGGATCGCTTGCTCGACGTCCGTCCTAGCGCGTTCCAGGTCCCCCGCACGCATGTACGTCATACTGCGGTTCACCAGGAAATCATACTCCGTCCCGTACAGGGAACCGGCTTGCTGAAAGGCCATTTCCGCCTGCCGCGATTCTCCCAGCAGGGTGTGAATCACGCCCAACCAAACCCATCCGTTGGGATCATCGGGAGTGAGCGTGACGACCTGCTCGAATTCGGCCAGTGCCCCTTGCAAGTCACCTTCTATGGCCAGTTTCTCCCCGGTGCTGCTGCGCTGATACGCCTGGCGCACATTAGGTGGAGGGGCGATGAAACGGTCGTAGACCACCCAGGCGATTGCCAGGACCAGGATGGCGATCCCGCCCCCGATCAGCAGGCGGCGCAGCCGCTTTTTGCGCTCCTGGGCCACGATCTCGTCAATGTACCACCACCAGCGCGCCCGATCGGGCTGCACGGTCGCTCGCTCCTCTTGATAGGCCGCGCCAGTCTCCCGCACGAAAGGCACCCGATAGGAACGCAACCGCTCCTGGACGCTCTCGAAGCGGGTGCGTTCGGCGCGCACATCTACGCCGGTCTGCTCCAGTTCGTCCAGCGCGGCGGCGGCCTTATCGAGCAGGTGGAGCAGTTCCAGCGCCTCACGGCCGCTGCTGCGCAACCTGGGCAGCAGCCGCTCCGCATCGTCCAATGCCTCACGGACGCGCTTCGCCGGGGTGTGAACTTCAGGAACAACAAAGATCCTACCCATCCTCCGAATCCTTCTGCACCTCTTCGCACAATTTGTCCAGGCCAGCCCTGATGCGCCGCTGGACAGACTCTTGCTCGTCGTCGGCTACGGGGAAAAGGGGCAAGAGTTCGGCGATCACAGCCGTCTTGTCTGCCCGCGCTTGTCCGGCTGCTCGCAACGAACGCGCCCGCCGGCGCACGAGGGCAATATACTCGCTGAGCGGTCGCGTGGCCGATTGATTGCAGACCGGGCCACGTCCGGGCACAATGGTGGTATTGGCAAAGCGCGGCTGGCGCAGTGCCTTGAGCGTCTCCAGCCATGCCCTGGTATCCGGCGCGTCGGCCAGAAAGGGATGGGTCTTTGCGACGAGTGTGTCGCCAGTGAAGAGCACATCCTGTTCGGGCAGGTAGACCCAGGCGCTGCCGGGGGCGCCGCCAGCGACGCACCGTACGGTTATGCTCACCCCTCCCTTGTGCAGCGTCAGGCTATCGCTAAACATGATCTCGGGCAGTGCGATCGGCGCCCCTGGCAAGCCGCTGGTTGCTTCTGGATGCATGCGCGCCCAGTTCTCGATAGCCCCGCGCCATGTGCTGTCCGTGTAGGCAGCCGCCTGCTCGTAGGCTGCTCGTGTAGCAACGACAGGGGCTTCCAGCAGGCCGACGCTCAGCATCCGATGGGGATGGGCGTCCGTCAGAATCACGTACAGGATAGGGCCCCTGGCGGTCTCTATCACCTTTTGCCGCCAGGCGCGGGTATCGTGGGGCAAGGTGGGGGCATCTATAGCGATGGCCCCCAGCGGGGTGATGACGAAACCGACGTTGACGCCAGGATATGCGGTTTCTGCGTAGACGTTGGGGGCAATCTTTTGCATACGGCTCAAGGATGTCGTTCTGTCATGCCCTCCCCAGGGGCAACGTGAACTTGAAGTGACTGCCCTGGCCTATCTCGCTTTCGACCCAGATGCGGCCTCCGTGAGCCTCTACGGCGAGTTTGCAGAACGCCAGGCCCAGACCAACGCCTTTGACGCCTTCGTTCTCCAGGCGCACGAAGCGATCGAAGATGTGCTGGCGGCGCTCAGGCGGGATACCAATACCATCGTCGGACACGGTGAATAACATCTCGTCCCCTGCTTGTGCCACGCTGAGTGTGATGTGCCCGTGCCTCTGAGCGAACTTGACCGCGTTGTCCAGTAGATTCGTCAGCACACGCAGGATCATGTCGTGATCGGCGCACACCGCCGGCAGGTCAGGGGCGACATGCACTTTCACGATCTGCTCCTTGCTCAGGGCAAGGGGCTGGATTTGCTCTACAGCCTCCTGCATCAGCGCGTCTGGATGCAAATAGCTCTTGTTCAGCACCGTTTCGCCCGCCTCTAGCCGACTCAAATCCAGCAACGAATCAATCAGGCGGTACAACTTCTGTCCACTCTTTATGGCGATGCGTAGCAGTTTCCCTATGGGAAGCGTCTGATCGCGCTCGACGTAGGCGGTATGGATCAACTGCAGGCTGCCCATGATACTGCCCAGGGGATTACGCAGGTCGTGGATGACCATGTTGGTCAGGTCTTCGCGCATTTGCTCCAGCGCCACGCGCTCCGAGATATCGTGGCCGACCCACTGGATGGCCTCTCGCCCGCCGTAGTTGATGCGGGCTATGAGGGCTTCCAACGTGCGCTCCCCTGCGGCGGAAGAGACACGTACCACCAGACTGGGCCGCTGGCCCGCGCAAGCCTGCTGGATAGCCACCTGGCAGGCCCCTTGCGTCGTTGCGACCAAGTCGCACAGGTCTTCGCCAATCGCCTGTTCACGGGGGCGTCCCAGGATCTCGATGGCTCGCCGGTTGAGATCGAGGACTCTTCCTTCCAGGTCCAGGACCAGGATCGGATCGTTGCTCTCGTTGAACAGGCTCTCGTAGCGGCGCTCCGCGTGCCGTGCGCGTTCGTAGAGCCAGGCATTGCGAATGGCGATGGCAGCCAGATCGGCGACGGAGAGCAGCACCCGTTGTGCGTCCTCATCAAAGGCCCCAGCAACCGGATTGAGCGCCTCGATCACGCCGATCGTGCGTCCTTCGACCTTGATCGGGACGGCCAGCAGTGTGCGCGTGTGGAAACTGGTCCTGTCGTCAACGCCGGAGTAAAAGCGCTCGTCATCATGAGCCACGGGTACCAGCGCAGGTTTGCCTGTTTCCACTACCCAGCCCGCAATACCCCGTCCGGGAGGCATGCGCAGCCCGGTCACCTCGTCCGCTGCATCACCGACGGCGACGCGAAAGACCAACTCCCCGGTTTCCTCGTCCAGCAGGGCGACCGAGGTGGCTTCGACCTGGAAGTAATCCCGCACCTGGGACATGAGCGAACGCAGTACGCTATCCAGGTCGAGCGTGGCGGTGAGAACCTGGCTGGTCTGGTGCAGGAAACGCAACTCGCTCAGTTGCTTCTGGACGGTATCAACCCGGTCCTCACACGGTTCCAGGCTAGAGGTTGAGATTGGGGGTTCTGCTACCATCGTCGAACACAATCTCCTCCCGCCCTTGTTTCTCGAGGATGCGCCGCGCAATCAACTCCAGGTGCTCGGGGTTCAACACAAAGTCTAGATCGTCAGAGGGCACGCTGAGCACCGGGCACAGAGAGAATCCGCCGATCCACTCCTCGTACAGTTCGTTGAGTTGTTGCAGATAGCTCGCCGGGATATCCCGCTCGTATGGACGGCCCCGACGGCGAATGCGTTCCTGCAAGGTTGAGAGCGAGGCCCGCAGGTAGACGATCAGGTCGGGTGGAGGAAGCACGGTAGTCACGACCTGGTACAACTCTCGATAACTGCGATAATCTCGTTCGCTCATCAGCCCTTGCCGATAGAGATTGCAGGCGAAAATCTCGGCGTCCTCATAGACGGTGCGGTCCTGAACTACCGAGTTGGCGCGCTGGAGCAGCTGCCAATGATGGCTCATGCGGCGTGACAGAAAGAAGATCTGTGAATGGAAACTCCAGCGCCGCATATCCTGGTAGAAGTCGGCCAGGTAGGGATTGTCGTTGACCGCCTCGAAGAAAGGCTCCCAGCCCAGCCGCTTGCTCAGGAGCGCCGTCAGCGCCGATTTCCCCGCGCCGATATTGCCGGCAATGGCGACGAAACGCTTCACCCTTGCCCCCGCGGCAGCCATATCGTGAACGTACTGCCCTTCCCGAGTTCGCTTTCCACTGTAACCTTGCCACCGTGCGCCTCGACAATCTCACACACTACGGCCAGCCCGATTCCTACGCCGCCAAAGCGCCGCTTGGTGCTGCCGTTTACCTGGTAGAAGCGCTCAAAGATGCGCCCCAGATGCTCGGTTGGAATGCCAATCCCTTCGTCTGTGACCGAGACGTAGACTTTGCTCCGGTCGTCCCAAGCACGGACGGTAACGGTCCCCCCGCCAGGGCTGAACTTGATCGCGTTATCCACCAGGTGACCGAGGGCCAGTTTGATCTGCTCCTGATCGCCCAGCACGGGCGGCAACTCTGTCGGCAATTCCTCGCGAAGCACGATGCCGGCTTCCTCGGTGGGCCGTTGGTATTCTGCCAGCACGTGTCGCGCCACCTCGACGAGCGAGATTAGCGCTAGCGTCATAACCTCTCGGGGCGCCGACCGTAGCATCATCAGGTTGTGAACAAGACGCGATAACGTGCCCGTGCGTTCGCGAATGATCTGCAGTGCTGCCTGCTGGCTTTCGGAAATGCTGCCCAGTTCTTGTGCCAGTAGTAACTCGGTGTACCCCTTGATCAGGCTGAGCGGCGTGCGGAATTCGTGGCTGACGTTCTGGACCAACTGAACGCGCAAGCGGTCGATCTCGCGTAGTTCGTCGTAGGCGCGCGCGAGTTCCATCGCCTGGGCTTCGAGCCGCCGATACAGACGAGCGTTCTCCACCGCGATGGCGACCTGATCGGCGATGCCGCAGAAGAGCCGCCAGTGGTCCTCGTTGAAGGCGTAGGGCTGTGGAGATTGGGCGGACATAACGCCAACGACCTTGTCCCGGACAATGAGTGGCGCGATCATCATTGAGCGGGCCGGAGTGCCTACGGTAACGGCCGGCACGGGTAGTGTCTCTCGATCTCTATCCTTGATCCATAGCGGCCGCCGTGTGCGCGCGACCCACCCGGAAAGCCCGCCGTCCCCTCTCAGCGTAAACGATGGCAGGCGTTCCTCCTTATCCACAGCCAGACGCACGCGGATTTCGTGTGTATCCTCGTCGTACAGGGCGATGTAGAAGGTGGGGGCCCTCATCACCTCGCTGACCTGCTGGTAGACAATCTCCAGGACATCGTCCAGGTATAGCGTCGAGGTGATCGCCACGTCAACGTTGTGAAGCACCGTCAGTTCCTCGAGGTGGCGTTTGATTTCTTCGTACAACCGAGTGTTCTCGATGACGATGGCAGCCTGAGTCGCGAAGGCTGTGACAAGGCGGGCGTGTTCCGGCGTATAGAAGCCCGGCTCCCGCTTGTCCAGGGCCAGCATACCGATGAGCCGCTCGCCGAACAAGAGCGGCACACCCAGCCAGGAACGAATGCCTGCGGCGGCGTGCGGTTCTTTATGGAACTCGGAGTACACCTGTGGCGCATCGTCCACGATGACTGGCGCACGCTGACGAACCACTTTACGGTTCGGATTGTCTCCCTCGACCAGATCAAACGTGAGACCCAAGAGTTCATCCAGGTTGGGGAACCCGCGTCCACCGATGATCTCCAGCCGCCTGTCATCGCGCAAGAGTTGTACCGAGGCGCTATCATAGGGGATGACCTTTTGGAGTTCGCTTAGGATGGAGTCGAGAACCTTGTGCAGGTCAAGCGTGGTGGCGAGTGCCTGTGTCGCCCGATAGAGCGTTTCCGCCTCCTGCCGTCGCCGCAATTCGGCGGTGTAGAGCCGCGCGTTCTCGATGGCATTGGCCAGTTGATCGGCCATCGTCTGCAAAGCGGCGACGTCCTCCTCGGTGAACGCGGCCTCCTGAACGGATTGCACGTCGAGCACACCGATGACCTGACCGCGGCTAATCAAAGGCAGAGCCATCTCGGAGCAAGTGGCAGGGAGATCGGGGTTGACGAAATGGACGGCATCCTTCCCCACATCCACGGCGATGCGCGGTTCGCCTGTGCCGGCCACGTAGCCGACGATCCCGGCTTTGCCAACGGCCAGTTTGTGGCCTTTCTCGAGCATGCGCCGTCCGCCTTCCGATGAAGCGGCGCGCAGGACAGCGTACTCGTCTCGTTCGTTCAGCAGAAAGACGCCGACGTGGTAGAAACCGAACCTTTCGGATATGAGATGCACGGTCTTGTCGAGGAGTTGATCCACGTCCAGGATCGCCGTGGCGTCGCGGGCGACTTCGGAGGCGGTCTGCAGTTGGATGGAGCGGCGTTGCAGGTCACGCGTCCGCTCGGCCACGCGCCAGTCGAGTTCACGATTTAGGGCGCGCGCTTCTGCCAGGGCATCTTCCAGGCTGCGAGCCGTGACCCACGCACCTGTGGCAATGAGGAAGAAGATCACCATGGCCGGGACATTCAGCCCTGTTTGTAGCACGCCGATCCCCAGGGCAGCGATTGCCAGGCTGGCCAGCCCTGCCACGACAAAGCCAGCATACGGGCGCAACAGAAAACTTGCCACAAAGATCGAGAGCGCAAACGCCACCAAGCTGCGACCGGAAGTTACCTGTTCCGCATTGTCTGCGAATACGTAAGCGATCAGCACCAGGATGGTAAGCAACGCTGCCAGCCAGCCTGACCAATAGCGGTTGATCACAAAGATGACCACCACGGCGACCAGGAGGGCGGGAAAACCGAGGTAGACCAGCCTGGTATTCTGCCACGGGGGTACCAGGCCGAGGGCACCGGCAACTGTCATCACCCCCAGCCCCACAAGTGTGAACAATCCCATGCCGGTCAGGAGGATGTTGAGTAACCTTCGTCGGCGGGCATCGTCGGGGTCCGTCGAAGGCACATTCAGCAGTCGGTGGATCCAACATGCTTTCATCTCTGCCTCTGTAAAGAGAATTGTACTGCAAAACGCCGCTGTAGGCAAGAGTTTGCGTAACTATTCAGGGCCGATTGAAATCGCCCTCTTCAGGCGCTTCGCGCCAGGTGTCGGCCTGCGCCGACACTGCCCGGTGGTGCAGCAAGGAGCAGGTCGGCGAAGGCCGACCAATGGCCGCAGG
>DAOUBA010000002.1:0-47352 GCA_034432855.1 Anaerolineae bacterium | reverse complement strand
GCGAGCGGCGAAATGCCGCCCCCGTTGGGCCTCCTGCGGGCAGCGCGCCCGGCGCTCCTGGCTGCACTTGCCCGCGACCTGCAACGCCCGTTGCTTGTCATCGCCGGCTCCGTTGAGCGTGCCCGGGCGCTCGTACACTCCCTGCAGGATTGGACACCGGACCCCGAGTCCATCCTGCGCTTCCCGGAGCCGCTGACCCTCTTCTACGAGCACACCCCCTGGAGCGAAGAGGTGATCGCCGGCCGGCTGCGGGTGCTCTCGACGCTGTATGCCCGATGTGCTACCCCCACCCCCGGCCCCTCCCCCCAAAGGGGGGACGGGAGTCTGAATTGGGTCGTGGTGGCCTCTGCCCGCGCGCTGATGCAGCGCACGCTGCCGCTGCGCCACCTTCGCGCCGCGCTGCGCGAGTTCCGCCTGGGGCAGGTGTTCGACCTGGAGGGGGCCCTGCGCCATCTGGCCGGGCTGGGCTACGAGCCGGTCAGCGTTGTGGAAAGACCCGGCCAGTTCAGCCATCGTGGGGGCATCCTCGACATCTTTCCACCCGCAGATGCCGCGCCCGTGCGCATCGAACTCTTCGGCGACCAAATTGAGTCGCTGCGCCGTTTCGACCCCGCCACGCAGCGCTCTCAGGAACGCGAAGAGAGCATAGTCATCACACCGGCCCGCGAGGCGCTCCCCCACTATGGCCCACGCGTCGCCGGGCGTGTGGCGGCGCAGTTGCAGGGCGACCTCCCCGCCGACGTGCGCGCCGAACTGGAAGCCCACCGCCGCGATCTGGCTGCCGGCACGCCGTTCCCCGGTATCGAGTTCTATCTGCCCTACTTTTACGCCGAATCCGCCACGTTGCTCGATTATGTCTCGGACGAGACGCTGATCGTCGTGGATGACCCGCAGGAACTCGCCGACGCCTGGGCCGGGTTGGAGGAGGAAGCGGTGGATTTGCACGCCGCCGCCGAGGAAGCCCGGATGCTCCCGCCTGACTATCCGCTTCCCTACGTCACCTGGGATGAGTGGGCTGAACTGCTCACTGACCGGCCCGTGCTCACATTGGGACACGGCGAGGAGGAAGCCGTTTCACCGCTGGCCGATTGCTTTGCACCCGGCCCCCGTTTTGGCGGACAACTCAAGCCGGTGCTGGATCACATTCACGACGTGCAGGCCCAGGGCGGCCAGGTTGTCATCGTGAGCCAGCAGGCACGCCGTTTGGCCGAACTGTGGGGTGCCGAACACGAGTATGTCCCTCCCCTTGACGACCTGCGCACAATGCCACGGTCGCCGCTCTCCTTCGTGCAGGGCTCCCTCGCCGAAGGCTGGATTCTGCGGTACAGGGATCAGGGATTAGGGCCTAATCACCGATCACCAATCACTATTCATTTATTGACCGACGCCGAAATCTTTGGCTGGCGCCGCCCCGAACCACGCCGTCCTACCCAACGCCGCAAGGTCGCGCCCGAATCCTTGTTCTCGGACCTCAACCCCGGCGATTACGTCGTCCACGTCGAGTATGGCATCGGCATCTTTCGCGGCCTGGTCAAGCGGGCGCTGGAGGGGGTCGAGCGCGAGTATCTGCTCGTCGAGTACGCCGGCGCTGACCGACTCTACGTTCCCATCCACCAGGCGGATCGCCTCAGCCGCTACATCGGCGCCGACGATCGCCTGCCGCCCCTCAATCGGCTGGGCACTGCCGACTGGCAGATGGTCAAGGCGCGCGCCAAACAGGCCGCCGAGGCCGTCGCCCGTGAATTGCTCGAACTCTACGCTGCACGCCAACTGGCCGAGGGACACGCCTTCTCACCGGATACGCCCTGGCAGGCCGAGTTGGAGGCCTCGTTCCCCTACTACGAGACCGAGGACCAGTTGCGAGCCATTGCCGTCGTCAAGGAGGATATGGAGAAACCCAAGCCGATGGACCGCCTGATCTGCGGCGACGTGGGCTATGGCAAGACCGAGGTCGCGCTGCGGGCGGCATTCAAAGCGGCGATGGATGGCAGGCAGGTCGCCGTGCTCGTGCCGACCACGGTGCTGGCCCAGCAGCACTATGCCACCTTTCGCCAGCGCCTGGCCCCGTTCCCGGTCGAAGTCGAGATGCTCTCGCGTTTCCGTTCGCCTGCCGAGCAGCGCAAAATCCTGCAGCGGCTGGCTGCGGGGCAGGTGGATATCGTCATCGGCACGCACCGCCTCCTGCAACGCGACGTCGCTTTCGCTGACCTGGGGCTACTCATCATTGACGAAGAGCAGCGTTTCGGCGTCACGCACAAGGAGCGGCTCAAGCGGATGCGCACCGAGGTGGACGTGCTGACCCTGACCGCGACTCCGATCCCGCGCACGATGTACCTGGCGCTCACCGGCGTGCGTGACATCAGCACGATCGAGACCCCGCCGGAAGAGCGGTTGCCGGTGACGACCTACGTCGGCGAGTACGACGCGCAACTGGTGCGGCGGGCCATCCTGCGCGAACTGGAACGCGGCGGGCAGGTCTTTTACGTCCACAACCGCGTTCAGACGATCCAGATGGTGCGTAGGCGTCTGGAGCACCTGGTGCCGGAGGCGACCATCGCTGTGGCCCACGGCCAGATGCGCGAGGCCGATCTCGAGAAGGTGATGTTGCGCTTCGTCGCCGGAGAGATTGACGTGCTCTTGTGCACCAGCATCATCGAAAGTGGCCTGGACATCCCCAACGCCAACACGCTCATCGTCGAACGCGCCGAGTACTTTGGCCTGGCGCAACTCTACCAACTGCGCGGCCGGGTGGGGCGGGGGGCGCAGCAGGCGTATGCCTACTTCTTCCACGACCGTCTTTCGCGGCTGACGCCGGAGGCGCGCCAGCGGCTGGAGACGATCCGCGAGGCCGCCGACCTGGGCGCGGGCTACACCATTGCGATGCGCGATCTCGAAATCCGTGGCGCAGGCGACATCCTGGGCACGCGCCAATCGGGGCATGTCGCGGCAGTGGGCTTTGACCTCTACACGCGCTTGCTGGCGCGGGCGGTGCAGGAACTCAAGGCGCGGCGCGAGGGCAAACCTCCGCCGCCGGAGCCGTTGGGCAGCGTGCGTATTGATCTGCCTATACCGGCGGCGTTGCCCGAAGACTATGTCCCCGAAGTGCAATTGCGTCTGCAACTGTACCGCCGTCTGGCAGAGTTGGCGACGCTTGAACAAATCGCAGGGATGGAACAAGAGTTGGCCGACCGCTTTGGGCCGTTGCCGGGCCCTGCGCGCAACCTGATGTACCAGTTGCGGCTCAAGGTGCTGGCGCGTGCGGCGGGAGTGGATTCCATCATTGCCGAGAATGGTCGGCTGGTGTTGCGCTCGAGTGGAGAGGGCTTGCCGAACCGTGAACAGTTGCAGCGCCTCTTGGGTGAGCGGGCCAACGTGGGCCGCCGTGACCTGTGGTTGCCGCTGGGGCGCGGCTGGCGCGAGGAGTTGGTGAGTGTCTTGCAGCAGATGGCACGAGTGGGCGGTTGACGCGGCAGGCAGGGCGGGGTATACTTGAAATCAGGTGTGCGCTCATTTCATTCACGCTGCCAATGGTAATGCGGGGGTTCTCTGGATGGTGGGTTGTCTTGGACGCCGATCACAGAGTCGAGTGACGCTTGAGCGTGTACGATTTTCGTTAGTAGGGGCGAGGTAACCTCGCCCTTACCCCAGCGGTTTGGCGCGCTAACCGATTTTCTGGAGGACAGGCTATGAGACTCAAGATTGTACTGGAACCCAGCGACGAGGGAGGATATACGGTCTATGTGCCCTCGCTCCCTGGATGCATCAGTGAGGGAAACACACTTGACGAGGCATTAGAGAATATCCAGGAGGCTATCGAGCTCTATCTGGAACCCGTGGAGGATGACTGGATCGTTCCTCAAGAAGAGGGCGTGTTGGTCCAGGAGTTGGTTCTGTGAAAGTGCCCAGCCTTCCCTATACCAAGATCATACGGGCCTTGCAGAGGGATGGCTGGACGGTGGCTCGGCAGCGAGGCAGCCACATCAGGCTGCAAAAGCGGGTGGGTGATGAGGTTTTGAAGTTGACAGTCCCGGCACATCGCCCGGTCAAGCGTTCGACTTTCACATCCTCAAGCAGGCCCGTTTGGATGTTGATGACTTTATGGAGTTGTTATAGTCTGATGAGCATTTCTGCCAGCGGCCAAACCACGATGGGACAGATGCTGGCGGATTGGCTGGCTGTTCTTGATAAGGATCACTCTCAAGCGGAGTTTAGTCCACTCGCTGACTCGCCGACTCGCTGACTTGCTGATTCTCTGGAGGTCACCATGGCCATTGTCCGCGACCTTGCCATTATCCTTCTCGCCATCGAAGCGTTCGTCGTCGCCTTGATCCCGCTGGCGCTCGTGGGAGCGTTAGTGTACGGGACCGGCTGGCTGCTGCGGCGCGATCACCTGCCGGCCTGGCTCAAGGTCATGCAGGCATACGTTGCTCTGGGCCGCGCCTATGTCGCATTGGCGATGGCCGCCATCGTCAAGCCCATTCTAGTGATCCATTCCATTCTTGCGTTCATCCAGAATTGGCTGAACGCCATCGTGAAGACGGGAGGTGAACAGTGAACCTGCGCATGCGCGTGCTGATCGTCGGCGGCGTCATCGGGGCGCTGCTGGGCGTGGGGGCGGCGTATCTTTTCCTGCGCTCGGCCCCGCTCGAAGTAGATGCTGAAGGCAAGGAAAGGTTGCCCGCGATCCAACCTGGCAGGGCTCTCGCTGCCAGCCTGGGTGTGCTCACGGCGATCCGCCAGATCGTCGGCCTGGGCCAGCCGGGGCAATGACGTTGTCCGGCAAGACCCGGGGCTGGGAGTCCATCTGGGCCGCTCTCGATACATTGCCCGAGTACTGGCGCGTGCCGGAGCCGGTTGTCCTGGCCTGGGCGGAGCGGCTGTGGCAGGCCGGTGGCCGCCGCGTGCTCGACCTGGGCTGCGGGATCGGCCGGCATACCGTTGCCCTGGCCCGTCTGGGCCTCGATGTCGTCGCGACCGACGTTTCCTATTCCGGCCTGGCAGCCTGTGCGGCATGGCTGATACGTGAAGGTTTGCACACGAGCGTGGTGTTTCACGGGGTGGAGACGTTTCCATTCCCCGACTGCATCTTCGACGGCCTGCTCGCCTTCCACGCCATCTACCACAATACGCTGAACGGCATGCGGCGGACGCTGGCCGAGATGCGCCGCGTCCTGGTGCCTGGCGGCTGGTTATACCTCACTGCGAACTCGCGCGACGAACGCCGCATGGCCAGGTACCAGGTCGAGATCGCTGCGGGCCGATGCCGGGAGATCGAGCCGTTCACCTTCGTCTGGCCGCACGAAACCGGCGACAAGTCCCTGCCCCATCATCACTGCGATGAGGCCGAGTTGCGCGACTTGCTGACCGGTTTCGCCGTGGATGATCTCGTGCTGGTGCGCAAGGAGTACGTGGATGACGACGGCACACCACGGAGTAGCGCTCACTATCACGTCAAGGGGTATCGACTGTGAGCCGGCGGGTGCAGGAGAATAATGGGAAAAGGAGCAGGACATGAGCAAAGCGGATATTGGTCTGATTGGCCTGGCTGTCATGGGGCAGAACCTGGCGCTAAATATGGATGACCACGGGTTCACCGTGGCCGTGTATAACCGCACGGTATCCAGGGTGGACGAGTTTCTTGCCGGCAATGCCCAGGGCACCAAGATCATTGGCACGCATTCCATCGAAGAGCTGGTCAGCGTGCTCAAAAAGCCCCGGCGGATTATGCTGATGGTCAAGGCGGGCCAGCCGGTGGACGATTTCATCGAGTTGCTCATCCCACATCTGGAGCCGGGCGACATCATCATTGATGGCGGCAACTCGAACTATGGCGACACCATGCGCCGCACGGCCCATGTCGAGTCCAAAGGATTGCTCTACATCGGCACGGGCGTCTCTGGCGGCGAGGAGGGCGCGCGCCACGGCCCGTCCATCATGCCGGGCGGCTCCCCTGCCGCCTGGCCGCACGTCAAGCCCATCTTTCAGGCCATCGCCGCCAAGGTGGACGACGGCACGCCCTGTTGCGACTGGGTGGGCGAAAACGGCGCTGGCCACTATGTCAAAATGGTGCACAACGGCATCGAATACGGCGATATGCAATTGATCTGCGAAGCCTACCACCTGATGAAGGAAGGGTGGGGCATGAGCGCCGGCAAGATGCATCAGGTCTTTGCCCGCTGGAACGAGGGCAAACTCGACTCGTACCTGATCCAGATCACGCGCGACATCCTGGCCTTCAAAGACGAGGATGGCGAACCGCTGGTAGACAAGATTCTCGATACGGCGGGACAAAAGGGCACCGGCAAGTGGACCGGCATCTCGGCGCTGGAGATGGGCATTCCACTGACCATGATCGTCGAGGCGGTGTTGGGGCGCTCGCTTTCGGCGCTGAAAGACGAGCGTGTGGCGGCCTCCCGGGTGCTATCCGGCCCCAAGCCTCGCTTCGCCGGTGATAGAGAGGCGTTCGTGGATGACCTGGAAGAGGCCGTGTATGCCTCCAAGATCATTTCCTACACTCAGGGCTATATGCTGATGCGCGCGGCGGCGCAAGAGTACAAGTGGAACCTCAACTACGGTGGCATTGCCCTGATGTGGCGCGGCGGATGTATCATCCGCTCGGCCTTCCTGGGCAAGATCAAAGAAGCCTTCGACGAGAATCCCAATCTCAACAACCTGCTGCTCGCTCCCTACTTCCGGGAACAGATCGCAGCAGCGCAGCCCGCGTGGCGGCGCGTGGTTGCCAGAGCCATTCGGAAGGGCATCCCGGTTCCGGCCATGTCGAGCGCACTGGCTTTCTACGACGGATACCGCCGTGAATGGCTGCCTGCCAATCTGCTCCAGGCCCAGCGTGATTATTTCGGCGCGCACACCTACGAGCGCGTGGATAGACCGCGCGGTCAGTTCTTCCACACGAACTGGACAGGGCTCGGCGGCGACGTGACGTCGGGCTCGTATCAGGCGTAACCACCATTTCGGTGCGCTGGCTATGTGGGACGGCCTTTCCAGGCCGTCCAGACAGGCTGGAAAGCCTGTCCCACGATGGGCTAGAAAGCCTGTCCCACGAGCCGGCCGAATTGCAACGGCGCAACTCCTGTCGTTTGAGGTGAGGAGACTCTATGAAGTACGGTCTGAACATTCGTCAGGACGGTGCGTTGGACTTTATTGCCCTCGGCGCCCTTAACCACCGCGTGGATCCGGGGATCGTTCCGTTCCACAAAGCGACGGTGTGGCATGTCCATCCCAGCGGCGCCGAGTATAACGTCGCCGCTAACCTGGCCAACTGTTTCCATCTGCGGACAGGCATCGTCACCGCGATGGTGGACTATCCCATCGGCGCTCTGATTGCCGAACGGGTGCGGGCGATGGGCATCAAGCCCTTCTACAAGCATTTCGAGCACAACGGGGTGAACGGCCCTAATATGGCGACTATTTATAGCGACCGTGGGTACGGCGTGCGTGCCCCGGTGGTGTTCTACAACCGCGCGAACGAGGCAGCCGCCTTGCTCAAGCCCGGCGACTTTGACTGGGACGCGATCCTGGCCGGCGGCGTGCGCTGGTTCCACAGCGGTGGCATCTTTGCCGCGCTCTCGGAGACGACGGGCGAAGTGATTATCGAGGGCATGAAGGCGGCCAGGGTGACCGGCGCGGTGGTCTCCTTTGACCTGAATTATCGAGAAAAGTTGTGGAACATCTGGGGCGGCCGGCAACGCGCACAATCTGTCATCGGGCGCATCGTGGAGAACGTGGACGTTCTCGTGGGCAATGAAGAGGATTTGCAAAAAGGACTCGGTATCCCGGGGCCGGAGGTCGCCGCCGGGTCCAGGCTGGACCCGAGCGCATTCCTGGAGATGATCGGGCAGGTGGTGAAAAAGTACCCTCAGGTCAAGATCGTCGCCACCACGCTGCGCGAGGTGCACTCGGCGAACCGTCATACCTGGGGCGCCGTGGCCTGGATTGATGGCAAGGCGTACATCTCGCCGACCTGCGAACTTGACGTGTACGATCGCGTCGGCGGCGGAGATGGCTTTGCAGCCGGATTCTTCTACGGCCTCCTGGCGGGCGAGCCGGAGGAGGAAGCGGTCAAACTGGGCTGGGCGCACGGCGCGTTGTTGACCACTTTCCCCGGCGACACCACGATGGCCACCCTGGAGCAGGTGCGCGCTTTGGCAGCGGGTGGGTCGGCGCGGATCCAGCGATAGCCGGTACTCGAAGCAATCTCCGAGAGCAATCTCGATGATGTGCAAAGGAGCAACGATGGCATTCAAATTCCCCTCGGACGAATGGATCAAGGAACTCGGTCGTCAGCTCAATGCCAGCGAAACCTACGAACGCTCGGCCAGAGATTGGGAGGGCGATTTCATCTTCATTGCCGAGCCCGATGACGCCTATCCCCACACCGCCTATCTGTTCCTCGGCCTCTATCACGGCAAGAGCACCGATGCGGCAATGGTCGCCAGCGAGAATGAGCGGCCGGCCCAGTTCGTTATCCGCGCCCCATTCAGTACCTGGCGGCAGGTCATCGAAGGCAAACTCGACCCTATCCAGGGCATGATGACCCGAAAGTTGAAACTGCAGGGCGACATGATGAAGATTATGCGCTATCCCAAGGCGGCTAAAGAGATCGTCGCTTGCTGCGCAAAAGTGCCCACCGATTTCGGCGATTAGGTTGGTAAGTTGGTAAATTGGTATTTGGTAGATTGGTATTTGGTCGCGGCAGCGTAACCAATTCCCAATTTACCAACTACCAACTACCAACTGCCAACTACCATTGCCCAGGAGGCCACAATGTGGTACTTCGTCTCCCCTCAGGTCATCTTTGGTGAAGGGGCGCTCGATGCTCTGGACGAGTTGCCGGGCAGGCGCGCCCTCGTCGTGACCGATCAGACGCTCGTGCAACTGGGCCTGGTGGAGCGGGTGAAAGCGCACCTGGACAAGGCAGGCATCGAGATATACGCCTTTGGCGAGGTCGAGCCGGATCCCGGCGTGGGGACGGTGCAGCGCGGTGCGGAAGTCGCACGTGACTATGTGCCCGATTGGATCATTGGCCTGGGCGGCGGCTCGCCGATGGATGCGGCCAAGGCCATCTGGGTGCTCTACGAGCGACCCGACCTCGAGCCGGCGGCGATCAATCCCTTCGTCGCCCTGGGTCTGCGGCAGAAGGCCCGCCTGATCACCATCCCCACCACCAGTGGCACCGGCGCCGAGGTCACCTGGGCCATCGTCCTCACCGACACCCGGGAGCGCCGCAAGATGGGACTGGGCAACCGCGAGAACGTCGCCGACATCGCCATCGTGGACCCGCTGATGGCGGCCGGGATGCCACCGCGCTTCACCGCCGACACCGGGCTGGACGCTCTCACCCATGCCGTCGAGGGATACACCTGCACCTGGCATAATGACATGAGCGACGGCCTGTGCCTGGGCGCGGCGCGGCTGATCCTCCGCTACCTGCCGCGTGCTGTCGCCGATGGCACCGACAGGGTCGCCCGCCAGCATATGCACAACGCTGCCACCGCGGCCGGGTTGGGCTTTGGCAACGCGATGGCCTCCGCCGCCCACGCGCTCGGTCACGTGCTGGGCGCCGTGTTCCACATCCCCCACGGGCGTGCAGTGGGATTGTTCCTGCCGTACACCATCGAGTTTGCCGCCGGTGAGGCCCCCGAACGTTTTGCCGAGATGGCGGAACTGCTCGGCTTTTCCCAGGAGGGCGGCGGGAAGGCAGCAATGGCGCTGGCTGGGCGCATCCGCGTCCTCTGTCGTGAGATCGGCAGTCCCACCAGCGTCGCCGAAATGGGCATCGAGCGCACAGCCTATGAAGCACAGTTGGAGAAGATGGTGGACGACGCCTTTAACGATACCCAGATGGTCACCGTCGCTCGTCCGATCTCCTACGATGAACTGCGCCAGTTGTTCCTGTACGCTTACGAAGGGAGGCCAGTAGATTTCTGATTACGTTTTCTCAAGGAGTCAACCATGCCTGGCTATATGGGCAAACTCCTCCGCGTGGACCTCGATACAGACACAATCTGGGACGAGCCGCTGGACGAAGAATACGCCCGTGCCTTTGTCGGTGGGAGTGGGCTGGCCGCGCGCATCATCTATGATATGGTGGATGGCTCGAGACCCGCTGGGGCCGGAGAACCCGCTCGTCTTGATGACCGGGCCGCTGGTCGGCACGGCGATGCCCTCGGCAGGGCGGTTGAGTGTATGCGCACTCTCGCCACTGACGCGCATCTGGGGCGAGGCCAATACCGGCGGCTTTGTGGGCCCGGAACTGCGCTTCGCCGGCTACGATGGCATCGTCGTCACCGGACGGGCGGCCCGGCCGGTGTGGCTCTCCGTCGTCGAGGGCCGCGCCGAATTGCGCGATGCCACCGAATTGTGGGGGCTGGATTCTTACGCGACCCAGACGCGCGTGCGCGAACTGCTGGACGAGCCCAGGGCGCGCGTTGCCTGCATCGGCCCGGCGGGCGAGCGGCGGGTCAAGATGGCCGCCGTGATGAACGATCATGGGCGTGCTGCCGCGCGCACAGGGCTGGGCGCCGTAATGGGGGCCAAGAACCTCAAGGCCATCGCCCTGCGTGGCTCCGCCCGGGTGCCCCTGGCCGATCCCGAGGGGCTCAAGGCCCTGGCGCGGGAGATCGTTGCGCATCAGAACGAAGACCTGGCGGCCCTCTCGTTCCGCCTGGCCGGCACGGCCGGCAGCGTGGATACCCTGCTGATGTACGGCGACATGCCCATCCGCTACTACCAACAGGACGAGTGGGAACCGGCGCACAATCTTTCCGGTGTCCTGATCGCCGAACAGTACCTGAACAGGAACACCGCCTGCTATCGCTGTCCCATCGCCTGTGGCCGCGAGACCCGTGCGCCCGGCTATGGCGTGGAGAAGATAGATGGCCCCGAGTACGAGACGGTGGGTGCGCTGGGATCGCTCGTGATGGTGGCCGACCTGGAGGCGGTCATCTATGCCAATCACCTGTGCAACGTTTACGGCCTGGATACGATCAGCACCGGCTCTACCCTGGCGCTGACCTGCGAGATGTTCGCACGCGGCGTGCTGACGCCTGCCGATACCGGCGGGCTGGACGTGCGCTACGGCGACGCCCGGATGATGCACCGGCTGATCGAGATGATCGCCCGCCGTGAGGGCTTTGGCGACGTGCTGGCCGAGGGGAGTGCTGCTCTGGCCGAACGCTTCGGTGTGCCGGAACTGGCGGCGGTCGTCAACCGCCTGGAGGTGCCCATGCACGACGCGCGCGCGTTCGCGGGGATGGCCGTCTCTTACGCGCTCTCGCCGCGCGGTGCCTGCCATATGGAGGGTGACATGTACGGCGTGGACCTGGGCCAGTGTCCGGCTCCAGAATTGGGCATCTCGCCGGGCGACCGCTTTGAGGCGACGGAGGAAAAGGGGCGCATCGCGGCGCGGCAGCAGGCGTGGCGCAATCTCTACAACGCGTTGATCCTGTGCCAGTTCCAGAACCCCGGCGTCGAGCGGGTGCTGGCGGCGCTGAACAGTGCGACAGGGTGGGGCCTGCAAGCCGGCGATTTGCTGACGTTAGGCAAGCGCATTGTCACGCTCAAGCGGCTGCTCAACCTGCGGCGGGGCCTCACCCGCGCTGATGACCGGCTCCCCGATCTGCTCCTGCAGCCGCTTTCCGGCGGCACAGAGGGCCACGTCCCCGACGTACAGGCCCTCCTGGCCGGCGCCTATGCGGAATACGGTTGGGATGCGGAGACGGGCCGACCTGCGCGAGAGACATTGGAGGCCCTGGGGTTAGGCACTCTCGGAATCTGACTCGAAATCTCCCAGAAACCTTAAAATTTCCCCAAACTACTAGCCAAATCCCCAAAAATGGTGTATAATGTGAACAGTTGTGGGGAATAGTGGGGTAAAGTGGTGAACTGCCCTGCTTAGAGGCTCCATTGTGGCTCCTACATAGGGGAATGCAACGGGATGTTTCTGGGAGAGTACGTCCACACCATTGACGAGAAAGGGCGGTTGGCCGTCCCCGCCCGCTTCCGCGCCGAACTGGCTGCGGGTCTCGTCGTCACCCGCGGGCTCGATCGCTGCCTGGCGATCTATCCCATCGAGGAATGGAAGCGGCTTGCCGAGCAAGTGAGCGCGCTGCCGATGACCGATCGGCGCGCGCGTGCTTTTCGACGCCTGGTTTTCGCGAATGCCTCCGATGTCATCCCCGACAGACAAGGCCGTGTGTTGATCCCCCCGCGCTTGCGCGAGTACGCCGGTCTCGACGGTGAGGTTGTCATCACCGGCATTGATACCTACATCGAGGTCTGGAACCCCCAGGCCTGGAGCGAGGAACGCGATCGCGTCGAAGGTTTTGACGCTAACGACGAGGAATGGGCGGCTCTAGGCATCTGAGTTGGTTGCTCACATCCCTGTTCTTTTTCAAGCGGTGCTCGACGGCTTGCAGGTCAGGCCGGGCGGCCGGTACGTAGATGCGACGATAGGGGGTGCTGGGCACGCGGCCGGTATATTGGCGGCCTCGTCGCCCGACGGGCGTCTCCTGGGCCTGGATCGAGATCCGGCGGCGGTGGACGTGGCCCGCGCCCGTTTGGCCTCTTACCTCGGGCGGGTGGTGATCGAGCATTGTTCTTTCGTTCACCTGGCAGAGGTCGCACGCGCCCAACAGTTCGTGCCCGTTGATGGCGTCCTGTTCGACCTGGGGCTTTCCTCGCTGCAGTTGGCCGATCCCAGCCGCGGGCTGGCGTTCACGGCGGACGGGCCGCTGGACATGCGCTTCGATCCCACAGGTGGCGGCCCTACCGCCGCCGACTTGGTGAACGGCCTCGGCCCAGAGGAACTGGCGGCGCTCTTGTACTGCTACGGCGAGGAGAAGCAGGCGCGGCGGATCGTTGAAGCGATCCTGGCCGCCCGGCCACTTCACACGACAAAGGAACTGGCAGCGGTCATCGAGCGCACCGTGGGGTGGGGGAGGCGGCGCGGGCGTATTCATCCGGCCACGCGCACCTTTCAGGCGCTGCGTATTGCCGTCAACGACGAATTGGCGGCGATCGAGTCGGCGCTCCCCCAGGCGGTGGAGATTCTCGCGCCAGGGGGGCGGCTGGCGGTCATCAGTTTCCATTCGCTGGAAGATCGCTCGGTGAAGGAATTCATGCGTCGGGAAAGCCGCGATTGTATTTGTCCGCCGGGTGCGCCGGTTTGTACTTGCGGCCATCGAGCCACGCTGCGGCTGCTCACCCGCAAGCCGGTTCGGCCCACGGCGGAGGAGGTCGCTGCCAACCCGCGTTCGCGTTCGGCGCGGCTCAGGGTGGCGGAGAGGGTGCAGGAAGCAGGAAGCAGGAAGCAGGAAGCAGGAAGCAGGATGCAGGATGCAAGAGGCGGGATGCGGTAAGCGATACGCGATAAGCGACACACGATAGGCGATGAGCGAGTTGACGCAGTGGGTCAGGCACGGAATCAAGCGCGGGCGGTTCGAGATGAGCCCGCGGATGGTGATCGGTGTGTTTGTCCTCGCCATCGTATTGACGCTGGTCGTAGCGCTCTACCTGGTGCTGGTCAGCCACACGGCGGCGCGTGGCCGTCGCATCGGGCAACTACAGGCCGAGTTGGCCCGCCTGCAGCGGGAAAATGCGCAACTGGAAGTGGACATCGCCACGCAAGGCTCTGTTTCTCGCCTGATCCAGCGGGTGCACGATTTGGGCTTTGTGCCTGCTGTGCAGGTCGAGTACTTGCGCCCGTTGGCCGGAGGCCCGTAGAGGAAGGTAGCATAGCGGTACGGCGACGTACGTGAACCGGTCAAGTCTTCACCACGACAGACCCAAAGGAAAATGGCCTTTGTGCCTTTCGTGTTTTTGATGAAGAGCGGAGGACGTTCGGATGGCCGAGGGGCCGCGGCGACGACTACAGTTGGTCTGTGTACTGCTCGTCGGCTGCGCGATCATGGTCGTGGCGCAGTTGGCAAAGGTGCAGATCGCCGATCACGTCTTCTATCGAGACTGGGGCGAGGAGATTCGCCTGCGTTCTATCGTGATGAACGAGTCGCCGCGCGGCGTCATCCGTGACCGCAAGGGCAATCTGCTGGCGGGCAACGCGGTGATGTATTCCATTGAGGCGTCTCCGCCCTATGTGGTGAATGCGGAAAAGGTAGCGGCGGCGCTGGCGCCGCTCTTGCACCTGCCGGCCGGGCGCATAGAGCAGCAGTTATCGGGCGACGAGAGCTGGGTGCAGATCGCCGCGCCTGTCTCAAAAGAGGTCGGCGAAGAGATCGCCGCATTAGGACTCTCGGGCATTACCATCAGATCGCTGTGGAGGCGTGAATATCCCGAGGGTAGACTGGCGGCGCATGCCCTTGGCTTCCGTGCCACTATCGGGATCACCGGCTATTACGGCGTCGAAGGCTTCTACGATACGTTGTTGAGGCCGGAGCGGGTCGAGTGGACGGTCCCTGTAGATGTGGCAAGTGCTCCGATCCCCTGGGCAATGGCGCCGGTCGTAATGCCTCAGCCGGGAAGCGATTTGATCCTCACACTCGATCGCACGGTGCAGAGGCTGGCCGAAGAGGAATTGGAGCGCGCGGTGCAGGAGTACGGGGCCACCAGCGGCACGATCATTGTGATGGACCCCCGCGACTTTGGCATCCTGGCGATGGCCAGCATGCCCAACTATGATCCGGGGAGGTATTCCGACTATTTGGATCTGGATCCATCGCCGGTCGAGAATCCGGCAGTCAGTTGGCAGTACGAGCCAGGTTCGGTTTTCAAAGTGCTGACGCTGGCAGCGGCGCTTGACTCTGGGTTGGTTACGCCGGAGACGACCTACTACGATCAGGGTCGCATCGAGGTGGGGGGACGGGTCATCGAGAATGCCTCCCACCAGGCCTACGGCCAGCAGACGGTGACCGACATTCTCATCAAATCGCTCAATGTGGGAGCGGCGTGGCTTTCCACACACATGGGGACCGAGACCTTTTACCGTTACGTGCGGACGTTCGGCATCGGGCAGCCAACGGGCGTTGATCTGCAGGGTGAGATCGCCGGTCAGTTGTGGCTGCCGGGCGATTTTGAGTACTGGAACGATTCCAACCTGGGGATGAACGCGTTCGGGCAGGGAGTGGCTGTGACCCCGCTCCAGATGATCACGGCCATTGCGACGGTGGCGAACGACGGGACGCGGTTGCGCCCGCACATTGTCTCGCGGCGCATCGCCCCTGACGGCACAGTCTCCGTCTTCCAGCCGGTCGTCCAGGCGCAGGCGATCTCGCCAGAGACCGCGCGCACTGTGGCAGAGATCATGGTGCGCGGGGTCGAAGAGGGGGCGACCGGGGCGCGTATCCCGGGCTACCGTATCGCGGGCAAGACCGGCACCGCGCAGATCCCCATTCCCGGCGGGTACGATCCCAACGGCACGATCGTTTCCTTCATCGGCTTTGCGCCCGTGCCCGACCCGCAGGTCATCATCCTGGTGAAACTGGATCGTCCGCGGACTTCGATCTGGGCAGGAGATACAGCGGTGCCGACATTCCGGCGGCTGGCGGAGCGGCTGTTCCCCATTCTGGGTATCCCGCCCCAGGGCGTGGCGGTGGCGGAGGCAAGATGAGCGTGCGTGTGTTGACCCTGGCAGACGTGATCGAGGGCCTGACCGGCGTCCAGGCGCGCGATCTGGCGCAGCCAATTGCCCGGACTGTGATTGACTCGCGGCAGGCGGAGCCGGGCGCGCTGTTCGTCGCGCTCAAGGGTGAGCAGACCGACGGCCACGAGTACGTCGCCGACGCCTTCTCGCGGGGAGCCGTGGCTGCCATCGTTGAGCGCGATGCGGACGTCGAGGCCCACGTCCTGGACCTTACGCATCACGTGTCACGCATCATGCCTCACGAATTAGGACTGCCGCTGCTCCTCAAGGTGCCCAACAGCCTCCAGGCCCTGCAGCAGGCTGCAGCCTTCTGGCGGCGGCAGCACGACGTGCGCGTCGTCGGCGTCACCGGCAGCGTGGGCAAGACGACGACGAAGGAACTGATCGCGGCAGTGCTGGCGCGCCGTTACGCCACGCTCAAGAGCGAAGCCAGTTACAACAACGAGATCGGTCTGCCGCTGACCCTGATGCATCTGACGGGCGAGCACGAGCGCGCGGTGCTCGAGATGGGGATGTACGACGTGGGCGACATCGCGGCCCTGGCGCGCATCGCTTTGCCACACGTGGGAGTCGTGACGATCGTCGGGCCGGTGCATCTGGAGCGTGTCAAGACGATGGAGCGCATCGTGCAGGCCAAGACGGAACTGGTCGTGGCGCTGCCGCCTGCGCCTGAGGGAGTGGCAATCCTGAATTACGACGACGAGCGCGTGCGCGGTATGGCGCAGGCGACAAAGGCGCGTATCTTATACTATGGCCTTTCCCCACAGGCCGACCTGTGGGCCGACGAGGTCGAGGGCCTGGGGCTTGAGGGCATCCGCTTTCGGCTGCACTATGGCGATGAAACGCTTCACGTGCGTATCCCGCTGCTGGGACAGCACTCGGTGCATACCGCGTTGCGCGCCGCAGCGGTGGGATTGGTCGAAGGGCTCACCTGGCAGGAGATCATCGAGGGGCTACGTACCCCATCGGCGCAGTTACGGCTGGTGGCGGTGCCTGGGCCGCATGGCGCGACCATTCTGGATGATACCTACAACTCCAGCCCCGCTTCGGCCATCGCCGCGCTCAACTTGCTGGCCGAACTCGAAGGGCGCAAGATCGCCGTGCTGGGCGATATGCTCGAACTGGGCGATTACGAACAGGAGGGCCACGAGAAGGTCGGTATGCGGGCATTGGAGGTGGCCGACGTGCTGATTGCGGTGGGCCGTCTGGGACGCATCATCGGCGAGACGGCGCTGCGTTGGGGCATGTCGCCTGACCAAGTGTACATCGTCGAGAACAACGCCGAGGCCATCGCTCTTCTAGAAAACAAGGTGCTGCCGACCGATGTGATCCTGGTCAAGGGCTCGCGGGCGCTCAAGATGGAAGAGATCGTGAACGCGCTGGTGAGGGGGTAATGGACTTTGCGCTGATCCTGGCGAGTATCTCGTTCCTCCTGGCGGTGGTGTGGGGGCCGCTGCTGATCCGCATCCTGCGTCGCTACGGCATCGGCAAGCGTATCCGTATTGACAGCCCGCGCGATCATCAGACCAAATTGGGCACGCCGACGATGGGTGGGCTGATGATCGTCGTGCCGGTGCTTCTGATTACCGTGGCGCTCAACATCTACAACTTGGTCGGGCAAACGGTCATCGGGTATTCGATCCTGGTGCCGTTGGGAGTGATGCTGGCCTTCGCCCTCATCGGCGCGATAGACGACATCGCCGGGGTGCGGGGAATGCGACGCGGCGAGGGCTACTCGGCGCGTCAAAAGACGTTGGTAGAAATTCCACTCTCGCTGCTGATCGCGGCGGTGATGATGCTGATGAGGTTGCAGTTCGCCGGGCAGGTGGGCGTGCCCGGCATCCGCCATCCAGTCGAACTCGGCTGGTTCTGGGTGCCCATTGCAGCGCTGGTGATCTATTTTTCGTCCAACGCCGTCAATCTGACCGATGGGCTAGATGGGCTGGCCGGGCTGATCGTCTCCAGCGCCTTTGCTGCGTATGGGGTGATCGCGCTGTTGCAGGGGCAACTCTATCTGGTGCGCTTTTGTTTCACGGTGGTGGGGGCCTGTTTTGCCTTCCTGTGGTACAACGCTCACCCCGCGCAGATGTTCATGGGCGACACGGGCGCGCTGGCACTGGGGGCGACGCTGGGCGTGGTGGCGTTGATGACCGGCCAGTGGCTCCTTTTGCCGGTGGTCGCGCTGGTGCCGGTGGCGGAGGCGCTTTCGGTCTCGTTACAGGTGCTCTATTTCAAGTACACCAAGCGCAGGTATGGCCGGGGGCGGCGGCTGTTCAAGATGAGCCCGCTGCACCATCACTTCGAGTTGCTCGGCTGGTCGGAGACGCAGGTGGTGCAGCGTTTCTGGCTGGTGGGGCTGCTTGCGGCAATGGCGGGGGTGGCGCTGGCGCTGGTGTGAGGCGTGAGACGTGATGCGTTATCGTAAAACGTAAGTGGGACGTGTTTGATGTGTAGGCGTTGGTTGCTCACTCTATCCGGCATTCTGCTGGCGGTGCTTTTCGTGCTGACGCTCTTGCTGGTGCTCGCGCCGCGCAAGGCGGAAGCGCAGGCACGGGCTGCACCATTGCAGACGTCGCACTTATCGATAGAGACGCTTCCGGTAACTCGCTACCCTGGTCTGGCCGCATCTCCGGTGCATCACCCTACGTCGGCCGCAGAGCGAGGAAGTCAGAACGACTCGCTTCGCGTATCGCCCAGGGCAGTTGCAGAGTCGGCCCACCCTGAAGCCATTCTTGCTCAAACGGGGGGCATGACGATCACATTCGATTTCAATGCCAGCCCCCAGGGATGGATTGGTTTGCCCGGTGCGGCGGGCTACGCGCCGGCGAAATGGAACAGTGTTGCAGGGTACTGGCAGGCCACGTATCGCAGCGACCTGGAATGGAGGGGGAGGATCGCGTACGACGTGCCCTATCCCGTCAAGACGCTCAAGTTCTACTTTGGTCCGATGAGCTGCGGTGCGCCGCAAGGTTCCTACTGGAATGTCCACGTTGACAATACGCTCGTAGCTGAGCAGGGATGGGCCGGCGCAGGGGTCAAGACCGTGAACTTGAGTGGCTATGCTGCTCCTTACCGCCTGACGATCTATATGTACTCGGGGTGCAACGGCGGGGTTGCCATTGACAACGTGCAGTTCATCAACACCCACATTTTCCCGGCCGATCAGGTCCATGCCCCCTGCGACTGTCCGGTGGGCTGTTCGACGCAGACCACGAACTGGGTCGGCGGGCCGATCAACACGCGCAGTGGCAACTATCACTATAGCCGTGAGGATATTTCGATTGTCGCGTTGGGTGGGCCGCTCCGCTTCGAGCGCAGTTACAACAGCCTGGAGACCGGTCTCTATACGATGCCGTTGGGCACCGGCTGGACGCACAATTACGATATGGACCTGACCTTCCCCGGCGATCCCGGCGGGGAGGCGAACACTGTCATCGTCAAAGGCTGCCACGGCTCGCGTTTCCGCTTCGCCGACAACGGGGACGGGACGTACACGGCCTACCCCGGCGTATGGGCAACGTTCACGCGCACAGTGGGCATCTCGCCCACATATTACCTTCGTGGGGTAGACCAGAGCACCTACATCTTTACCGCGACCGGCCAACTGGTCGAAGTGCGCGACCCGCAGGGCAACCCGATTCGATTAATGTACTCCGGTGGGCGGCTGGCGCGAGTGCAGGATGCGACGGGCGCGCGGTTCCTGGCCTTTGTGTACGACGTGCAGGGACGGCTAACGGAAGTGCGCGACCCCATCAGCCGCACGGTGCGCTACGGCTATGACCCGGCAGGTGACTTGACGGTGGTCACGGATACACGCGGCTTGGCCTGGACGCTGGTATACACCGGCGCCCACCTGCTGTACGAGATACGCGATCCGCTGAATCGCATCGTCGAGCGCACCGCTTATGATGCCCAGGGGCGCGCTGTGCGCCAGTGGGATGGGATGCTGGGCCAGCCGTTGCAGATCGGTTATGGTGTAGACGGCAGCACCGTGATCACCGACCCGCTGGGTCACGTGAGCATAGATGGCTATTATGGCTACGGCGTGCTGATCGCACAGCAGACGTCCGCAGGCCATACCCGCCGCGCTTACGACGCCTACTTCAACTGGCGTGCGACCACCGATGCCAACGGCCACACCACGGGCTACACCTTCAACCGGATGGGTCAGCCGGAAGTGATTACAGACGCGCTGGGTGGGGTCACCCGGATGGCCTACGACGGGAACGGCAACCTGACGATGATGACCGACGCCATGGGCCGGACCACCCGCTACACCTACGACGCCCGCAACAACCTGATCGCCCAGACCGACGCGGCGGGGAACACCACCCGCTACGCCTACGATGACTACGGCCACGTCATCTCCACCACCGACCCCCTGGGCCATACCACCCGCTACGGCTACGACGAATTCGGCCAGCGGGTCGTCGTCACCGACGCGCTGGGCAACGTCACCACCTACGGCTACGATCCGGCGGGACGGCTGATCACCACGAGTACGGGCGTTCAATTGAACGCCCCGACGTTGTCTGTGAACGCCTACGACGCTGCCGACAACCTGGTACGTGTGATCCGGAACTACCTCCCCGGCTACCCGCAGAACTGGCAGGATACCTACAACCTGGTCACCGAGTACGAGTACGACGCCGCCGGGCGGCAGGTGGCGATGACCGACACCCTCGGCACCGTCACCCGGAGCGAATACGACGCCGGCGGCCGACTGATCCGCTCCATCCGTAACTTCCTCCCCGGCTACCCCCAGAACTACCAGAACACCTACAACCTGGTCACCGAATACGGCTACGACGAGGCTGGCCGTCAGGTGCTGGTCACCGATACCCTGGGGACCGTCACCTACACCGAATACGACGAACTGAACCGGGTGAAGCGGGTCTGGCGGAACGTTCTCCCCGGTTATCCGCAGAACTACCAGAACACCTACAATCTGGTCACCGAATACGGCTACGAGGCGGTGGGCAACCAGGTGCTGGTGACCGACACCCTGGGACGGGTGACCCGTACTGAATACGATGCACTCAACCGCCCGGTCACCGTCACTACCAACTACGTGGACGGCGTCTATGATCCGGCCCGGCCCGACGAGGACCTGGTGCGTGTCACAACCTACGACGCTGCCGGCCGTGTCAGTCGGGTCACGGATCACGCATCACGCATCACGCTTTACGAGTACGACGCGGCGGGTCGGCTCATCACCACCACCGACCCCCTCTCCGGCACCACGGTGACCCGCTACGACGCCCTGGGGCGGCGGGTGGAGACGGTGGATGCGGAGGGGAACGTCACCCGCTACGAGTACGATGCCGCCGGGCGGCAGGTCACCGTCACCAACGCCCTCTCCGGCACCACCGTCACCCACTACGATGCCCTGGGACGGCGGGTGGCGGAGACCGATCCCCTGGGCCACACCACCGTCTACACCTACGACGCGGCCGGGCGGCTGATCGCCCAGGCCGACCCGCTGGGGAACGTCACCCGCTACGGATACGACGCCCTGGGGCGGCGCACCGTCGTCACCGACGCCGACGGCGTGGCGGTCTACTCCTTCTACGACCCCCTGGGGCGGCTGGTGCGGACCTGCGACGCGCTGAACCACTGCACGGAATATGCCTACGACGCCCTGGGCAACCGGACGGTGATGACCGATGCGAATGGGATTGCGACGCGGTACGAGTACGATGATGTTGGGCGATTGACAGCAGTAATCGAGAACTATCAAACTAACCAACCATCCAACCCACAAACCAACGTGCGCACCGAATACGGCTACGACGGGCTGGGGAACCTGCGGGTCATCACCAACGCGCTGGGGCACACCACCGTCTACACCTCCGACCTGGCGGGGCGGCGGGTGGCCGAGATGGACCCGCTGGGGAACGTCACCCGCTACCTGTACGACGGGCTGGGCTGGCGGATCGGAGAGGTCTACCCCGACGAGCAGGGCTCCATCACCGTCACCACCGCCTACGACCCGCTGGGGCGGCCGACGCGGATAGAGTACCCGGCGGTGGGGGATGTGCCGGGATTCGTCGTGGAGATCGCCTACGACGGACTGGGCCACCGCACGGCGGTAACGGACGCGGTGGGGGTGACGACCTTCAACTATGATGCGCTGTATCGGCCGCTGGGGATCGCCGCGCCGACGGGGGAGGCGCAGTATCGGTACGACGCGGCGGGGCGGCGCACCCACCTGGTCTATCCGACCGGCGAAGTCGTCACCTACACCCACGACGCGGCGGGACGGCTGGTGTGGGTGGAGGACTGGACGGGCGGGACGACGGTCTACACCTACACGGCGGCCGGGCGGCTGCGCGAGATCCGGTTGCCCAACGGGGTGACCACGCAGTACGGATACGATGGCGCCGGGCGGCTGGTGCTGATGGAGCATTGGGGCGTGCCGGAGAGGGGGCACGGAGACCCGCAGGGCGGGCACGGAGACCCGCCCCTACTGGCGCGGTACGAATACGAGTTGGACGGAGTGGGGAACCGGGTGCGGGTGACGGAGACCCTGCGGCTGCCGGCGACCCCCACCCCGACGCCCACCCCGACGCCGACGGAGACCCCGACGCCGACGGCCACACCCACGCCGACGCCGACGGAGACCCCAACGCCGACGGCCACGCCCACGCCGACGCCGACGGAGACCCCGACGCCGACCAACACACCCACACCGCCGCCAACGGCGACGGCAACCCATACGCCGACGGCCACGCCCACCCCGACGGCAACGGCAACCCACACGCCGACGGCCACGCCGACCCGGACACCGACGCCGGTACCGACACCTACCCCCACCCCGCCCCCGGCCCCATACAGCCTGCGGGCCTGGGCGCTGCCGCGGATCGGCGTCCTGCTCTTCTGGCAGCCGCTCCGGCCGGCGGCGGGGGTCACCTGCAACGTCTACCGCCACACCGCCACCCCGGTGCCCGTGGACGACGCCCACCGCATCGCTTCGGGCCTGCGGCTGGGGCTCTATCTGGACCGGAGCGGCCGGGCGGGGAGGGCGGGCTTGAAGCCCGCTCCCTACTACGTTGTCACGGCGCAGAATGCGGCGGGGGAGAGCGGCCCCTCCAACACCGCGCGGGCCGAGTCCCTGGGGCCCTGGGGGCGCGGGCCCGGGCTGCCCCTGCGGCTACCGCCCGACCCGCTACTGCGACCGCAGGAGCAATCGGGCCCTCGCCGACGTGATCATTTACGTTGTACGGATTACGTTTTACGAGCATGACGCAAAACGTAATGCGTAAGATGTAAAACCATATACTTGTGCGAGGTAAGAGTTATGAAAACCGGACTCCTTTGGTTCGACGACGATCCGCATCGAGACCTGGAAGCCAAGATATTGCGTGCAGCGACGCATTACGAACGCAAGTATGGCTGCGCGCCTAATCTCTGCTTCGTCCATCCGGACGCCTTCGACGGCAACGGGAAACGTGCCAACAAGAAGGTGAACGGGATAGAGATCAGGCCGGGCCGCTCGGTGTTACCGCATCATTTATGGATCGGGATCGCCGAGAGAAAGTAGGTTGGTGACTGGTAAAGATATCGAGTGACAATGCACAGAGATGTTCTGGCCGATAAACGAGTCGTGGTCTTGGGCCTTGCAAGGCAGGGGACGGCGCTGACGCGCTTCCTGGTCAAGATCGGGGCACGGGTCACCGTCTCGGATACGCGCGGCGAGGAGGCGCTGACCGAAGCGTTGGCCGATTTGCAGGGCCTGCCCATTCGCTGCGTGCTGGGCGGCCATCCGCTCGACCTGCTCGACAATGCCGATCTCCTGTGCCTGAGCGGCGGCGTGCCGACGGACCTGCCCATCATTAGGGAGGCGCGCAAGCGCGAGATACCGCTCGGCAACGACGCGCAAATCTTTATGGAGCGCTGCCCGGCCCGCGTGATCGGCATCACCGGATCATCCGGCAAGACGACGACGACGACGCTCGTGGGCGAGATGTGCCGTGCGGCGGGCTTGCGCACCTGGGTCGGCGGCAATATCGGCAACCCGCTCATCGGCGACCTGGATGAGGTGCGGCCCGACGATTGGGTGGTGATGGAACTCTCCAGTTTCCAGTTGGAATTGATGACGATAAGCCCTCACGTTGCCGCCGTGCTCAATATCACACCGAACCACCTGGATCGGCACAAGACGATGGAGGCCTACATCGCCGCCAAGCGCAACATCGTTGCCCATCAGAAACCGGAGGATTTCGCGGTTTTGGGCTACGATGATGCCAACGCCCGCTCGCTGGCGCTCGACACTCCTGCGCATCTGCTCTGGTTCAGCGGCGGGGCCGAGGTCGAAGAGGGCGCGTTCCGCACCAACGGCACGCTCACGCTGCGGCTGGGCGGGCGCGATCAGGTCATCTGCCAGGCAGAGGAGGTGCGGTTGCGCGGGCGACATAACCTGCTGAACGTACTGGCGGCAAGCGTGCTGGCCGGGGTGGCGGGTGTGCCGGTGGAGGTGATGCGCCAGGTCGCTACCACCTTCGCGGGCGTCGCGCACCGGCTCGAGTTCGTGCGCGAGGTGAACGGGGCGCTGTGGTACGACGACTCGATCGCCACGTCCCCGGAGCGGACGCTGGCGGCGCTGCGCTCGTTCGACGAACCGATCGTGCTGCTGGCGGGAGGGCGCGACAAGAAACTCCCGTGGGACGAGTTCGCCCAGGAGACGCTGCGACGGGTGCGGCATCTGGTGGCGTTCGGCGAAGCGGGGCCGATGATCGCGCGGGTGGTGGGTGAACAGGGAGGCGGAGGGACAGGGGAGCAGGGGAGCAGATTGGAGGGAATCACACAGGTACGGACGTTGGAGGAGGCAGTGGAGGCAGCAGCACGGGTGGCACAGCCAGGAGACGTAGTGCTGCTCTCGCCAGGTGGCACAAGTTTCGACGCCTTTAAGGATTTCGAGGAACGCGGAGATCGCTTCAAGGAGTTGGTGCAGGGGCTATAGGAGCAGGGGGGCGGAGGGGCAGGGGAGCACAGGAGAGATGGCGACGTTCATTCGAACGGGACAAACGGCACAGCCGGTAGAGCGAGTCAGGCGCCGTCATGGTAGCCTCGACTATGGGTTGATCCTGGTGGTGGGAGCCCTGCTCATCATCGGGCTGATGATGGTCTATAGCACCACCTTCGACTGGTCGTACCAGGAATATCATAGTTCCTTCCACGTTGCTTCGCGGCAGTTCCTGTGGGTGGGACTTGGCGTGGTTGTGCTGGTCATCGTTGCCCGTATCCCTTACGACCGCTGGCGACAGTGGGCCACGCCGATTATGGGGGTAACACTCGTGTTGTTGATATTGGTGCTTTTGGTGGGGGAGCGACGCTATGGAGCACAGCGCTCATTCTTCAACGGCTCAATCCAGCCTGGAGAACTGGCGAAACTGGCTGTGGTGATTTATCTGGCGGCCTGGCTCTCCTCGAAAGGGGAGCAAATCCGTGACGTGACCTATGGCGTGATCCCATTTGCCGTGCTGATTGGCGTCATTGCCGGCCTGCTCGTGATGCAGCCCGACTTGAGCATGGCGATCCTGGTCGTGCTGACTGCGCTGGCCATGTTTTTCTTCGCCGGCGCCGATGTCTTCCAGTTGACCATTGGCGGTGCGGCGACGGCCGTCACGTTCTTCTTGCTGATCAAGAAACTGCCCTATGCCCAGCAGCGCATTGACGAGTATATGCAGATATGGCGCGATCCGCGGCTCGTGAGCCATCATGTCCAGCAGGCGCTGATCGCCCTGGGCAGTGGTGGGCTGTTCGGTACGGGATTGGGGCAGAGCCTGCAGAAAATGGGCTACCTGCCGGTGCCGCACACCGATAGCGTCTTTGCTGTGCTTGGCGAAGAGATCGGCTTTTTCGGTTGTCTGGTAGTGATTGCTCTGTTCGCGCTGCTGGCTTGCCGCGGCTTCAAGATCGCGTTCAACGCGCCCGACGCTTTCGCGGCACTGCTGGCCAGTGGGGTCACCTGTTGGCTGACATTCCAGGCCATACTCAACATCGCGGTGGTTTCGGGGTTGCTGCCGTTCACCGGAGTGGCGCTGCCGTTCATCAGTTCCGGTGGCTCCCCGACGCTGGTGTCGTTGGTGGGGATAGGATTGCTCTTGAGCGTTTCGCGGGGCAAACGCAGCGTCAGGTCAATTGCCAGAAAGGGACGTCAGGTTGCGAATCTGGATCGCCGGTGGGGGAACCGGGGGACACGTCTATCCGGGTCTCGCCGTCGTACAGGCGCTGATCGCTAACCCCTCCCAGCCTCCCCTGCCAGGGGGAGAGCAGGAGGGCGTGGAAATCCTTTACGTCGGCGGAAAGGGTGGCATCGAAGAGCAGTTGACTGCCCGCGTGGGCCTGCCGTTCGCCGGGGTGTCGGCGGGCGGTGTGCACGGCGTGGGCCCGTTGCGTGCAGCAGGGAACCTGGTCAGGTTGATGCAAGGGGCCTGGGCGGCATATCGCCTGGGTCGTCAGGAGCGCCCTGCGGCGCTTTTCGCCACCGGCGGCTACGCGAGTATCCCCGTGGCGATGGTGGCCTGGGCGTTGCGCGTGCCCGTCCTTGTTTACCTGCCCGACGTCGAGCCGGGCCAGGCGGTGCGTTTCATCGCCCGGTTGGCGGCGCGCGTGGCGGTGACGGTGGAGGACTCGCGGGCCTATTTTCCGGCGCGTAAGGTCGTGGTGACCGGCTATCCGGTGCGGGCCGACCTGCGACGGTCAAGTCGGGCGGAGGCGCGGGCGGAATTGGGGCTACCGCCCGACGAGCCGGTGTTACTGGTCTTTGGTGGCAGCCGTGGCGCCCGCAGCATCAACCGCGCGTTGAGCGAGAATCTGGAACCGCTGTTGGAAATGGCGCAGGTTGTACACATCAGTGGGGAACTCGATTGGCCATGGGTACAGGAGCGGCGCGAGGGGTTGCCGGGATGGCTGAAGCCGCGTTATCATGCCTTTCCCTACTTACACGAGCAGATGGGCGCGGCGCTGGCGGCGGCGGACCTGGCGATCTGCCGGGCCGGGGCCTCGACGCTGGGGGAGTTGCCGCTGTTCGGGTTGCCGGCGGTGCTCGTGCCATACCCGCACGCCTGGCGCTATCAGCGCGTCAACGCCGATTGGCTGGTGCGCCAGGGCGCGGCAGTACGGTTGGACGATGAACGAATGGGCGCAGAGTTGCTCCCCATCGTGCAGGGGCTGTTGAACGATCCCCCGATGCTGGGGGTGATGAGGGAACATATGCGAGCGCTGGCCCGTCCCGACGCAGCGGCGCGGCTGGCGGATGAACTGTTGGCGCTGACGCAGCGCGGCCCTGAAGGAGATCGTAGATGATCCCGTTACTCACCGTGTTTATCTGTTTCCTGTTCTTGTTTGCCGTGATCGGCAGCCTGCGTGGGTGGGCCAAGGAGATCATCGTCGTCTTTAGCGTCATCCTGGCGTTGTTCATCGAGCATGTCTTTCTGAACTTTATCGGCCCGCTCAGGGTGCTGTTCAACAGTATGCCACGGCCGAGCCAGTTCTACACGCGCGCCGTGTTGTTGCTCATCATTGCGATATTCGGATATGCCAGTCCTTCCATCGTCGCCAGATTTGGAGCCAAGGTCGCCCGTGAGCGGTTGCAGGACGTCTTATTGGGCTTTTTCCTGGGCTTGATCAATGGCTTTCTTGTCATCGGCACACTGCTCTCATTTCTCAACGCGGCGCGCTATGGTGTTCCTGAGGGGACCTGGTTTGAGCAACAGAAGGTTGATGCTGTCGGAAACCCCGTCTTTGATAGGAAGGGCCAACCTGTGATGGAGATCGTGTATACCCCTGGTGTGCAGGGGATTGGGGGGGTCGAGCCGCCTCCGCCCAACTCCCCCGTGCGCAGTGTGTTGCCGTACCTGCCGCCGGAAGTGGTAGCGCGATCGAACGTGGCGCTGTACATCGCAGTGGCAGCAGCGTTCGTGTTCGTGCTCGTTGTGTTCCTCTGACGGTTGTAGGAGGGTTCTCAGAACCCGAACGTAAAGAAGACCGGATATGTCATTACAAGTTCGTGGTAAGCGTGTACACTTCGTCGGCATCGGCGGGGCCGGGCTTTCGGCCGTTGCCCGCGTGCTGCTGGAGCAGGGTGCAGAGGTCTCCGGTTCCGACCAGGAACTCTCGCCGGTGGCCGAGGCACTCGCCCGCGATGGCGCTCGCGTCTTTGCTGGGCATCGCGCCGAAAACGTTGCCGGAGCCGACATGGTCGTTATCTCTTCGGCGGTGCCACCCTCCAACGTCGAGGTGCTGGCGGCACAGGAGGCCGGTATCCCGGTGTTGAAACGGCCCGAATTACTGGGGCAGATGATGGATGGGCAGTTCGGTGTGGCGGTGGCCGGCACGCACGGCAAGACCACCACGACGGCGATGATCGCCTGCATCTTGCTGCAAGCCGGGCGCGACCCGACTTTCATCGTCGGCGGGATGATCGCCGGGCTGGAAACCAATGCTCGCGCGGGTGGGAGCAATCTGTTCGTCATCGAGGCGGACGAATATGATCGCACCTTTCTCAGCCTGAAGCCGGCCACTGCCGTCATCACCAATGTCGAACACGATCATCCTGATTGCTACCCGACATTTGCTGACTTTCGGGCCGCGTTCGAGACATTTGCAGCGCTCGTCCCGCGCGAGGGTCTCCTGACAGTGTGTTGGGACGATCCGACGGCGCGGCAATTGGGTGAGCAGTGCCGAAGCGCCGGGACGCCGGTCGTATTCTATGGGCTGGGGTCGGGGGCCGAGTGGCGCGCCGAAGAGATACGCCCCAACTTTGCCGGAGGCGTGGACTTTTTGGCGACACATAAAGGTCAGGTGTTGGGGCTGGTGCGGCTGCGTCTGCCCGGCGCACACAATGCCTCCAACGCGATGGCGGCGTTGGCGGTGGCCGACTTCCTTGACGTGCCATTCCGCATGGCGCGAGCAACGCTCACCGAGTTTCGCGGGGTGGGACGGCGCTTCGAGATCAAGGGAGAGGTCGGCGGCGTGACTGTGGTGGACGATTACGCACATCACCCGACCGAGATCCGCGCCACGCTCCAGGCGGCGCGCGAGCGCTTCCCGCAGCGGTGCCTGTGGGCGGTGTGGCAGCCGCACACCTTCAGCCGCACCAGAGCGTTGTTGGCCGAGTTCGCCGAGGCCTTTGGCGTGGCCGACCACGTCGTCGTGCTGCCTATCTATGCCTCCCGCGAGACGGACACTTTGGGCGTGCGCAGCGCCGACGTGACCGCCGCGATGCGCCACCCCGATGCCCGTTGCGCCGTTTCGCTGGACGAGGCGTTGGTCTGGCTGGGCACCGAGGTGCGTCCGGGCGACGTGGTGCTCACCCTGGGTGCCGGCGACGGCTATAGGGTGGGGGAGTGGCTGATCGAAGTGTTGCGGAACGGCAAAGCGGTGGAGTGACACGAGGAGAAGGGAGAGAATGGCAGAGATTGGGAAAAGCGGTAGAGTGGGGCGACTGAGGGGGTTGCGCCGGCGCAAGCGCGCCCGGCAGGAATTCAAGTGCGAAGTGCTGGCGCTCAAGATGCGGCTGGTGAAAATCCGGGAGATGGATGGTCGTTAGTCTGCAAGTCTAGCGGTGAGGCCGGCTAGATATGAGCCTGACAGTGGATCAAAGCAACAAGGTCGAGCGCACAAACCGGCCTACTGTATTGGCTTGCGCTGACGGCGAAAGATCGGATTGCTGAAATGAAACGGCGCGGGGAGACTTTTCGTCCCACAACCAGGCACGCTTCCACGGAGTGGCTACCGTGGGGGGGCCAGGTCACCGCGCTAATTATATTATACTTAAGACTGTGGCAACTGTCAAGATTAACAAGGTGACCATCGGTTCCGGTTGGGAAGTCCTGGCTGCGGCATTGGGCCCGCGCGCCTGCCGCGACGAGCCGCTCTCGGCCTACACCGCGATGCGTGTGGGTGGGCCGGCGGACCTGCTGATCGTCTGTGAGAGCGTGGATGAGATCGTGCGGGCCGTGGGGCTGGCGCGGGAACACGGCGTGCCGTGGATGCTCCTGGGCGGCGGCTGTAATGTCCTGGTGGCCGATGCGGGCGTCCGAGGGCTCGTGATCGTCAACAAGGCGGCGGAAGTCGAGTTCACAGGCGAGCGTGTACGCGCCGAAGCCGGGGCCTCGCTGTCGTCGCTGGCCCGTGAAACGGTCGAGCGTGGATTGGCCGGGCTGGAGTGGGCGGCGGGCCTTCCGGGGACGGTCGGTGGCGCGGTTGTGGGCAATGCCGGCGCGTTCGACGGTGACATCGCCGGGGTGCTTTCCAGTGCCACGGTGCTGGAGCCAGACGGCACGATTACGGAAAGACCGAACGAGTGGTTCGAGTTCGGGTATCGGGAGAGCCGGATTAAGAGAGCAGGGGAGCAGGGAAGCAAGGGGGCAGGGGGGCATGTGGTGTTGACGGCGAAGTTTGGGTTACAGGCGGGTGATCCACAGGCACTGGCGGCACGGGCCGCGGAGATTCTGGAATGGCGCAGGACAAAACACCCGTCCGGTGCGACGATGGGCTCAACGTTCAAGAACCCCCCTGGCAGCCACGCGGGCTATCTGATCGAGCAGGCCGGGCTGCGGGGCTATCGCATCGGCGGGGCGCAGATTTCGGAATTGCACGGCAACTTTTTTATGAATACTGGTGGAGCAACAGCGGCTGATGTATTAGCACTCATCGAGTATGCGCGGTCCCAAGTCTTGCGGCAGTTCGGGATAGATTTGGAGTTGGAGATCGAGTTGATAGGTGATTGGTAGGTTGGTAGATGGCAAAGATTCGAGTCGGCGTGATATTTGGCGGCCGTTCCGGTGAGCACGAAGTCTCGCTCGTCTCGGCCCGTTCGGTGATGGACGCGATGGATAAGGAAAAATACGAGGTCGTGCCCATCGGCATCACTAAAGAGGGCTGCTGGATTGCCTCCGGCGACCCGATGAAGGCGCTGATGGCGGGCGACGTGAGCGCGAGCCAACCGGTGGCGCTCTTAGGCGACCCTTCCCGGCGCGGCCTGATGCGGCTCGAAGACACGGAGCGCGTCATCCAGGCGACGCGGCTGGCGGAACTCAACGTCGTTTTCCCTGTCCTGCACGGGCCTTACGGCGAGGACGGCACCGTCCAGGGGTTGCTGGAGTTAGCCGGCATCCCTTACGTGGGCGCCGGCGTGATGGCCTCGGCAGTGGGGATGGACAAGGCGATATTCAAGGACGTGATGAAAGCGCACGGCCTGCCGGTGGCCGATTACCTGGTGCTGAAGCGCAAGGAGTGGGACGCCGATCCCGAGGGCGTGATGGATCGGATCGAAGAGCGACTGGGTTACCCGGCCTTTACCAAGCCGGCCAACCTGGGCTCCAGCGTCGGCGTGAGCAAGTGCCACGACCGGGCCGGGCTGGCGGCAGGATTGGCCGAGGCGGCGCGCTACGACCGCAAATTGTTGGTCGAGGCCGCTGTCCCTGCAGCACGCGAGATCGAAGTGAGCGTCTTGGGCAACGACGATCCCATCGCTTCCGTGCCGGGGGAGATCATCCCCAGCCGCGAGTTTTACAGTTACGAAGCCAAATACATTGACACTGGCGAGGATGCCTCCAGGTTGTTGATTCCCGCCCCGATCTCGCCCGAGTTGACTGAGCGGGTGCGCGACCTGGCCGTGCGCGCCTACAAGGCGATTGACTGCGCTGGGATGGCGCGGGCCGACTTTCTGCTTTCCGGTACGACCGGCGAGCTGTACGTGGGCGAACTCAATACGATTCCGGGTTTCACCGCCATCAGCATGTACCCCAAGTTGTGGGAAGCCAGCGGCATCTCGTATCCGGAGTTGATTGACCGGTTGATCGAGTTGGCGATCGAGCGGTACCAGGACAAAGAACGTTCGGAGACCTCGTACCAACCGGCTGAACCCAGGGAGTAGCCGCGCCTTCTATAGCGCGATCAGGCAGATAGAACACGCCCGAGTGACAGATGACCGGACCCAGACGACAACGAAAGAAAAAACGGCGGTTCGAGACGGCGAGTGCGATGGTGCGAGGGCGGGTGTGGACGAAACGTGCATCAGCGGCTCCAGGCGCGACCTGGCATTGGGCGCGATTCGTGCTGGTGTCGGTGGTTGTTGTAGCGGCGGCGACGGCGCTGTGGGTCGGGCTCGACGACCGTTTCTACGTCTACCACGCGGAGGTGACCGGCGCGGTGCGCGTCTCGCCTGAGGAGGTCTTTCGAGCCAGCGGCCTGCAGGGCCTGCACATTCTGTGGGCGCGTCCGGCACAGATTGAAACGCATATCCTGGCGGCGTTTCCGAATCTTGCGAGCGTGGACGTGGTATGCAGGTTACCTGCGCGCTGCGCTATCGCTGTCGTCGAGCGGCAGCCCAAGACGATGTGGGATGAGAACGGACAATTGTGGTGGGTGGACGTCGAGGGTGTCGTCTTTCCGGCCGAGGGGGCACTGGCGGAAGGCTTCTTGGTGCAAGGTCCGCTGCCGCGCGATGGGAGTGGTCGGCTCGATGAGCGCGTGCGCGTTGCCCTGGCGGAATTGTGGGCGAGCGGCGCCGACATCGTACCGACGCTCCAATACATACCCGGCCGCGGATTACTGCTGACCGACGCACGTGGCTGGCGCGTCTTTGTCGGGCAGGGGCCGGGAATGCGCCGGCGACTGCAAATACTGGAGTGGTTGGCAGCAGACCTGCAGGCGCGCGGGATCACGCCTCGCTTTGTGGACGTGCGTTTTCCCGATGCGCCATACTATTCGGTGGTCAATGATTGGTAAGACGGAATACGCAATACGCAATACGAACACGTATCCCGTAGTGCGTATTCCGTAATGTACATGAGGGGTCCGTGGAACGCACCATCGTCGGCATAGATGTAGGCAGCAGCAAGGTATGCACCCTGGTGGGCGAGGTGGATGACACCGGGCTTGTTCGCGTGATCGGCGTGGGCCTGGTGCCGGCGCACGGCATCCGCAAGGGAGTGGTGGTCAACGTCGCAGAGGCCACTGCGGCCATCGCGGCCTCGGTGGCGCAGGCTGAGCGCACGTCGGGCTACAAGATCGAGCGTGCTTATGTGGGCCTCAGCGGCACGCACATTTCATCGCTCAACAGCCGCGGCGTGGTGGGTGTCTCACGCCGCGAACAGGGGATCACGCCGGAGGACGTGGACCGGGTGCTGGACGCGGCGCACGCTATCGCTGTGCCGCACAACCAGGAGGTCGTGCACGTTATCCCGCGCGGCTATGTGGTGGATGGGCAGAGTGGTGTGCGCGATCCGGTGGGCATGCACGGCTTTCGCCTGGAGGTCGAGGCTCACATTGTCACTGCCGCCACCACCGCCATCCAGAACCTGATCAAGTGTGTGGAAGGGGCCGCGGTCGAGGTGGACGAACTGGTGCTGGCGAGCATCGCTGCCGGCGGCGCTGTCTTGACCGAGACCGAGCGCGAGATGGGCGTCGTCCTGGCCGACATTGGCGCCGGCACCACCGATGTCGCCATTTTTATTGATGGCACGGTCTGGCATACGGTCACACTCGGTATCGGCGGCGAGTACATCACCGGCGACATCGCCATTGGCCTGCGGCTGCCCCCGGCCACCGCCGAGCAGATCAAGATTCGCCACGGCCATGCCCGTGTGGCCCAGGTGTCGGAGGAAGAGCGCTTCACCGTGCCGGCGATCAGCGGCGGGGTGCCGCAGGTCGTGCTGCGCTGGAAACTGGCCGAGATCATCGAAGCGCGGGTGGAAGAGATTCTCTCGATGATCCAGCAAGAGATCAAGCGATCAGGGTATGACGGGCTACTCTCGGCAGGGGTCGTGTTGTGCGGCGGCACGGCGCAACTTCTGGGTATCCAGGAATTGGCGCGTGACGTGCTCGGGTTGCCGGTGCGGATCGGCGTACCGGAGGGACTCGATGGCCTGGTGGATCAGATCTCGAACTCCGCTCATGCGGTGGGCGCCGGATTGATGGGGTGGGGGTTGACGGTAGATGCGCGACCGCATTTGCGCAAGAGCGGCCCATCTGCAGGCAGGCGTTTCTTGAACTGGCTACGGGCCTTCCTGCCCGGCTGAACATTGGTGATTTGGTATTCCATTGCACAGGAGGAACAACATGCAGAAACCAGTACAGACGGAAAGTTATGCACAGATTCGAGTGGTCGGCGTGGGAGGCGGCGGCAGCAACGCCGTCAATCGCATGATCGCCGAGGGGCTGAGCGGCGTTGATTTTATCGCCATCAACACCGATGCCCAGGCGCTCATGCTGTCCAACGCGCCCAAGCGCGTGCGCATCGGCGACAAGTTGACGCGCGGCCTGGGCGTGGGGGGGAACGCCGAACTGGGGCGGAAGGCGGCGGAAGAGTCGTCTGAGGAGTTGTGCCAGGTCCTTCAGGGCTCTGACATGGTGTTCGTTACCGCCGGGATGGGCGGCGGCACTGGCACCGGTGCTGCGCCGGTCATCGCGCGCATTGCCAAGGAGATGGGTGCGCTGACCATCGGCGTCGTCACCCGCCCCTTCTCCTGGGAGGGCGCCGTACGCGCCGAGACCGCACGGCTCGGGGTTGAGCAGCTCAAGCAGGCGGTGGACACGCTGATCGTCATCCCCAACGACCGGCTGCTCGAGATCACCGACAAGCGGGTCACCCTGCAGGCGGCGTTCTCGCTGGCCGACGATGTGCTGCGTCAGGGAGTCCAGGGTATCTCGGAGGTGATCACCGTGCCCGGCCTGATCAACCTGGATTTTGCCGACGTGCGCACGATCATGTCCGAGGGCGGCGCGGCGTTGATGGCCGTCGGGCGCGCCAGCGGCGAGAACCGCGCGGTCGAGGCGGCGCAGCAGGCCATCTCCAGCCGCTTGCTCGACATCACGATTGACGGGGCGCGCGGCATCCTCTTCAACATCACCGGCGGAACTAACCTGAGCCTGTTCGAGGTCAATGAAGCAGCCTCGATCATCAAACAGACCGCGCATCCGGATGTGAACCTCATCTTTGGCGCCGTCATTGACGAGAACATGGGCGATGAGGTTCGCATCACCGTCATTGCCACTGGCTTCGATGGAACGGATACTCCTCGCCCGCGTACCGCGCGTGTGGCCGTGCCGATCAGCGAGCCGGTCGAATTCCCTGTGCCCGCCTTTGACAAGGACGACCTGGAGATCCCGGCGTTCCTGCGCCGGTGCAGTTGAGTAGGGGCAGGGTCACCCTGCCCCTACTCAATCCTTAAACCTCTGTCACCCGGCGCGTTTTTTAAGGTTCACGCCGATAATTCGCTTGTGGGCTGTACCAGGTCGTGGTATAATCTGTGCGCCGTGAATCCCCCCAGATATGGGGTTCTCATTTCCTCTAACCCCCATATCTGGCATGTTCGATGACCCTGCCTGAACCGGAGCAGAGCGATGAAGTGTCCGTATTGTGGGAGCGCTCGCACGCGGGTGATTGACACCACCCATGATGCACGCGGAATCCGCCGCCGCCGAGTGTGTGACAAGTGCCATCGCCGATTCTCTACAGTAGAGCGGGCGATCCTGACCACACCGCTGGTGGTCAAGCGTGATGGCCGGCGGGAGGAGTTCGACCGCGAAAAGTTGCTTTCCGGCCTGCGTATCGCGTGTGCGCGGCGGCCCGTTTCCGCCGATGACCTGGAGCGGCTTGCAGACCTGGCCGAAAACCACATCCGCCAGTTGGGCAAAGCAGAGGTCTCTAGCCGCGTGATCGGCGATCTGGTGATCGAAGAACTCAAGAGGCTGGATCCGGTCTCTTACATCCGCTACGCCATTGTGTATCTGGGGCTGGAGGACCTGGAGGCGGTGCGGGCAGAGATTGACCGTTTGCTTGGTGAACGTGAGTAAGCCAAAACCATCTGACAAAGGGGGAACTCGATGTTGAAGACGGCTCAGCCAACGGCGGTTTCGCCGGTTAGGCAGCGGGTGCGGACAGAGCAGCCACGTCCGCCAGAGGTGCAATTGACCGAGAACGCACTGGCGGTCTTGAAGCGCCGCTACCTGCGCAAAGGGCCGGATGGTCAGCCTGCCGAGAGAGTCGAGCAGATGTTTCATCGCGTCGCTTCCCACGTTGCTGCGGTCGAGGAGCAATGGGGCGGGAACGTGGCAGAGGCCGAGGCCATCTTTTACGACTTGGTAGCCGGTCTGCGTTTTATGCCCAACTCGCCGACTTTTACCGGCGCGGGTACACCACTGGGGCAGTTGGCTGCATGTTTTGTGCTCCCCATCTCCGACGATATGGGCCGCGAGCCCGACGGCATCTTCCAGACGCTGCGCGACATGGCGCTGATCCAGCAGACCGGCGGCGGCACCGGTTTCTCCTTCTCCCGGCTGCGTCCGAAGGGGGCCATCGTCCGTTCCAGCGGCGGCCAGGCCACAGGGCCGGTCGGCTTTATGCGCGTCTTCGATACTGCCTGTGAGATCGTCAGCCAGGGGGGCGCCCGGCGCGGCGCCAATATGGCCGTGCTGCGGGTGGACCACCCCGACATCCACGAGTTCATCCAATGCAAGCGCAGCGAGCACGCCATCACCAACTTTAACATCTCTGTCGGCGTGACCGACGCCTTTATGCGGGCAGTGGAAGCCGATGGCATGATTGACCTGGTCAGTCCCCAGGACGGCAAGGTATGGAAGACAGTACGGGCGCGGGAGATTTTCGACGAGATCGTGGCCGGCGCACATCGCAACGGAGAACCGGGTGTGCTCTTCCTGGATACCGCCAACCGGCAGAATCCCTGCCCGCACCTAGGGGAATATGAGGCGACCAATCCGTGTGTTTTGGGAAGCACCTGGGTCGTTACCGACCATGGCCCTGCTCAGATTGAACAGATTCTCGGTAAACCGGTCCGTCTTCTGGTCAACGGTCGCTACCATCCTACTTCTGCAGAGGGTTTTTTCTTCACTGGTGAGCGAGAAATCATGGAGGTACGTACCCGGCAGGGGTTCCACATCGCCGTCACGCCCGATCACCCATTGCGGGTTGTGACCCGGATGACCCGCCACGTGTTGGAATCGGAATGGCGGCGTGCTGGCGATATTCGGATCGGCGACAGAGTTCTGTTGGGTGAACATCGCGATGCTTCTTGGGAGGGCCGGGGCACCTGGGAAGAAGGATTCCTGTTGGGATTGTTGGTGGGGGATGGGGCGATTACTCCCGGCCGGGCGATTATTTCCATTTGGGGAGAAGGTCCGGGATCAGTGTCCGTTCGCCGTGAGGTGGAGCGCATTGTCATGACCTTGCCTCATCGCGCCGACTTTCAGGGCTTTACGTGGATAGTGAATCGCCAAGAGGCCCGTTTGAAAGCCCTCTATGACCTGGCGCATGCTTTTGGTCTCTCCGAACAGTTCAAGGGCGTTTCGTCGGAGATCGAGCAGACGAGCAGTGCATTCCACGAAGGATTCCTGCGTGGCCTGTTCGATACCGACGGAACGGTAGTGGGCGACCAGAAAAAGGGCGTCTCGGTCCGGCTGGCCCAGTCAAACCTGGCGTTGCTGGAAGCCGTCCAGCGCATGTTGCATCGGTTAGGTATCGTGGCAACGCTCTATGAGGGGCGGCGAGCAGCCGGTCACTCGACGTTGCCGGACGGCAAAGGAGGCAGACGAGAGTACGTCACTCAGGCGCAGCACGAATTGGTCATTAGGGGAGACAATCTGGAATGCTTTGCTGCCCGGATCGGGTTTACGGATCAGGAGAAAGCCAGCCGTCTCCGGGAGCGGCTGGAAGCGTGCCGTAGGAGGATGAATCGGGAGCGCTTCGTGGATGAGGTTGTCTCCATCGAATTGCGTGGCCGGGCGCCTGTCTACGATGTCAGGGTGCCGGGGGTCCACGCTTTTGACGCGAATGGTTTCTACGTTCACAATTGCGGTGAACAATACCTTTTACCTTACGAGAACTGTTGCCTGGGCTCGATCAACCTGGCGCGCCATGTGCACTATGGCGACAACGGCCACCCGGCGGTGGATTGGGAGCAATTGCGCGAGACGGTCGAGCAGGCAACCCGGTTCCTGGACGACGTGATTGACGCCAACGCCTATGTGCCGGCGGTGCCGCAGTTGAGGGAGGCGGCGCAGCGTACACGGCGCATCGGCCTGGGCATCATGGGCCTGGGCGACCTGATGTACTGCCTGGGTGTGCGCTATGGCAGTGAGGAGGCCCAGGAGTTGGCGGCCCAGGTGATGGAGTTCATCCGCTATCACGCCATGCGCGCCAGCATCGAGTTGGCGCGCGAGCGCGGGCCGTTCCCGGCGATCCAGGGCAGCATCTACGACCTCGAGAACCTGCGCTGGACGCCGCCCCGGCCTCTCACCCCCTACACGCGGCTGCGGAAGTGGGGGCGACCGCCGTTGGATTGGGACGCGATTATCGCCGGCATCCGGCGGCATGGCATCCGCAACGCTGCCCAGACGACGGTGGCTCCTACCGGCACCATCGCCACCGTCGCCAATTGCGAGGCCTACGGCTGTGAACCGGTGTTTGCACTGGCCTACGTGCGCCACGTAAACGACAACGGCAAGGACCTGGAGTTGCGCTATACCAGCCCGCTTTTCCTCCGGGCGTTGGAGCAGGCCGGCCTGGATCAGGAGACGCAGGAGCGCATCATCCAGCAGGTGGTTCTCACTGGCAGTTGCCAGGCGGTGGAAGAGGTGCCCCCGCATATTCGGCAGGTCTTTGTCGTGGCGAGCGACATTTCCGCCGAGGAGCATGTGCGTATGCAGGCAGCACTCCAGGCATTTGTGGACGCGAGTATCTCAAAGACGATCAATTTCCCTTCCACTGCCACTCCCGACGACGTAGCACGCGCCTTTCGCCTGGCCTGGGAGTTGGGCTGCAAGGGGTTGACGGTATACGTGACCGGCTCGCGGGAAAAAGAAGTATTGGAGACGGAGGCGACCCGCCAGGCCAAGCAGCAACCCCAGCCGGCGCAACCCCCGATATCCACGACTGTACGCCCGCGCCCGCATCGCCTGGAAGGGGTGACCTATCACCTGGGTACCCCGTTGGGTACGGCCTATCTCACCATCAACTCCAACGGCGACGGCGAGCCGTTCGAGGTGTTCCTGAACGTGGGCAAGGCGGGTTCGGACACGGCAGCGGTGGCGGAGGCGATCGGGCGGTTGATCTCACTCGTGCTGCGCATCCCCTCGCCGCTCTCGGCGACGCGCCGGCTCAAGCAGGTAGTGAAGCAATTGAAAGGTATCGGCGGCGGACGGCCGTTGGGCTTTGGCCGCGACCGGGTGCGCAGTCTGCCTGACGGTGTGGCGCAGGGATTGGCCGAGCATCTGGGAATGATCGAGCCGCCCGAGGAGGAAAAGGAGGAGCGCGCCGAACAACTGTCGCTCTTCCCCGCTGGCGACCTGTGCCCGGAGTGTGGCCACGCGGCGGTGGTGAACGAGGAGGGCTGTCGCCATTGCTATGCCTGCGGGTACAGCGAGTGTTAAGGCATTCCATTGTCGCTCGGAGGGGCTTGAGTTGCAGGGACCGGCGCGTATGGCCGGTCCCTGTTGTTGTCTTTCTAGCGCCGGTCCAGAGAGAAGAAAGGGGAGTCTGCAAATGGGTATCCTAAAGAGGATTGGGGCTTTATTTGTGGGTGGTGAGAAAGGGGATGAAGGGCGTGTGCATTGGGAGTACGTCCGTTGCCTGCGCTGCAAGGAGAAACTCGCCGTGCGGGTGGATTTGGAGAGTGAACTGACGCCGCAATATGAGAGCACCGAGGGCGCCTATTACGTGCGCAAGGGGGTCTTGGGCAGCGGCAAGACGCGCTGCTTCCAGATGATCGAGGTGGAACTGTATTTCGATGCGGAGCGTAACCTGGTGTCCCGCTACATCACGGGCGGCGAGTTCATCACCAGAGAAGAGTTCGAGACCCCGGAGGGGCAAGGGTAGGGCGGACAAGGCGTGAATTGTCAAGCATTCGCCATCATGCTAAAATAGAACCGTGTGCAGGCACAGGTTGCGTGCGGGGTAAGCGATGTGAGAGATGCAGGTAAGCCCTTGACCTCGTCACTACCTCCCAACAAAATGCCTTTGTGGGGGGGGATTGTCGCGGCGATGCTCGTCATAGCGACAGTTCTTCTGGCGCTGGCAGCCTATCTGGCGTGGCGCACTGTACAGACCCCCTTCCCCGGCCTGTTCACCGAGCCTACGCTGGTCGTCAACGACGTGGGCGACCCGACATGGGCCGGTTACGCCGCCGGCCTCCACAGCCCCGATCAGTTGGTCGCGCTCGATGGCCAGGCGCTGGAGGACACCAGGGCATTGATGCGCCGGTTGGCGTGGCACGAGCCTGGCGACGTTGTCGGGTTGACAGTGCGCGGTAGGGATGGTGCATTGCGCTCCGTCCGCGTGCGCTTGGAAGCCCTGGGAAAAGTCTCCGGTCTATTGTTTCTCTACTTCATCTTGCCCTACGGCCTGGGCGTGATCTACCTGGGGATCGGCGTATGGGTCTTTCTGGCGCGCTGGCGCGAGCCCGCTGGGCAGGCATTCGCCCTGCTCTGTGCGACGGTCGCCATAGGGCTGGGCCTGCTGTTCGACCTCTACACCACGCACTGGTTTCCGCGTGTATGGATTACCGCCGTCTCTCTGCTTGGTAGCGTACTGGCTCACCTGGCGCTGGTATTCCCGCAGCAGCCGCGCTTTGTGGAGCGCTTCCCCTTCCTGCGCTACGGGGTCTACCTGCCAGGCGTGATCATTGCCGCCATCAATCAGTTCACCATCCTGGACTTTGCGCATCCCACCGCCTACTTTGCTGCGTGGCGTGCGGCGTTCACCTTTGCCAGTACGGGGGCCTTCACTTTCGTGGGGATGATGGTCTATCGGGGCTTCCGGTCGGAATCGCCCATCGTACGCCTGCAGGCGCGCACGATCCTGCTGGGCAGCCTGTTGGCTTTTGGCCCGATAGCCGTCTACTTTCTCATCGGAGTGTATGCCGGCGTGACGATGGTCTTTGTGCTGCCGTGGCTGGTCTTGTTTCCCGCCTCTATCGCTTACGCCATCCTCCGTCAGCGTCTGTTCAACGTCAATCTGATCGTCGGACGCGGCATCGTCTATGTGCTGTTGATCGTTGCGGTCGTCGGCGTCTATTTTCTCGTGATCTACCTCCTCAGTCAGTTGTTCGGCACGGCACTGCAGGCCAATCATCCTCTCGCCCTGGGTGTGTTCGTCCTCCTGGTGGCGTTGCTGCTGAACCCCGTATGGAATCGCCTGCAACATGCAGCAGACCAGGTCTTCCTGCGCTCAGCCGTGGATCACCGGCAGGTGGTGAGCCGCTTCTCGGCCCAACTGGCCGATATCACCGGGCTGCCATCGGTTCTGCAGGCGCTGGATGAGGCCTTGGAAGCGGGGTGGCGTTTGCAGTTCGCTGCGCTATTCCTGTTTGATCCCCAACGCGCGCATGTGCCGCACGCGATTGGAAGCCGCCCGTTCCCTTCCGTAGCCTTTTCGAGAGAAAGTCCGCTCGTCCACCAGATGCTCAGACGGCAGCAAAGCCTGTATCTCTACCGTGACCGCCCCATTCCTGCCGACCTGATGGCCGAAGGCGAGGTGTTGGAGAGCCTGCGTTCTTCCCTCTTCCTCCCGGTGCCGGGCCACGGCTGGCTGACGTTGGGCCCCAAGCGCAATGGCGTGTCTTTCTCTACAGATGACCTGGCTGTATTGCAGTCGCTCGCGTCTAACCTGGCGGTGGCACTGGAGAAGGCGCGTCTCTTCAGCGATCTGGAGCGGCGTATGGCCGAGGTGGACGTGTTGCGTTGGGTTGGGCAGGCGGTCAACTTTACGATGAACGTGGATGACCTGATGGAGTTGGTCTACGCTCAGACCAGCCGCGTGCTCAATACCGACAACTTTTACATCGCGCTGCACAACCCGGAGAAGAGGACGCTTTCCTTCGCCTTCTACGTCAAGGACGGCGAGCGGTTGTATCCCGACGACGAGTGGCCGGTGGAAGTGGGGCTGACAGGCGAGATCGTGCGCACTGGACGCCCCATCGTGACCGAAGATTACACCCAGGAATGCCTGCACCGTGGGATCGCGCCTGGAGGCGAGCCCGGACGGGCGTGGATGGGGGTGCCCTTGAACGCCGGCGATCAGGTGATCGGCGTGATGAACGTCTCCAGTTTCGATCCCGCCGTGACCTATTCGGAGGATCAGGTCAGGATATTCTCCGCTATCGCCGATCAGGCCGCGGCCATCCTGGACAAGGCACGCCTCTATCGCGCGATGGAGGAGCGCGCCCGGCAGTTGACGGTGCTCAACGAGGTGGGCACCGTCATTACCTCGACTCTGGATCTGCCGGTCGTGCTGGACCTGATCATGGACAAGGCGGTCGAACTCTTGCAGGCCGAGGCCGGATCGCTGATCTTGAAGGCCGAGGACACCGGAGAACTGGTCTTTGAAGTCGCGGCGGGATCGAGTTCTGAAGATTTGGTGGGGATGCGCCTGCCCTCTGGCACCGGTGTCGTGGGCAGGGTGATTGAGGAGGGCAAGCCGGTCATCATCAAGGACGCCCAAAGCGATCGGCGTTGGCAGCGTGACCCCGGTATCCAGTCCGTCCCTCGTTCCATCATCGCCGTGCCCCTCGTCAGCCGTGGGCGCGTTATCGGCGCAATCGAACTGGTCAACCGGCGCGACGGCGTGCCGTTCGACGAGGAAGACGAACGGCTGCTCACGGCATTCGCAGCGGATGCGGCCATCTCCATTGAGAACGCTCGCCTGTTCACCCAGACCGATCAGGCGTTGGCTGCCCGCGTGGAGGAACTCTCGGTGATGCAGCGCATTGACCGGGAACTCAACGCCACGCTGGACTACAAGCAGGTGATGGAGATCACGCTGGATTGGGCGGTGCGCATGACCGGTGCCGATGTGGGACTCGTGGCCGTCGTGGTAGAGTCGGGCGATGGCTCGCGCGGCCTGCGCTTCCTGGCTAACCGGGGCTATCCGCAGGACCTGTTCGCTGCTTACGCGACGACGGTCTGGACGCTGGATAGAGGGATCATCGGGAGAGTGGCGCGCTCGGGCAAGCCCGAACTGGTGGAGGACGTGCAAAGCGATGCAGATTATGTGGCCGCAGCACCAGGTATGGTGGCCCAGTTGACCGTGCCGATCTGGCGGGAGGAGCGGATCATCGGCGTCATTGCCCTTGAGTCTTCGCGGCGGGGCTTGCTCAACCAGGAAAGGCTGTCCCTTGTTACCCGTCTGGCCGACCATGCGGCTATTGCCATCGAGAACGCCCGGCTCTTCGAGGAAGTGCGTCGTGCCAACGACGCCAAGACCGAGTTCATCTCCTTCGTCTCCCACGAACTCAAGCAACCAATGACCTCGATCAAGGGCTACACCGAGTTGCTGATCAAGGGGGTAGGCGGTGAACTGAACGAGATGCAGCGCACGTTCCTCGATACGGTGCAGGCGAACGTGAACCACATGAACTCGCTGGTGAGCGAATTGCTGGACATCTCGCGGATCGAGAGCGGACGCCTGCGGCTGGAAATCGGCAACGTGCCCATCGCTCAGGTGATTGACGAAGTGGTGCGCACGACCCATGGGCAGATCGAATCCAAGCGACAGGTGTTGGAGGTGAGTGTCCCGCCTGACTTGCCGCTCGTGCGGGGGGATCGCAGCCGCCTGGTGCAGATCGTGACCAATCTGGTGAGCAATGCCAGCAAGTACACCCCCGAGGGGGGACACATTGCGGTACGTGCGCGCCGCTGGCCGGAGTCAGGAGCAGGGGAGCAGAACGGATTCGTGCTCTGCACGGTGTCCGATACCGGGATCGGCATCTCCCCCGCCGATCAGAAGCGCCTCTTCACCAAGTTCTTCCGCGCGGATGACCCCGCGGTGCGCAGCGTGAGCGGGACGGGACTGGGGTTGGCGATTACCAAGAGCCTGGTGGAGTTGCAGGGCGGTCAGATCTGGGCCGAGAGCAAATTGGGTCAGGGTAGCGCGTTTTCGTTCACCATCCCCGTGGCGTCGGAGCCGTAGTTCCATCGTTTGTGCTATTCGCCGGGCAGCGGGGCAGTGACCACCGCCCGGCGGTTTGTTTTCCCCGTTTGTCACTTCGCGCAAGCCCCGTTGAGGCCTAAGCCACTCTCCTTGCTGTCGTAGCGTCTGGCTATCATCTTGACGCCAATTCTCAGCCCATTTCGTGCAGTTGCCCTGCCCGCCTTGACACGATAGGCGCAGGCGAGTACAATGCCAACCAGCGTGTTGCGCGTTCCGTCCCTTCACGCAGCACGAGACACGGAACACGCACCACCTGGGAGGCAATCATGTCTTTTGAAGATTTTCTCTTCCGTGACGACCTCGCCACGCTCGATCCCGCCGTCGCCCAGTTGATCGAACTGGAGAAGGAGCGCCAGGCGCGCAAGTTGATCATGATCCCCTCGGAGAGCGTTGCGCCGCCAGCGATACGCGAAGCAGTGGGCTCGGTGTTGATGAACCTCTACGCCGAAGGCTACCCAAACCCCGATACTCATTGGATGACCGAGGAAGAGATTCTGGATTACGAGAGTTACCTGGCTTTCTTCCGGCGCTACGGCGACCGGCGCTATTATCGCGGCACCGAGTACGCCGACGTGATCGAAGCCCTGGCCCGCCGTCGTTGCGCCGAGGCCTTTGCCACCGAAGCCGTCCCCGTTGACCAGATTCACGTCAACGTCCAGCCCCTTTCCGGCGCCCCCGCCAACGCTGCCGTCATGCAGGCGCTGTTGCAGCCCAGCGACACGATTATGGCGATGGCGCTGGCGCACGGCGGCCACCTCACCCACGGCAGCCCGGCCAACCTCTCCGGCAGGCTGTACAAGGTCGTTCCGTATCATGTGAGCGAGCGCACCGAACGGCTGGATTATGACGAGATCGAGGCGTTGGCGCTGGAGCACAGGCCCAAACTGATCGTCGCCGGCTACACCTCCTACCCGTGGCAGCCCGACTGGGCGCGCTTCCGCCAGATTGCCGACCGGGTTGGCGCCTATCTCCTGGCCGACATCGCCCACGTGGCCGGGATGGTCGTCGCGGGTGTCTATAGTAACCCGGTGGGCCGCGCCCACGTGGTCTCGCTCACCACGCACAAGACGCTGTGCGGCCCGCGCGCGGCCTGTATCCTCACCACCGACGAGCGCCTGGCGCAGAAGATTGACCGCGCCGTCTTCCCCGGCCTGCAGGGCGGCCCACACGTCAACAACTTTGCAGGGATGGCCGTCTGCTTCCGCCTGGCGTGCACGGAGCAATTCCGTCGCCTCCAGCACCAGATCGTCGCCAATGCTGCGGCGCTGGCCCGCGCATTCCAGGCTCGCGGCCTGCGCGTCCCCTGCGGCGGCACCGACACACACCTGCTGTTGCTCGACTGTAAGACGGTGCGCAGCCGCGATGGCACTCCCCTGATGGGCGACACGCTGGCGACCATCCTCGACATGATTGGCATCGTCGTCAATCGCAATCCCATCCCAGGCGATCGCTCGAACGTGCATCCCAGCGGCGTGCGCTTCGGTACCCCCTGGGTCACCCAACGCGGCCTGCGCGAGCCGGAAATGGAACGCATCGCCGACATTGTCGCCCGCGCGATGCAGGCCATCGAGCCGTTCACCTACGACGATGTGCATGGGCCTGTCTATCGTGGCAAGATTGATTTCGACGTGATGGAGCAGTTGCGCGCCGAGGTGGCCGAATTGGCGGCGCAGGCGGGGGTGGACTATGAACTCCCGCGCCACAGCCGCCCGAATCACTACCCGGTGGCGGAAACGCCCGGGTCGTGCTACGAGGTGATCGAGATCGAGGGGCCCCTGGCAGCCGATTTCGTCGAGTGCTTGACGCCGGTGGACCTGGCCGATCTGGCGCCGGACGAGTGGCGTAAGGTGGCGCTCCTGGAGCGTGACGGGCAGGTGATGAGCAACGGCCTCATCCAGCGGCCCGGTCCCGGCTTTGAGCGTTACCGGTTGATCGTGCCGAGGGAACGCGCGCGGCGGGTCGTCTCGTGGCTGCGCGCCCTCTCCGACGGCCACGTACGCTTCGACGACGGCGACCTGTGGGCCAAGTTGCCAGGCCCGGTGGTGGTGCGCGATCGTCAGCCGGTGGATGAGACTTCGGAAGTCTCCCAAGACTTCCGAAGTCTTGACTGCCCATCGCCCAAGCCGTACTTTGTGGGCCTTGCGTCGCCGCACTGCGCCGAGCCGGCCGGTGAACCGTTGCCGCTCTTTGCGCCCTCCGCTGCCAGAAGCCAGGCGGAGGAGCAATCGCTGCGCCGCACGCCGCTCTACGACTGGCACGTGCGGCATGGCGCGCGCATGGCCCCATTTGCCGGCTGGGAGATGCCGCTGTGGTATGCCTCCATCGGCGACGAGCACCGCGCGGTGCGCGAGGCAGCGGGGCTGTTCGATGTGGCACACATGGGCATCCTGGAGATTAAGGGCCCGCACGCGGCCTATTTCCTCAACCTGGTGACGACCAACGACGTGAACGCACTGCGCCCCGGCGAATCCCAGTACTCGTACCTCCTGGCGCCCGACGGCACGGTGCTGGACGACGTGATGGTCTATAGAGTTGCGCCGGAACGCTATCTGATGGTGGTGAACGCGGCCAATGCGGAGAAGGACTGGGCCTGGCTACAGGCGGTCAATGCGCGGGCAGTGCGCATTGACGATCAGCGCCCGTGGGCGCGCGCCAGTTTCCAGGCCGAACTGGTCAACCTGCACGATCCCGAGGACGGGCGGCCCGGCTGGGGAGATCTCGCGGTGCAGGGGCCGCGCTCGCTCGACGTTATGCTCGCCTTGCTCGATACGGCTTCTGCCGATGTCTCCGAGATGCGGTCACGGTTGTTGAGACTCAAGCGCACGGAGGCAATGGAGGCGCGCATCCCCTCAAGCCGCGCCCCTGGCGGCACGTTCGACCTGATCGTGGCGCGCACCGGTTACACAGGCGAGCCGCGGGGATTCGAGATATTCGTCAGCGCGGAAGCGATGGTTGCGCTGTGGGAGCAACTGATGGAGGTGGGCGCGCCTTTTGGCCTGCAACCCATCGGCCTGGGCGCGCGCGACAGCCTGCGCATCGAGGCCGGCCTGCCGCTCTACGGTCACGAGTTGGCGGGACCGTTGGAACTGCGTCCCGACGACGCGGGCTTTGCCGGCTACGTCAAACTGCACAAGCCGTTCTTCGTCGGGCGGCGTGCCTACATCGAGCACGCCCGCCAGCGCAAGATGGTGGTCGTGCGCTTCCGCATCGGGCGCAAGGGGGTGCGCATCCCCAAACTGGAGGATGTGGTGGTGGACAACCACGGGCGGGTGATGGGGTATGTGACCTCGTGTGCGATAGGGCAGGAGGGCTACCCGGTGGGGCAGGCGTTCATTGATGAGCGCCACTCCGCTGTGGGTTCGGAGATCAACATCTTCCCGCACCCCACGCGCGAGGATTGGGACAAGCCCTACGCGGAGTTAGAGATCGGCGACCGGCTGGTGCTGCACAGCGAAGCGACGGTGGTGGAGCGGTTTTTGCGGCGGGAGACGTAAGATGATACTCCGCGCAGGGTGGTCAGCGATTTGCCCGGCAATGGTGAGTGTCCGTTTCCCCAGCAATCTGTGCCAGCGCGATGAATTCGGGCGCATGTAAGTCTTGGGGGGCGAACGTTGATTGAGCGCCGTCGTGTGCTCAAAGCACACGGCTGAGCCAAAGAAAGCCCTGCCGGGCTTATTTTCAGCCCCCGAAGGGGGCTTTTGCCTATTCAGCCCGGTGCTTTAGCGCCGGGCACGAGACAGTCAGCACTTCCCCCCAAGTGCTACATGCGCCCGCCGCGCAG
>DAOUBA010000001.1:0-1793 GCA_034432855.1 Anaerolineae bacterium | reverse complement strand
CTGATCGTGTGGGCCGGGCGCGAGTTGGCCGACATGGCCATCGGCGTCATCCGCCAGTTGGGCTTCGAACCGCTCGAGTTCGAGGTCGTGCTGGCGGGCAGTTTCTTCCAGGGCAGCCCGGTGCTGGCCGAGGTCATGCGCGAGACAATTCATACTGTGGCGCCCGGCGCGCGCTTGGTGCGGCTGCACGTGCCGCCGGTCGTCGGCGGCGTGGTGCTGGGGATGGAGCAGGGTGGATTGCAGCCTGCGGCCGTGCGTCAAGTGTTAATCGAATCCACCGCCAAGTTGTTGCGTTACGACGAGTGAGGAGATTGGCAATGCAGTGGGAACAATTGACGGCGACGGATTTTGCCCGCGCAGTACGTGAGACGGGCGTCTGCGTGATCGCGCCAGGGGTGGTCGAGAAGCATAGCGAGCACCTGCCCCTGGGTACCGACTACCTGGCCGGGCACAAGATCGCCTGCCTGGCGGCGGAGGAGCCGGCGGTAGTCTTTCCGCCGTTCTACTTTGGGCAAATCTATGAGGCGCGCTGCTTCCCCGGAACGATCACCATCAGGCCCACGCTCTTGGTCGAGTTGTTTTGGAGCGTGTTCGACGAGATCGGGCGTAACGGCTTTAAAAAGATCATCGTCTACAACTCGCACGGTGGCAACAATTACCTGATGGGTTTCCTGGGCCAGAGCGCCCTGTGGGAGCAAAAACCCTATTCTCTCTACTTCCCGTTCCGGCGCCTGACACCAGAGGGAGAGAAGGAGTGGGAGGTGCTCCGTAGCACCTCGTTCGGGGGACATGCGTGCGAGCAAGAGACGTGCATGATTTTCGGCACCTACCCCGAACTAGTGAGGATGGAGCGCGTGCCTGAGCAGCCGGCCCTGCCGCTGGAACGTATGAAGGCCCTCCCGCCGATCTTCACCGGCATCTGGTGGTACGCCGATTACCCCGATCATTACGCGGGCGACGCCCGCTCCGCGACGCTGGAGAAGGGGCAAAAACTGGTAAGCCTGATGGCCGATTGTCTGGCGCAGTACATCGCTGCGGTGAAAGCCGATCAAGTCGTTCCGACGCTGGAAGACGAATTCTTCCGTCGCGCCGGACAAATCGGCACGTAACCAACCAACTAACCAGCCAACTAACTAACCAACCAACTAACCAACCAACCAACCAACTAACCAACCAGCCAACTAACCAACCAGCCAACCATCCATCCACGGAGGTCACGCCATGCCTGAACTCGCTATCCTCGGCGGCAACCCCGTCCGTACCGAACCCTATCCGACCTGGCCGGTGTTCGACGAGCGCGACGTCGAAGCGGTCACCGCCGTCGTCAGATCGGGTCGCTGGGGCGGTTACCCCTACCCGGGGCCGCGGAGCGCCGAGTTTGCCCGCCGCTTTGCCGAGATGCAGGGCGGGGGATATGCTGTGCTCATGGCCAACGGCACCGTCACGATGGAGGTCGCCCTGCGCGCCGCCGGCATCGGCTGGGGTGACGAGGTCATCGTGCCGGCCTATACCTTCGCGGCCACCGCTTCTGCACCGCTCGCCGCCGGGGCCATTCCGGTCATCGTGGACATTGACCCGGAGACCTATTGCATTGACCCCAGGGCGGTCGAGGCGGCGATCACGTCCAGGACGAAGGCCGTCATCCCGGTGCACCTGGGCGCGCAAATGGCTGACATGGACGCCATCATGGAGATTGCCGAGCGGCACAACCTGGTCGTCGTCGAAGACTGCGCGCACGCTCACGGCGCCAGGTGGCGCGGGCGCGGCGCCGGCACTATCGGCCACTTTGGCTC